>CAYSHI010000466.1:0-3332 GCA_964430745.1 uncultured Acidobacteriota bacterium | reverse complement strand
CGCGTGCACGTCGCCGTGCAGCACGCACTCGGCGCCGTAGCCGCGAGCGGCCGCCACCTTGCTGGCCACCGCCGTCTCGGGCATGACCACGACGGCGTGCACACCGAGTCGCCCGGCGGCGTAGGCGACCCCCTGCGCGTGGTTGCCGGCGGAGATCGTGATGACGCCGCGGGCGGCGCTGTCGTGGTCGAGGGTGGCGATGCGGTTGATCGCGCCGCGCGGCTTGAACGAACCGGTCTTTTGCAGGCTCTCGCACTTGAGAAGCAGATCGAGGCCGCACCTGCGCGACAGTGTCTCGCTGCCGATCATCGGCGTCCGATGCAGGTGCGGTGCGACACGCGCGGCCGCCGCGCGAATGTCGTCGATGGTCGGAAGCTCGGGATCGCTCATGTCGAGCGCAAGGCTACCCGGATGAGCGGTGCGGCGCGAGAGTCAGAAGTCGGCTCGGTCTTGATGTAGTATCAATTTCGCCGCCTGTTTCGACCGGCCGGGACGCAGATCCTGACCTGCTGCGGCGGTCCCTGACGAGTTCTCATGGAGGATTGATCGATGCTGGCAGATCTGTTCATGACCCGCGGCAAGGGCTTCGCCGAGCAGCTCACCTACTGGGCGCACACCTACCTGCCGTTCGGCCGCTGGCGTAAGCCGATCGACGACGTCATCGCCCGGACGAACGAGGAGGCGGCTCGCTACGGCATCTCGTCCGCAGCGGTCGACCGGCGGCGGGCGTATCAGGTGGCGCGCATGACGGTGCCCAGCCGACGCGGTGAGCACCTCGCCGATCTCACGCCGGATGCATACAACCGCTTCAGCCCGACCTGTTGCGCCAAGAGCCATTCGGGCAAGAAGAAGATCGCCCCACCGGCGGAGCGCGGCACGCAGTATCGCACCCACCCGCAGACGCTTGCCTACCTGCTGACGCCCACGGGATTGGCGCGTCTCGGAGCCGGCGTCTCCGCGCCGGGCACCATCTGCGGCGTCTCGACGACCGAGGCGGCGCCGCCGGCGGACGCCATCGCCTCGATGCTCCGCGAGGGCCTCGACGGCAAGGGCGGCGGCGACGTCGACCAGTTTGCCCGCATCGTCGCCGGCTTGCGTGCCGGACCGCCGAAGCAGGAAGAAGAGCCGGCCGCGGCCTGAGGCGCCCGCGGTGCCACTGACGGCCGCTTCAAAGGAGCTTTCGCATGGGGCGTGATAAGCCACCGCTGATACAGCCCGCGGCCGATCCGGAGCTGCCGGATCCTTCGGCGATTCCGGGGCGCGAACCGACCGTGCAGGTGCAGCTCCAACGCATTCCGGTCACCCAGTCCCTGCACGAGACCTCGTTCATTCCGGTGTGCGAGCCGACGCTGGCCGGCAACGAGCTGGAGTACGTGACGGAGGCCATCCGCACCAATTGGATCTCTTCCGCGGGGCGCTACATTCCCGAGTTCGAGAGCACGTTCTCGGCCGCCTGCGAGGCGGAGCACGGCGTCGCCTGCACCAACGGCACCACCGCCCTGCACCTGGCCATGGCGGTGCTCGGGCTCGAGCCCGGCGACGAGGTCATCCTGCCGACCTTCACCATGATCGCCACGCCCAACTGCGTGCGCTACACGGGGGCGACCCCGGTGCTTGTCGACAGCGAGACGTCGAGCTGGAACTTCGACCTCAACCAGGTCGAAGACGCCATCACGCCGAAAACCAAGGCGATCATTCCGGTACACACCTACGGGCACCCGGTCGATATGGATGCGCTCTCGGAGATTGCCGACAAACACGGCCTGTGGGTGATCGAGGATGCGGCGGAGGCGCATGGCGCGCGCTACAAGGGACGGCGCGTCGGTGGACTCGGCGACGCGGCCTGCTTTTCCTTCTACGGAAACAAGATCATTACCACCGGCGAGGGGGGGATGATCACGACCAACAACGAAGAGATCGCGGCGCTGGCGCGCAACCTCCGCGACCACGCCTTCTCGACGGAGCGCCATTTCTGGCACCGATACCTGGGCTTCAACTACCGCATGACCAACCTGCAGGCCGCCGTCGGCGTCGCGCAGACCGAGAAGCTCGACGATTACGTCGCCTCGCGTCGCCGCAACGCGGCTCTGTACAGCGATCTGCTCGCGGGCGTCGATGGCATCACCACGCCTCCCGAAGTCGGTGACGTCGAAAACGTCTTCTGGATGTACGGCATCCTCGTCGACGCCGAGGCCTACGGCTTGACGCGAAATCAGTTGCGCGAGGCCCTGGCTTCCCGCGGCATCGAGACCCGTACGTTCTTCATTCCCATCCACTTCCAGCCGATTTACTACGACCGCTATGAAGGTCAATCGTTTCCCGTGGCCGAAAAGTTCTGCGCCGACGGCCTCTATCTGCCCTCCGCTTCTTCGCTGACGAAAGGGCAGGTGCGCTATGTCGTCGAGGCCGTGCGCGAGGTTGCCGAGCAAGCCCACGAGGGAGCGTAACGGCCGCCCGCGGGCGGTCGCGAACACGAACGGAAAGGACAGGCCGATGGCCAAGCTCTCCAGCAAGATGGTCGAGGAGCTCAACGCCCAGCTCGGGCGCGAGCTCTCCGCCGCCAACCAGTATCTGGCGATGGCCATATACCTCGACGAGCGCAGCTTGAAGGAGCTCTCGGGCTTCTTCTACGCGCAATCCGACGAGGAGCGCGAGCACGCGATGAAGTTCCTCCACTACCTGATCGCCGCCAGCGAGAAGCCCGTGATCCCGGCGATTCCCGAGCCGGTCGCCGAATTCGAGTCGCTCGAACAGATCGCCGAGATGGGGCTCGAGCAGGAACAGGAAGTGACCCGCTGCATCCACGAGCTGGTCGATCTGGCGCTGAGCGAGAAGGACCACACGACCAACCATTTTCTGCAGTGGTTCGTCGAGGAGCAGCTCGAGGAAGAGGCCACGTTCAACGAATTGCTCGACGTCACGCGGCAGTCGGAGAATCTGCTGCTTGTCGAGCAGTATGTTTTTCGGCAGAAGCCGGGCGGTACGGGCGGCGGCGAAGCTTAGTTACGAGCGGGCTCGTTGGAGGTAGACGGGAGGGGCGTGATCTCGATACTGCCCTTCGCGTGAAGTGCGGGTACTTGAGCGGCTGCGCCGCGTCTGAGGTTCACGGGAGGGGCGTGATCTCGATACTGCCCTTCGCGTGAAGTGCGGGTATTCGAGCGGCTTCGCCGCGCTTGCGGATCGCAAACACACGCGAGAGGACAGCATCGAGATCACACCCCTCCCTCAGATCCCCGGTTGCCGGCTCGGACCTGCCACGTCCCGCCGCCGCCCAACAAGACGACTCCCCGTGCCAACCATGGAACAGCGGCGACGACTCGAAGGGAGAATTC
>CAYSHI010000465.1:0-37425 GCA_964430745.1 uncultured Acidobacteriota bacterium | reverse complement strand
TTGACACTTGTAGCGAGCGCGACGGGGCGAGTCTGCGGAGAGGCGACGACGGCGATGTTCATACATCGTCGAGGAGCCGCGACAAAGGAATCGCCCCGTCCCGCCGCTACCCTTCGGGCAGAGGGAATTGCGCGCGATCTCAGCGTCAGGGCTCGTCGACGATGCCAAAGCATCGCCTTCCTCGCCCTTCCTTGATCTCGCCCGCAATTCCCTCTGCAAGTGTCAAGCTATGTTGGAGACAGCACACTCGATTGCGGGGATCGGTAACCGGCATGCTACCCGAACACGCGGCTCCGGGGGCGGCGGGCGTTTGCCGCCCGGCCGGTCGGAGTGTGAAGCTGTCCCCTATGTCATCTTCGAGGTCGCTTGCATCCCGTGTCTGAGCGCTTTCCGACTCCCCGCGTCGTGGCCGAGGAGCCTGATGCCGGCCTGCGCTCCCGCATGCGCCGCTTTTACCGCGACGCCGCGGACTACGAAGCCCAGGTGGCGGGGCACGACGAGAGCTACTTTCGCAAGTACATCGGCACGATGGTGCGCTTCGTGCCGGAGGGGGTCGACGGAGTGCTCGAGCTCGGGGCCGGCAGCGGCGCGGCGCTGGATGGATTCATCGAAGAGCGCCGGCCCGGACGTGTCGTGGGGCTGGAGCTCTCGCGAACGAACTTGGCTGCGATCCACGGGCGCGGCGCGCCGCACGTCGCCGTCGGTGGCGACGCCCTGGAGTTGCCCTTTGCCGACCGGAGCTTCGATCTCGTGACGTGTTTTCAGGTCGTTGAGCATCTGCCGTCGGTGCAAGTCGCGATCGCGGAGTCGTTGCGGGTCTTGCGACGCCCCGGCTACCTGGTGGTCGGCATTCCCAACCATGCGTCGCTGTTGACGCCGACACAGGACCTCATCAAGGGGCGCACGCGATTCGCGTTTGGTGTCGCCGATCGCGCCGGCGCGGTGCGGTGGCTGGCACAGAACCTGCGCATCTGCGCCGGCAAGCGCCTGACGAAAGAGCCTCGCTACCTGTACAGGGAACCGCGTTTGGGCGACGACGTTCGCGGCGGTGACAGCGACGCCGTCTACTACGCCTGCCCGCTCGACCTGTATCGCGATCTGGCGGCGCGGGGCGCCGTGTTGCTGGGTACCGACGCGGCTCAGCGTTGGGGCCGGTGGGGCCGGCTCGTGCCGGCAGAGCTGCGTGGCTCGGTCGTCGCAGTATGGCGGATCGGGTAACGCTCGAACGCGTTGATCCGGTGGTAGCAGGCCGCCAAGGAATCTCTCGGAGAGCCCGTGCAGTTCACGGCGGCGGGGTGTAGCCTCCGTCTCTCGCGCCACTTGTCGGGCGCGTTGGTCTGTTTCTTCCGGAGGACGCAGTCGTGCAAGGTGTATTCCACGCGTGGGGCCAGATTCTGAAAGGTTATCGTCCGGTCCTCTCGATCGAGATCACCAGCAAGTGCCCTCTGTCGTGTCCCGGTTGCTATGCCTACGGCGACGATCACCTCGGCGGCGAGGGGATCCGCCTCGCGGGCCTACGCGACCTCCACGGCCAGGAGCTCGTCGACGGCGTGATGGGGCTGATCGACAAGCACAAACCGCTGCACGTTTCGATCATCGGCGGCGAACCGCTTGTACGACACAAGGAGCTCAGCATCATTCTGCCGATGCTGTCGGAGCGTGGTGTACACGCCCACGTGGTTACCAGCGCGGTGACCCGCATCCCGATCGAATGGGCGAGCATCAAGGACCTCTCGATCAGCGTCTCCATCGACGGCCTGCAACCCGAGCACGACGCCCGCCGCGCCCCTGCCACGTACGAGAAGATCATCGAAAACATCCGGGGTCACGGGTTAACCGTTCACTGCACGGTCACGAGGCAGCAGGTACGACGTGAGGGTTATCTCGAGGAGTTCATCAACCAGTGGTCGGCGATGGATACTACCCGTCGTATTTGGATCAGCCTGTATACGCCGCAGGTGGGTGAGGTTTCCGAGGAGCGGTTGCTGCCGGAAGATCGCCAGGCGGTTGTCGCCGATCTCAAGCGCCTGCATCGTATGTACCCCAAGCTCGACATCGGCGACCGCACCGCAGCGGCCTACGACAGCCCGCCGAAATCTCCCGAAGATTGCATCTTCGCGCGCACGGTCGAGTGTGTCTCCGCCGATCTGAAGTCGGCGGTGGTGCCCTGCCAGTTCGGTGGCAATCCCGATTGTGCCGATTGCGGCTGCATGGCCTCCGCGGCGCTCACGGCGGCGGGACGCTACAAGATCGCAGGCGTCTTGCCGGTCGACAGCCTGCTCAACGGCTCGTTGGCGATCGGTGAGTTCGTTCGTCGGCGGCGCTTGGCCTCCGCGAGGCCGAGGGTCGTGGCCCCTGAACCCGAACCCGCGGTCTCCAACGCCCGGGAGGCCGCTGCTTCCGAAGGGCAGCAACCGACCACTTCGTAGGCCGCGCGGCCGAGCGTCTGTGGGCAGGTGCCGCCCCCCTCAGAACCCCGGCAGCCGCTTGCCTTCGAGACCCTGGGGAACCTCGACACCCAGAAGCGCCCCGAGGGTAGGCGCGATATCGACGATGGCGACGGGCTCGTCGAAGGTGCGCGGAGCAATCCCGGGGCCGCGCAGGATCAACGGAACGTGCCGGTCGTACAGATGGGGTGACTGGTGGTTGGCGGCCGAGCCGACTTGCCAGAGTGAGTACGGTTGGTGGACCAGGTAGAGGTCACCGGCACGGTCGGCGTAGAAGCTGCGCCGAGCGGCAAGCTCGGTTTCGTCTGCGGGCTCTCTATCGGCCATGAGCTGCTCCCGCGTGTACAGCGCGGCGACGAAGTCGAGCGAGCGCACATACTCCGCCGCCTTGTCGACGATCGCCTTCGGGTCCACCCCCCTTTCCGCTGCTTGTTTGCGGTCGAGGTGCAGCCAGCCGTACGAGTGACTGGAAAACCAACCTTCACCGCCATATTGGTCGACGACGTGCTCGTCGATGCCGTCGATGACGTCCGCCATGCGCAGGCGTCGGGCGTCTTTCCCCAACTCGCGGCTGTACTCCGGCAACTGCACAACGCCATGGTCGGCGGTCAGGAGGATGAGCGTGCGGTCGAGGCCCACGGTGTCATCGACATGGTCGAAGAATTCGCCGAGCAACACGTCGAGGCGAAGAATCTGATCGTGAATCTCGCGGCTGAACGGGCCGAAAGAGTGGCCGACCGCGTCCGTCGACGACAGTCCGAGCACCAGCACGTCGGTGACCTCGTCGCCGCCGAGGTCCAGCTCCTCCACGGCGATCTTACCCAGGCGCAGCGTGGCCTCGTCCATGAAAGGTGTCGTGAGAATCCGCGTGGCCAGGGGCCGGCGCTCGTCGGGCAGCTGGTGGGGAAACACATTGCCGAAGCCACGGGCGCCACGCTCGCCTTCGTAGTCGTCGGGTCGCGAGCCGAAGCCGAGGTAGTCGACCTCCGGCCGCGACAGCTCCCACTTGCCGCCGAGATGATCGCCGAGCCAATCACTCTCGTTGAAGTCCTCGACCCAGTCGGGCACTTCGTCGCGGTAGTAGGTGCTGGTGACGAAACTGCCGCTCCCGTGAAACCAGTAGGCGTGTTCGGCCTCCGGGGCAGTGAGCACGGCGGTGCGATCTTTGCGTGAGATCGATACGGCTCGGGTGCGGGGGTTCTGCTGCTTCAGCCACCCGACCAATGACGTCCCTTCGAACTGCTTCGGCGATCCGCCGGGGCCGTCGTCGGGAACATCCATGCCGACGAGCTTGTAGTCGGGGTCGTTGGCGGCGCGCTCGCGTCGGTCCAGTACGCGGTCGTACCAGGTGTTGTCGATAATGCCGCTGTCGCGCGGGTACAGTCCCGACAGGATGGCGGCGTGACCGGGGGCGGTAGCGGTGATGGCGTGGCCGTGGAGGGCGTTGGTGAAGACCGTTCCCTCATCGAGAAGGCGGCGGAAGCCGCCGGTGAGGGACGGGCCGAGGCGTTCGAGGTAGTCGGCCCGCATCTGGTCCACCGAGATGACCAGTAGGAGCGGCGCCGCGCCGGATGCTTGCGGCGCCGGCGCCGTGCCCGATTCCCTTGGCCTCCGCGCATTGTCCGATGCCTGCGGCGCCGGCGCGGTGGGAGACTCCGGCGCCCGAGAGGACTCGCCGTCCGTAGCGACGCCTCGCGGAAGGTGGTCGGCGTGGGCGCCCGCTGCGCACAGGGCAATCGCTATGGTGAGGACGAGCTTGCCGACTCTGTGTGGGGACGTAGGTTCGCAGGGAGGGCTGGTGGTGGCGCGACTCATGGGGAGCGATTGCGACGGAGGAAACGGGGGCGGGGGAAGATCGTCGAACTGTAGACAGAGGTCGTTCGAAAGGCAAACTGCTTGATCACGCCGCCGTCGCTGCAGACGGGAAGGCGCGAGCTTGCGGCGAGGTCCGTTCGTTTCGACGTGGGACACTAAACTAACGGAGGAGTGCCTCGCGCAGCACACGGCCGTCGATCGCGTTCTCGGGTGTGACCGCCAGTAGCTCGGCGAGCGTCGGCGCGAGGTCGACGATCTCCACGGATCGGCCGAAACGCCCGGGAACGATCCCCGGGCCGTGAAGGATCAACGGAACGTGGCTGTCGTAGAAGTATGGCGACTGGTGGTTGGCTGCCGCTCCCGCCTGCCAGATCGAAAACGGCGGGTGGATGATGTACAGGTCGCCGGCACGAGGTGGATAGTACGCTCGTTGAACACGCGCTTCGAGATCGGTCTGGGGGGCACGTCCGATATCGAGGTCGGTGCGTGAGTAGACGGCGGCGACTTCGTCCCGCGCCCTCAGATAGGTTTCTGCCGCCGCCAGAACCTGTCCGGGATCCACGTTGTTTTGCGTGCACACCGAGCGGTTGAGCTGCAACCATCCGTACGAGTAGGCTCCAAACCAGCGTCCCTCGCCGAAAATCTCTGAAATGTGATTGTCCAGTTCGTTGAGGAGCGCGCCGCCGTCGAGGCGCTCGGCGTCGATGCCCTCGTCGGCGCTGAACTCGGGCAGCGGCGCGACGCCGTGGTCGGAGGTCAACGCGATGATGGTCCGATCGAGGCCCACCGATTGATCGACGAACTCGAAGAAGCCGGCGAGCTCCGCGTCCAGTCGTAGCAGATGGTCGTGGATCTCCCGACTGAAGGGGCCGAACGCGTGGCCGACGGCGTCCGTCGCGGAAAGGCTGATGGCGAGCAGGTCCGGGGCGTCGTCGGCGCCCAGTTCCAGTGCCGTAACCGCCTCGCGGCCGATCTCGAGCGTCGCCCAATCCATGAACGGGGTGGAGGCGATCATATTGCCGAGCTCTCGACGATCGCTCGGCAGCTTGTGCGGGAAACTGTTGCCGGATTCACGGAGGCGCGTTTCGCCCATATAGTCGTCGGGCCGCGATGCCGCATAAAGCGCCTCGGCCTGCAGCAGGGTCCACGAAGCACCGGCAAAATCCGAGATCCAGTCCGTGGCGTTGAACCGTCCCACCCACTCGGGCAGCGTGTCGCGATAGTAGGTGCTGGTCACGAAGCGGCCGCTCCAATGGAACCAGTAGACGTGCTCGGCCTCCGGCGCCATCAACACCGCGGCGCGATCTTTGCGCGAGATCGATACCGCCTGCGACCGCTCGTCGGCCTTGCGCAGCCACCCGGTCAGGCTGGTGCCGCGGAACTGGTAGGGCGAGCCGGTGGGGCCGCGGGAATCGCTGTAGGGGTCGAGCCCCACGACCCTGTAGTCGGGGTCGAGTGCGGCGCGCTCGGCGCGTTGCCGCTCTTGGTCGAACCAATCGTTGTCGATGACACCGTGGTTACGCGGGTACAGGCCCGAAAGCATCGATGCGTGCCCCGGCGCCGTCGCGGTGATCGCGTGCGCCTGATGGGCGTTGGTGAACACAGCACCCTGCTCCAGGAGCATGTGAAAGCCGCCGTCGAACTGGTCTCTGAACCGATCGAGGTAGTCGGCCCGCATCTGATCCACGGCCAGCAGGATGACGAGCCGCGGTCGGGCGGTTGCCGAGTCCTGAGCGTCTTGCGGGAGTGTCGCGCGAACGGGCGACAGCAAACCCACGCAGAGGATCAGAGTGAGCGTTCCCGCGGCTGCGGCTCGACGAAAGGACCACTCGTCTACGCGACGGGCACGCGAGCCGTCGTAGTGGCTGGTGGAGGGCGGAGCGTAGTGAGTCAAAATGGGGATCCTTCGTCTTGACCGGTCCCGCAACTCTAACGAAGGGGGACGACAAAAGACAACGTTGCCCTTGCGATCCTGGCTTGTTACATCCCGGCGCGACGGGCTTCGCGAACGGATCCGATCGCAAAGACACTGTTCACGGAGCGAACGTACATCACGCCCTCGGAGATCGCCGGCGTCGCCATGAGCAGCTCTCCCATGGGGTTCGTCGCGACGTGTTCGAACGCGCGGCCGGCTGCGAGCACCACCATGTCGCCGTCTTCGTTCGACAGGTAGATCCTGCCGTCGGCGGCCACGGGCGAGGATGAAAAGCCGGACCCCAGGTGGGGAACGCGGTTGCGGTAGATTTCCGCGCCGGTCTCCAGGTCGTAGGCGTCGAGGATGCCGTTGTTCGACAGCACGTAGAGGATGTCGTCGTAGATCAGCGGTGTGGGCATGTAGGGACCGCGTCGCCGCGCGCTCCAGGCGATGTGTTCGCTGGAGGTCTCGTCGCCGTCGAGACTGATGTCGCCCCGGGCGCCCGGTCGCAACACGAAGATGGGCTGTTCCGGGCGCCGGCCGCTGGCGACGACGATGAAGTCGTCCGTGAAGACCGGCGTCGGCGCGGTGATCTTGGAGCTGCCGCCCAGACGCCAGAGCTCCTCTCCCGTTCGGGGATCGTATCCGCGGATGAAGTTGGACGCGTTGGTGATCAGCTCGGCTCCACCGGGTCCGTCGTAGACGGTGGGCGTGCCCCACGACGGCAGCTCGTCGCGTTCGGCTTTCCACAGCGTTTCGCCGCTTATCGCATCGACCGCCAACACGAAGGAGTCCTTCTGGGTGTCGCACTGCAGGAAAACCGTGTCGTTCCAGATGATGGGGGAGCTCGCCGGACCCCATTCGAACGTCGGAATGTCGTAGGCGCCGAGGTCGAGGCGCCCCACGTCGAGGCTCCAGAGGAAATCGCCGTCGACGGTGTATGCATGTACTCCCTCGGAGCCGAAAGCCGCCACCACGATGCGACCGTCCGTGCTGGGGGTCGAGCTTGCATAGGTTGATTTGACGTGGCGTTTGTCACGCGGCGAGCCTTCGTACGCGACGCGTTCCCAGAGGATCTCGCCGCTTCGCTTGTCGAGCGCGTAGATCATCCAGCGGTGCGACGAGCGATCAGCGGAGGCATCACCGTCGCCATACAAACCGGGCCGGAAGGTCGCGTCGGATTCGCTGCTGATGGCGCTGGTGACGAACAGGCGATCGCCCCACACCACCGGGCTCGAATGCGCCAGCCCGGGAATGGGCGCCTTCCACAGGATGTTGTCGCCCGTTTCGCCGTTCCATTCGTCGGGGAGGTCCTGCCCGTGCGCCACGCCCTCCGCCTTGGTGCCCCGGAAGGAAGGCCAACTTCCGGCGTCGGATCCGGACGAAGGCAGAGGCGGCGGCTCGGGAGCCGCGGTGAGTCGGAAGACGCGAGGGGCGATTTCCTCGGCATCGTCGACCGGGCGCCAGGTACTGCCGTCGAGGATCATGCGGCGCGGCATACATGCGTCCGTGCCCGTGAGTCGCAGGTGCAAGCGCCCGTCCCGCACCTCGAAGTCGTAGCGGCCGGGGTCGTCACAGCCCTCCGGGGCATCGTCCAGGGACAGCACCAGCGTCGCCCCGCTGGTTTCCCACGAACCGCTCAGCGGAGGCCACCCCTGGCCCTCGATCGAGTAGCGGCCGTCGGGCTGGAACTGCCCGATGAATGCCCCGAACGTCAAGGGACCGTCGGGCAACGGCGACGACTGCTGCGGCGGTGCGGCGAAGCTTGCGGATGCGGCCCACGACGCGAGGGCCGCGAGACAGAGGACGCCTCGGATGTCACGACGGAATCGATGCATGCGGGCATTCTCGCCAAACGAGGTCGCGAGTACAACGAAATGGGCGATCTCTGCCCAAACGCCTGGGTGATTCAGAGATCCCCGTATATGATTTCTATCATGGAAGAAGTGTCGGATTCGCAGCAGCATCGACCGGTATTGACGCAGACGGCTGATGTCGTCGGCGCCACCGGAACGGTCGTCAACATCCAGCGATTCGCCGTACACGACGGCCCGGGTGTGCGTACGACGGTGTTTCTCAAGGGCTGCCCGTTGACATGCTGGTGGTGTCACAACCCGGAAAGCCGGGCCCCGGCGGCCGATCTCGAGATCGTCGGCGAGCGCTGCATACAGTGCGGCTCGTGCGTGGAGGCCTGCAGCCACGACGCCGTGGTTCGGCTCGAGGACGGGACGTTCTCGGTCGATCCTCTGCATTGCACGCGCTGTGGGGAATGCACCGAGGCTTGCCCTACCGAGGGTCGCCGCATGGTCGGAGAGACCTACACCGTCGGTCGGGTCATCGACGAGGTCATCAAGGACCGGGTGTTCTACGAGGAATCGGGTGGCGGCGTCACATTCTCGGGCGGCGAGCCGCTGGCGCAACGCGACTTCCTGCTGGCTCTGCTCGACGAGTGTCGTCTGCGTGGGTTGCACACCTGCGTCGATACGTCAGGGATGGCGGAAGAGCGGGTGATCCTGCAGGTAGCGGAGCTCGCCGACCTTTTTCTCTACGATCTCAAGCTGCTCGACGACAACCGCCATCGAATCTTCACCGGCGCCGGTAACCGCGCCGTGCTCACGAATCTCATGGCATTAGCTCAACGCGGAGCGGACGTCTGGATCCGCGTGCCGTTGATTCCGGGGATCAACGACGACATCGGCAACATCGACGCTCTGGCGGGATTCGTCTCCGCCCTGGAAACGGATTGGCCCGTTTTCCTGTTGCCTTACCACGCAATCGCCCAGGACAAGTACGCGCGTCTCGGGCGCGAATACCCGCTCGTAGGTCTGGAGCCGCCCTTGCAAGCGCAGGTCGAGGCGGCGGCGGATCGCCTGCGCGACGCGGGCCTCAGGGTGAACATCGGAGGTTGATGGCATGCAGACGGCGACCGACGTGATGACCGACAGAGTACGACGGCTGCGCCAGCAATCACTCGACGCGCGCCCGGCTATTTCAATCGAGCGAGCCGACCTATTGACCGCGTTCTACGCCGCCAACGACGGCAAGCACTCCGTTCCCGTGATGCGCGCCCTTGCCTTCAAGCACCTCTGCGAGCACAAGACGATCTACATCGGCGAGGGCGAGCTGATCGTCGGCGAGCGCGGGCCCGAGCCGGGCTCCGTTCCGACGTTCCCGGAGCTGACGTGCCATAGCGTCGAGGACCTCGAGATTCTCGATACGCGCCCGAAGACCAGCTACGCCGTCGCCGCTGAGGACATTCGGCAATACGCGGAGAAAGTGATCCCCTTCTGGAAGGGGCGCACGATTCGCGATCGTGCCTTCGAGCGCTTGCCCGCCGCATGGCACGAGGCGTACGGCGCAGGCATCTTCACCGAGTTCATGGAGCAACGGGCTCCGGGGCACACGGTGGCCGACGGCAAGATCTATCGTTTCGGCTTGTTCGATCTCAAGCGCCGGATCGCCGACCGTCTGGCCGATTTCGAAGGCGAGGCCGATCAGCCGAGCAAAGACCGGCGAGAGCAGCTCCGAGCGATGGATATCGCCGCCGACGGCATGATCGTCTTTGCCCAGCGGCACGCCGACACGGCTCGCCGGATGGCCGGTGACCAGAGCGACCCGGAGCGTCGCGCCGAGCTCCTACGCATCGCCGCCAACTGTGAGCGCGTGCCCGCGCACCCCCCCCGCGACTTCTGGGAAGCGCTGCAAGCGTATTGGTTCTATCACCTTGGTGTCATCACCGAGCTCAACGGCTGGGACTCGTTCAACCCCGGACACCTCGACCAGCATCTCGAGCCTTTCTACGCCGCCGGGCTCGAGGAGCGCTCCCTGACCCGCGAGTCGGCAAAGGAGCTGCTGGAGTGCTTCTGGGTGAAGTTCAACAACCACCCCGCGCCGCCCAAGGTCGGCGTGACGGCGGCCGAGAGTGGAACCTACACGGACTTCGCCAACATCAACCTGGGCGGACTGCGCCGCGATGGCTCCGACGCGGTCAACGATGTGTCGTTTCTGTTGCTGGAAGTCATCGACGACATGCACATCCTGCAGCCCAGCAACAACATCCAGCTTTCGCGCAGGAGCCCCGACGAGTTTCTCCATTCGGCGCTGCGGGTGATCCGCAACGGTTACGGATTTCCGTCGATGTTCAACGCGGATGCCGTGGTAAAGGAGCTCGTCCGCCAGGGCAAGACCGTCGGCGACGCCCGCGAGGGCGGCACCAGCGGATGTGTGGAAGCGGGTGCGTTCGGCAAAGAAGCGTACATTCTCACGGGCTACTTCAACCTTCCGAAGGTGCTCGAGATCACGCTGCACGATGGCGTCGATCCTCGCAGCGGAACGCAACTGGGACCGCGGACCGGCGACCCGCGTACCTTCGCGACATTCGACGAGCTGCTGACGGCCTACGACACCCAACTCCGGCACTTCGTTCGCATCAAGCTGGAGGGCAACGACGTCTTCGAGCGCCTCTACGCCGAGGAGGCGCCGGCTCCTTTCCTCTCGTTGATCATCGACGACTGCATCGATCGTGCCCTCGATTACAACGCCGGTGGAGCCCGCTATAACACGAGTTACGTGCAGGGCGTCGGCATCGGAAGTCTCGCCGACAGCCTCTCGGCGATCCGCCATCACGTTTTCGAGGGCGACCTGGAGATAGGTGACCTGATCGATGCGATGACCTCGGACTTCGACGGCGCCGAGGTATTGCGCCAACGTCTGCTGAACAAGACGCCCAAGTACGGTAACGACGACGACCGGGCCGACGATCTGATGCGCGTCGGCTTCCGGTCCTTTCTCGAGGCGATCGAGGGGCGAGCCAATGCCCGGGGCGGCGAGTACCACGTCGACATGTTGCCGACGACCTGCCACATCTACTTCGGCTCTGTCACGGGCGCAATGCCGGACGGGCGTCGCGCCGCGCGGCCCCTGTCGGAAGGCATCTCGCCGGTACAGGGGGCGGACCGCCAAGGGCCTACGGCGGTGGCCAAATCAGCCTCGAAGATGGATCAGCTGGAGACCGGGGGCACGCTTTTGAACATGAAATTCACCCCCTCAGTGCTCGAGGACGAGACCGGGATATCCAAGGTTGCCCATCTGGTGCGCGGCTACTTCAAGCTCGACGGACACCACATCCAGCTCAACGTGGTCACCGCCGAGACGCTTCGCCGGGCGCAGGAAGACCCGGAGCAATATCGCGACCTGATCGTACGCGTGGCCGGATACAGCGACTATTTCTGCGATATCTCGCGGGAGCTGCAGGACGAGATCATCGGCCGGACGGAGCATGCCTGATCCGCAGGAAGCCCGGCGGTAAGTCGGCGGCGCAGGAGGGGCAGAACGAGGTTCCGCGTAGGTCGACTTTCCCGACGTCCGCACAGAAGTGCATGACGCAGTCGTAAGCGGCGCAATGGCGCAGGCCGAGCAGGTGTCCGACTTCGTGCAGCACTTCGGCCACTACCCGCCTCCCGGTCAGCTTTTCGTCCGCCGGCAGCCCATAGAACTCCTGCTTCAGACGGGCAAGCGAGACGACCGCGGTGTGGCCGCCAGCGCGGGCCACTCCGAACACATAGGTCAGGATGGGCAATCCGAGATCCGTTTCGGCGATCCCCACGACGGCGGCCCCCGCGGGCGCGGGATGTTCCTCGAGCTGCCGGAGCAGGTAGTCGGCGTCGGCCTGTTCTCTGCCGTGAAGCCGGCGGACCTCTCCGCTCAGGCGCGACGCGTCGAGGTGGCAGGGGATGGCCACGAAGCGGCTGATCTGCTGGGTCAGACGTTCGGCGCGGACGCGCGGCAGTGAGCCGATCGCGACGACGTGGATCAACCGGAGGGGTGGGGGGCCCTCAATCGGCCGCATTTTTGGGCTTGCGAAGCTCGTACTTCTTGATCTTGTTGTAGAGCGTGCCCCGGTCGATATCCAGAATCTCCGCCGACTTGCTGATGTTCCACTCGCTGGCGACGAGCACGGCCTCGATGTGTTGTCTCTCTACCTCGGCGAGAGATTCGCCGTGGCGGGCTCGAGGTAATCGGCTGACTCGTGCCGGCAGGTCGCGCCGGTGAATGACCGGCGGCGCGCCGACGACGACGGCGCGTTCGATGGCGTTCTGCAGTTCGCGTACATTGCCGGGCCAATCGTAGGCGAGGATGGTTTCCAAGGCTTCCGGTGACAGCTCCATCGGTGGCAGGTTCATCGCCAAGGCGAATTGAGAAAGAAAGTGATCGGCGAGCAAGGGTATGTCTGATCTCCGCCGGCGCAGCGGCGGGATCTCGATGGTGAAGACGTTGAGGCGCCAATACAGATCGTCGCGGAAGTGCCCGCTTTCCACCAACGCCTCGAGGTTCTTGTTGGTCGCCGTGACAACCCGGAAAGACACCGGGATCGGAGCGTTGCCCCCGACCCTGGTAACGGCTTTGTCCTCGAGCACGCGAAGCAGATCGATTTGTACGTGCGGCCCGATGTCGGCGATCTCGTCGAGGAAGATCGTCCCTCCGTCGGCGAGCTCGAACTTGCCCTTGTGCTGATACTGAGCTCCGGTGAAGGCGCCCTTTTCGTGGCCGAACAGCTCACTCTCGAGAAGGCTCTCGGCGAGGGCACCGCAGTTGACCACGACCAACGGGTTGTATCGTCGCGCCGACTGCGCATGGATGGCGCGAGCTACAAGTTCCTTGCCGGTGCCGGACTCGCCTTTTATGACTGCCGTGGCGTCGGTGGCGGCGACGGATGATACGAGCTCGAGAACCCGTCGCATCTCCGGAGATTCGCCGACGATCGAAGCAGGTGGGGCTATTGAGTCGATGCTTTCCTTGAGGCGGGTGTTTTCGGCGCGCAACGATCGGTGCTCGCTCGCCCGTCGCACGAGGATCGACAGATCCTCCGGATCGAACGGCTTGGTGATGTAGTCGTAGGCTCCGGCCTTGAGCGCCTTCACTGCCGAGTCGACCGAGGCGTATGCCGTCATGATGATCATGGTCAGGTCCGGTTTCTGTGCGGCGATCTTCGACTGCAGCTCGATGCCGTCCATCCCGGGCATCTTGATGTCCAGTAGTGCGATGTCGTACTCCTCTTCGGCAATCGCGCGCAACGCCTCTTTGCCGCTTCTGGCCGTACCCACCTCGTATCCATCCTGCTTGAACCACTCGGCCAACGACTCGACGACGATGGCCTCGTCGTCGACCACCAGGATCCTCGGCGGTGCGGCGTCTGGTTTGGTGGCCGGCATGGGCTCCTCCTTTGCTGAGGCTGGCAGCCTAGCGTTGTTCGGTTTCGTCCGGCTGTTCCCGGGGAAGCCAAACGGTAACCGTCGTCCCCGATTCGGGCGTCGAATCAACGTCACAACAGCCGTGGTGCCGATGCACGATGCCGTACACCACGGCGAGCCCGAGCCCGACGCCGGCGCCCTCCTTCTTGGTGGTGAAGAAGGGCTCGAAGATGCGTGAAAGGTGCTCTGGCGGAATGCCGCTGCCGGTGTCGGAGACTGTCATCCGCAGTCCGTCGGCGTCGCGGTCGAACGACGAGTGAATCGTCACCGTACCATCGGCTTCGGATGCTTCGATGGCGTTCATGACCAACGCCAGAATCGTCTGTTCGATTTGCGACGCGTCACAGACGATGGGCGGCAGGTCTTCGTCGGCTTGGACCTCGAGCCCCACCTCCGCGAGCTCCGCATGGTGGCGCACGAGCATCACACATCGCTGCACGAGCGGCGAGACCTCCTGCGCGGTGAAATCGGTGTCGGTGCTACGGCTGAAAAGCAGTAAGTTGCGCACGATGTCACCGCACCGCATTGCCTCTCTGTCGATCATCTGAAGGATGCGCAACGTTTCCTGCGTCCCGCTGTCTTCCGCGGCGGCTTCGACGGACGCCGATAACCTCCTGTCCAGCAACTTGGCGTAGGTGCTGATGCCGGCGAGCGGATTATTGATCTCGTGCGCTACTACGGCGGCAAGCTTGCCCAGCGACGCCATCTTTTCTACCAGCAGGATGTGCTCGTGAGCACGCTCCAACTCCTCGGTTTTCTGCCTGACCTTGCACTCGAGAACCTGACTGCTGGCCTCGAGCTGGTCACGCGACCTGGCGACTTCCCGCACCATGGCGTTCCACGCGGCCGACAGATCGCCGATCTCGTCGGAGGAGGTCTGCGGAACGGTGGCCGAAAGGTCGCCCGCGGTGACACGCGCCGCCGCGTCCGTGAGTCGATGAACCGGCTTGAGAACCATGCCCCAGGAAAGCAGCAAGGCTAGCAAAAGCACCGCCAATGCGGTGCCCGTCAGACCGACTGTCATCTCGAACTGAGAAGCACTCAGGTCGTCATCGACATCTGCGAGCGACAGCCGCACGTCGAGTACGCCGAGGAGGCCCTGCTCCTCGGGGCTGGCGTGGCAGCCGGCGCCGGCGCAGTCGACCTCATTGCTGATCGGCGAGATCACTCCCATTACGCGCGGGCCGCCGTTGACCTCGAAAATGCGCATCCGATCTTGTCGGTCGAGGCGATCCAGGGGGCGGTCACGCTGGTGGCAGGCGTAGCACTCCTCCGCGTTGGTATCCACGAGAGTGCCGACCTCTGCCGCGACCGTGGACGTCTGGATGCGGCCCTGCTTGTCGAAGACACGGATGCGATCGACGCCGGCCTGCGATCCGATCATTTCGATGATCCGGCGCACGTCATCGGGCTGGTTGCGCAGCATGGCGTCACGCGTCGAAGTGCGGATGGTCTCGACGATGCGATCGCCGGCGGTGTTGACGATCTCCAGCAGATGATGGCGCTGCATGTGAAGGTTGTAGAGTCCCGCGACGGCGACGATCGCGGCGGCCCCGAGACCGAGGGCCAGGGCGAGGCGCATGCCGAGGACGAACCGGCGTCGCCGTGCGCCGGCGGCGCTGTCCGCTCCTCGGGCAATCATCTCAGCGCACATCCGCCAGAGCCTGGTCCCGAGGAAACACCTTGAGGTAGCGGGCCGCCGCGGCAAACGCCGCGAAGCCGATCGACACCAGCATCAGCGTGATTGCCACCTCCGACCACGCCGGTACGTAGTGGCCGCCCGCGGCGGCCTCGAAGCCCGTTATGCTGACGTTGAGGCGGTTTGCCACGAAGCCGAGAACGACCAGCAGGCTGGTCGCGTGCAGTCCGTAGGCACGCTCACGCACGCGTGGCATTGCCAGAAGGGCGAACGGCAAAGCCACGCCGAGGACGAACTCGAGCTGAAACAGTCGTGCCTCGTAGAAGCCGCCGAAGGTCATGCGAAGAACGTCGCGTTGCCACAGGTCATAGATGCGCAGCACGCCGTAGACGCCCAGGGCCGCCGTCAGCAGGCGGCCGACGTCCAGGAGCAAGGGCAGCTCGAGTTGGCGTCCGAAGGCGCGGGCCGATAGCCGCGACTCGACGATCACCATCGCGAGCCCGACGCAGATCGATGAGACGAAGAAGATAAGCGGCAAGGTGGGTGTGTACCAAAAGGCGTGCAACTTGCCGGGTACGATGAGGTAGAGAGCACCGAGGGATGACTGATGCAAGGTGGACAGCAGCACCCCCGCGACGACGAGGGGGACAGTCATGATCCTCTGGACCCGGAGCAGCCGGCTCCACTCGAGTCTCTCGAGCACCATGCCGGAGAACTCGAGCGCCAGGACCGCGGTGTACAGCGTCACGCACCAGGCCACTTCGAACATCACCGAATGCGTGTTCCACATGACCAGCGGATGCCACAGCGCCCACGGGCGCCCGAGGTCGAACATCAATCCGGCGACCGCGAGCAGGTAGCCGAGAAACGCGGTGATTACGGCCGGACGGACGATGGGCTCGAACCGCTTGACGTTGAATATGTAGACGATCGCGGTAATCGTGAACCCTCCCGCTGCAAGGCCGACGCCGGTAAGCACGTCGAAGCCGACCCACAGCCCCCAGGGTTGGGCATCAGAGAGGTTCGTTACCGCACCCAGACCTTGCCTGAAGCGAACGACGGTCGATATCAGGCCGACGCCGAGGATGCTGAAGAACACGCCGCGCCAGAACGTCAGGGGGTAGGTCGCGGCGGGTCGCTTCAGCTCCCAGCTAGTAGCTTGGACTGTCGAGCTCATCTGCTTCCTCCCGGAGACCAGACCGGGCTTCGGCCTGGGCAACTTCGTCACGACGTTGGGTGATCCACCGGATCGCCAGTAGCAACGCACCGCCGACGGTGACGATGCCGGGCACTCTCGCGAGCGCTTCCAGCGTCAGCTCGGGCAGCGGCTCCTCTCCAAGGCCGATCTTGAAGCCCAGCTCCTCGAAAGAGACCGGCGAGACAAAAAGTACCGAGGTGCCTCCGATTTCATTCTCCCCGTAGACGTGCTGGTAATACTCGTCCGGGTACTCGCGGAGGCGGCGGTGCGCCTCTTCGATCAGTTCGGGGCGAGGTCCTGAGATGGTGGCGCCGAACTGGCAGGCTTCGGCGCACGCGTTGATCCCTCCCTGCTCGATGCGGTCGTAGCAGCCGTCACACTTGGCGATCGCAGGGACCACTTCGTCCCACTCGTAGCGCGGCACGCTGAAGGGACAGGACTGCATGCAGTAACGGCAACCGATGCAACGCTTTGCGTCGTACAACACGGGTCCGAGATCGGTCTTGCGGAGCGCGGCAACCGGGCACACGCTGACGCACGACGGCGAGATGCAGTGCATGCACATGCGTCGCACGTAGTGTTCGCCCCACTCTTCGATCTGGGTGTAGTTGGTGGCCGACAGTACGTCGTTGTCGAATGCGTCTCCGTGGAAGCCCTGTCTCTCCATGCAGGCTCCGATGCACGCCCTGCACCCGATGCACATAGAAATGTCGACCAGGAGTGCGTTGTGTTCGCCGCTCATGTCTCACCTCGCATGCAGGAGCACTTCTGCGCTTCGTCCGCCGTTGGTCGGCGGATGGTCCGAGGGGCCTAGGGGGCCGCTCAGGTGAGCAAGAACTCCCCAACCAGACGTTTCCAATCTTCCGTCTTCAGTTGGCCGGCGAAATCAGCCACCGGCGTGCCGCCATCGGTCAAGACGGAACCGGACAGAGCGATGAGCTGAAGTTCCACGCGTTCCCGGGAGTCCTCGGTCCACTTCCGGGCGATGGATCCGGATAGCAGGTTGCGCAGGTTGCGCCCGAGGTCGGCGGTGCGCACTCTCATGATCCAGCCGCGACCATACGGGTCTTCGGTGGCAAGGCGCGGATTCGGCCCCAGGGCGGTGTTGGTCTCGATGACCTCACCCTCGACGGGCGCCACCAAGTCTGCGGTGCGATCGACGGAGCCGATCGAGAATCCAGCGGCGCCCTGACGGAGGCGGTCACCGACAGCCGGCAGATCGACGCGCAGAGCAGGTCCGATGAGCCGGCGGGCGAAGTCGTCGATGCCGACGACCACCTCGTCCGGCCCGACCTGGCGGGCCCAGGTGTGGCCCCGATGGTAGTGAAACTCTTCGGGTAGCTGATATCCGGCTACCCACACCGGCTGGGGAATGTACGTCGGCGTCACGGCCCGCACCTTCACGGGCTCTGGTGAGGACGGGTTCCGCCGCCCCGGCTCTACAGCCGGTGCTCGGCGGGTGGTCACCAGGTAGTCGAGACCGATGAACAATGCGAACGTGGCGAGTGCCAGCAATACCGTCATTTCGCGATCCCCCCTCTTTCGCCGAGACATCCAGGGCGCCTGTCGTCCGACGCCGCTGGCGGCAGTGCCATTGACGGGACTTCCTGCTCGACAGGAAGAGCAATCGCCGTGCCAACCTGCGGTCGCGCCGTCCGCGTCTGCGCAAGCTCCTCGTGGGCGCGGGTTTGCGCTGAAGGAAGAGGCTCGGGGATCGGCGGAGGCGGCGGGGAGGTCCGTGGAATTCTTCGACAACATCGCCGTCGAAATCCTGGGGAAGGAGGGCTAACCTCGATGAGACAGGGGAATTTCTTCGCTGTTGAAGTCTGCCACGGGGCATGTCGAAGGATTCGACACATCGTGCGGCCGGGGTGGGCATCGGTCCGCCACGCCACCGGTAGAGAGTGGTGGAGCCGGTTTCGAGGTGTACTTAATGCGACTACAGTATCCGCTTTAAGCCCGCGCAATTCAAGCTCCGATCAGCTGCCTCGAACGCTCGCCAAACGCAGATGTCCCCGAAAGCCCTTGCCACCGGGTTGGCGCGAGGCTAACTTCCCAGCCTCCCCAGCGACCTTCCACTCCCGCAGCATCAGTCCGCTCCCCGGGGGCGCCTGTTGAGCACATCCGTCGCAGTTTCGTCGAGACCGCAGGGCCGGCGCTGCTTTCCGGTGCTGTTGCTGCTGTTCATCGGCAGCGGCTGCGCCGCCCTCATTTACGAGGTGGTCTGGTTCGAGCTGCTGCGTCAGGTGATTGGCGCTTCGTCAGTTTCGCTGGCCATCCTCTTGGCGAGCTTCATGGGCGGAATGTGCGTCGGCAGCCTCAGCTTCTCGCGGCGTGTCTCGCACCGCTGGCATCCTCTCTTGATCTACGCTGTCCTCGAGATCGGCATCGGCGCAATCGGCATCGCGCTGCTTGGCCTACTGCCGGCGGTGCAGTTCCTGTACATCGCCGTATTCGGCTACGGGCTGGGAGGCATCCTGTTACGCGCGCTCGTATGTCTCATAGCCCTTCTGCCGCCGACGATCTTGATGGGCGCGACGCTGCCTGCGGTTGCTCGCTGGATCAAGTCGACGCGCATCGGCGCCTCCCGGCTCGGTTTCCTCTACACGGCCAACCTCGTCGGCGCCGTTGCCGGGACCTTGTTGGCCGGTTTCTTCCTCCTTCGCGTTCACGACATGCTGACCGCGACGCTGGTTGCTGCGTCGCTCAACGTTCTCGTCGGTGTTGCCGCGCTGGTTCTGGCGAAGTTCACCGTAGGGACCGACCAGGCGCGCGGAGAGCTGTACGGGAAAGCCGGCAGGGCAGGGGCAGGGAAGCCGACTCAGTCCGCGGGGGCTCCCGCGGCCGGGGAAGAGGCAGTGGTGCGGAATACAGCGCCAGCGCCGACGGCCGGGGTGGATCGCCCGCTCATCTACGTTGTTATCGGACTGTCCGGCCTCACGGCGCTTGGCGCGCAGGTGATCTGGACGCGCATGCTGGGGTTGTTGATGGGCGCCACGGTGTTCACGTTTACCATCATCCTAGCTGTCTTCCTCGTCGGACTCGGTCTCGGCAGCAGCGTCGGCTCGTACGTCGGTCGTTCCGTGGAACGACCCGCGCGGGGCTTGGCCTGGTGCCAGGTCGGCCTCATCGTCTCGATCCCCTTCACGGCGTTCATGATCAATCGCGAGATTCCCTTTTGGTCCACTAACCCGGAGTTCTTCGGGGACATCTTCCTTCGCTACCAGCATGACCTCTTGCGTGGCCTGACAGCCATGCTTCCGGCGACGGTCCTGTGGGGAGCGAGCTTTCCGCTGGCGCTGGCCGCCGCCAGCCACGAGTCGGATGCGCCCGACCGCGTCGTCGGCGATACCTACGCCGCCAATACCCTCGGAGCGATCATCGGCGCGCTGGCCTTCGGTATGGTGTTGCTGCCGTGGCTCGGCACGTCCGGTTCGCAGCAGTATCTGACCCTTCTGGCCGGGCTGGCCGCGCTGCTGATGTTCGGCCTGGATCGCGGTGGTGGGTCGTTGCTGCGACGGGGCACGGCGGCCGCCCTCATGATCGGCTTCGCCGTGCTGATGAGCCGCGCGGTGGTCCCGACGGAGCCGGGTCTCATCGCCTATGGGCGTTACGTCGAGGAATGGGACAACGTGACGACCTTTCATTTCCTCGGAGAAGGTCGCAGCACCTCCGTGGCGGTGAGCGACTACAACGACGGCACCACGCGTAGCATGCACGTCGGCGGCAAGGTCGTGGCATCGAATCAGCCGCTCGACATGCGTATCGAGCGCATGCTGGGCCACGTGCCCGGGCTGGTGCACCCGGATCCCAAGTCCGTGCTCATTGTCGGGTTCGGTGCCGGTGTGACCGCGGGTAGCTTCGTCCTCTATCCCGGCGTCGAGCGCATCGTTATCTGCGAGATCGAGCCGCTGGTGCCCGAGAGCGCCGGTGTCTATTTCGCCGAAGAGAACTACGACGTGGTCAATGACCCGCGCGTCGAGATCGTCTTCGACGATGCGCGTCACTACATCGCCACCACACGCGAGACGTTCGACGTGATCACCTCGGACCCGATTCACCCGTGGGTACGTGGCGCCGCTTCTCTGTACTCGACCGAATACTTCGAGCTGGTCAAGCAGCGGCTCAACCCCGGTGGGGTGGTGGCGCAGTGGGTACCGCTGTACGAAACGAGCGAAGAAACGGTGAAGAGCGAGATGGGAACCTTCTTCCAGGCCTTTCCGGACGGCACCGTATGGAATAGTGACGTCGCCGACGAGGGGTACGACGTCGTGATGCTGGGACACAACGGACCGACGACGATCGATGTCGCTGGCCTCGCCCAGCGTATCTACTCGGACCCCGCGATTCACCAGTCACTCGCCGACGTCGATATCGGCGACGTGTACCTGTTCCTCTCTCAATACCTGGGGCAGGCCCGCGACCTGAGTCCTTGGTTGGCCGATGCCGAGATCAATCGTGATCACAGCCTTCGGCTGCAGTATCTCGCCGGCTTGTCGATCGACAACTTCGACACCAGCGAGATCTTCCGCGCCGTCGCGGCCCATCGTCGCTATCCCGAGAACGTCTTCATCGCTCCGCCGGACATGGAAGCCAATCTGCGCAGTCGTTTCGGATTCTGATCGCCGGGCGACCACCCGACGATCTTCCGTGAGAGCCGTAGGCCGCGTCTTTGAGCTTCAGGAGCGCGAACAGCACGAACTGCTCGAATTCGCCGAGGTTCACATTCGTAAGCGTCCCTACATCGGGTCTGTCGGCGGGCGCCGGGTTCGCCTAGATTCAAGGTCCCAGCGACCGTGGAGATGCCGAATGTCGATCCGTCCGGTGAAACAAGTCCTCGAAGCCCAACCGACGATAGAAGGCGCCGGAGTGCGTTTGCGCCGTGCGTTCGGCTTCGGCAAGACCGAAGATTTCGATCCCTTTCTGCTGCTCGACGACTTCCGTAACGAGCGTCCTGAGGACTACCTCGCCGGGTTCCCCTGGCACCCGCACCGCGGCATCGAGACCATCACCTACGTGCTGTCGGGAACCGTCGACCATGGAGACAGTCTCGGCAACGAAGGCGCCATCACAGCCGGGGATGTTCAGTGGATGACCGCCGGCAGCGGCATCGTGCACCAGGAGATGCCACGGGGAGACGAGCACGGTCGCATGCACGGGTTTCAGCTTTGGGCCAACCTGCCCGCATCGCTCAAGATGACGCCCCCTCGTTATCAAGACATCAAGTCAGCGGACATCCCCGAGGCGACCGATGACGACGGCACCGCCGTTCGAGTTATCTGCGGCAGCTTGTGGGGCGTCAGCGGCCCGGTCGACGGGATCGCCGCCGATCCGCAGTACCTCGACTTCTCCGTGCCGCCGGGGCGGAAGAAGACCATCCCGGTGGAGACTTCTCGCCACGCCTTCGCGTATGTGTTTGCCGGATCGGGCAGCTTCCGTGGCGCCTCGGCGCCGCAGGCGCCGCCCACGGACTTCGTCGACGAGGGCGCCCCGCTTGCCGACGCAGATGATCTCCGGCGACGTGCCACCACCGTACCCGGGACGCCGGCCGCGGCAGCCTCCGGCCCCGTCCGAAGCGCACGCGGTGACGCGGTCGACAACCGTGTGTTGGTCCTGTTCGACAGCGGCGACGAGGTGACCGTTCAGGCAGGCGACGAGGGGATCCGCTTCCTGCTGGTTTCGGGTCGACCGCTGAGAGAGCCTGTCGCCTGGCGCGGGCCCATCGTCATGAACACCCGCGCCGAATTGCAGCAGGCGTTTGCCGAGCTGCAGGACGGGACTTTTCTCGACGAGGGTTGACGGTCCGCTACTCGGCGTTGGTCGAGGGCATTTCCTGCGTCAATATTATCGATAATCAATAAATATTTATTGAAAAACAACAACTATCGCGATAGGCTGCCGATGTGCGCCCCCGGAAAGGACAGCAGCCATGCTTGCTCGAGGCCTCGTACCCGCACGCCTGATCCGGTCCCTGCTTAACTTCTTCTTTCTTGCCGGTGTGGTTCTCATCGGTATCGCCATGATCGGCACGGTGCTCACGGTCGCGCTCAGCGGCGAGGATTTCCGCGGCGACGTCGCCGTCCGCGTTGCTGTCGGGGATGGAACCTTCGTGCCGATCGCCCGATTCGCATCGAATTCGCCGGCCGCGCTCTCGTCGCCCGCTCTTGTCGGCGGCAAAGCGGAGCTTCGCTTCGAGACCGACGATCGAACGCTGACTCTCGTGACCATGGGCGGGATCTTCACCGCGGCCATTGTTCTGCTGTACGTGGTGTGGGTTCTCCGAGGCATCCTCGACCGCGTACTCGACGCGCGGCCCTTCGATCCGGCCAACGCCCGGGCGCTGCGGGTTCTCGCGCTCGTCGCGGTCGGCGGTGCCGTCTCGCTGCAGGCGTTCGAGTACCTTGCGGCCGGAAGAGTACTGTCGACGGTCGAGGTGAAGGGCATCGTACTGAGCCCGCCCTTCGATCTGGGTCTCGAGCCCTTCCTGGTCGCCTTGCTGCTCGAGGTCCTTGCGGTCATCTTCCGCCATGGGGCGGAGCTCGAGGCCGATAACGCGCTCACCATCTGAGGGCGCCATGGCCATCTACACAAACCTCGACGTCGTCCTTGCCCAGCGGCGCATGAGCCTGACGGAGCTCTCGGAGCGCGTCGGCATCACCCTCGCCAACCTGTCGATTCTCAAGACCAACAAGGCGAAGGCGATCCGCTTTTCGACACTCGACGCGCTGTGTCGGGCACTCGAGTGCGAGCCGGGCGACCTGATTCGGTACGAGGCGGATGCAAGTGCCGCCCCGGATCGATCAACGCGCGTGGATACGGCGTAGCGATCTGCTCGAAATGCCGGGGCATTCTTGTACGCTTATGATCAGTGCTGATCACTATTGCCTATATTTGCACGGTTGCATGCAGTGCTGGCCACAATCAGGCTGAAATAGCTCGGAAAAAGTGTTGACCTTTCGTTACCGATATGAACCTCCACCTGGGCTGGCCCACAGCATCTACAAGGATCAAGTGGCATGGACGCACGCGCGCACGAAATCACACGAGCCGAAGCGGCCCCCGGGACGGGGGACTTGGATTCCGCACGTGGGTTCGCACTCGCCCTGGTCCTGTCGTTGGCCGGCTGGGTGTTGGTGATTGCGCTGGTCCTCAAGGGAATCTTCTAGGGCGCTTCGAGACCGGCACAGCATCTCCCGACTCGCCCCGATAGCGCCGGGGTCACGTCGGCCGATTGTTGCCGTTACCGTCGTTCCCCTCGCACCATGCCTGGCCGGACAACCTGCGACCTGCGTTTTACTATGCAATAGTCATTAATACTGCTTATTACGACTTTACATAGGTAGTTTTATCTATTTTAATGTTGCACGCAGTCTTGATGCATGTTTTTATAACTTTCGTTGCGTAGGAACAGGGTGATTCATGCCATCGGGAGGCGATGTCAGTGAGCGCACGAACCTACAGCCTGACGGTCGTCGGCAGCGCACCGCAACAGGCCCGTGAAAAGGAAGCCGATCTGCACCCCGCCGCGGGGATCTTGGCCGGCATCGGCATATCGCTGATCTTCTGGGTCACCCTCGCGCTGATCCTGATCTGAAGAGGATCAGCCGAAGCGGCGTCGAGGCCGGCTGGGCCCAGGGACGAAATCTTCCCGCCGGCGCTCATCGTCTCCCCGTAGCGCCATCGCGTCGGACCTCCACGGCCGCGTTCAGGGCGTGCTCGAACTGCCGGGACGCGGCATTCCAGCTGTAGCGCTTTTCGACCAGTTCACGCGCCGCACTGCCGATGCGCTCTCGCTGCCCACGGTTCTCCAGCAGCGTCACCACCTGTCGCGCAAATTCTCCCGGCTCGTCCGCGATGATGACGTTCTGACCGTTTTCCACCGGCAGCCCCTCGGCGCCGATCGTCGTCGAAACGATCGCCTTGCCCATTGCCATGGCCTCGAAGATCTTCAGCCGTGTGCCGCCGCCGACCCGCAGCGGGACGATGTACACCGGTGACTCGTGCACAAACGGGCGGATGTCGTCCACCTCTCCGGTGACCGTGACCTCCGCGTGGGCCGCGTCGAGGGCGCGGACAGCCGCCGTTGGATTTCGCCCGACGATGAATAACTCGATTTCCGGGATCCTCTCGCGAATCAACGGCAGAATACTCTCGGCGAAAAAGCTCACCGCGTCTTCGTTGGGCATCCAGTCCATCGCCCCCGTGAATACCAGCCGGTGAGGCCGTTCCTGTGCTTCGCCGGGCTGGAAGTACTCGAGGTCGACGCCCGTCGGCACGACGGTGATCTTGGCGGGGCTGATGAACTCGCTGAAGGTGTCGCGATCTGCGTCAGAAACGGCGATCACGTGGTCGGCCCGGCCCAGGTAGTGTCGTTCGGCGTGGTCGGTGGTGCGGAACTCGCGCCAACAGGCGAGCTTCCACAGCGGGTTACGGGCGACGGCGAGATGCCGTCGCCAGATCGCCGCCTCCACATTATGTGTGAAGACGACCTTGGGGCACCCGGCGTCCCACGGAATCACGGGTGCGGGGACCAGGAAGTCGCAGACGATAACGTCGAACGAGCTTTCGGCGACCAGGTGCCGCAGCGACTCCGCGACCTCCGGTTTGCAGTACTTCGAGAACGCGAAGGGCTGCCGAGACAACAGGTGGCGAGCGTAGGTCAGCAGCTCGCGTGGGCCGCGACCGGTGGGAATATCAAGGGGCATACACCGGACACGATCAAAGAGTGAATCGAGCTCACGGTGCTGGTCATCGGGGTGCGCGGCGTAGAACGTGAAGAGCGTGATCTCGTGACGCTCGGCGAGAGCCTTCAGTAGCTGGAAGCTACGGATCTTGCCGCCGACGTTGAGCGGGACGAGCCCTCCCGCCTTGACCCAGAGCAACTTCATCTTCTACCAGCAAATGCCGTGATAGCTGCCGGCCACAGGTCGATCCGCCTTGTTGAGGTGTACGAGGTCGATGACCGTCTGTTCATCCGTGAGACACGAAAGCACCGTGTCCTTGTCCACGCTGGTGGTGCCGAGAACGACCACGCCCGCCCCGTTGATCACCGTCGCCAGATCCTCATGTAGCAGGGAGCCGATGTGGGGGATGTATTCCTCGATGAAGGACCGGTTGGAGCCGATGAGCCGGCCGAGAGAGACGTTCGGGTCCCAGATCCGTACCGTGCACCCCTCGCCCAGCAGTCGCTTCACGAGCTGCACCTGGGGGCTTTCGCGCAGATCGTCCGTATCCGGCTTGAAGCTCAGCCCGAGCAAGGCCACCTCTCGCTGCTTTTGCTCGAGGATCAGCTCCACGGCCCGCTCCAGATGCTGGTCGTTGCTGGGCAGGATCGAGCTCAACAACGGCAGACCGACGTCCAGCTCCTTCGCACGATATGTAATCGCTCGGAGATCCTTGGGAAGGCACGATCCACCGAACGCGAATCCCGGCTTCAAGTATGCGGCGGAGATGTTCAAGCGATTGTCGGCGACGAAGATATCCGTCATCTCCTCGGCGTCGACCTCCAGTTCCTTGCAGAGGGAACCGAACTCGTTGGCAAACGCGATCTTGAGAGCGTGGAAACAATTGCACGCGTACTTGATCATCTCCGCGGCGTTCAACGAAGTTTCGAAGATGTCTCCGGGCGTCCACTCGTAAAGCTGACGGAGATTCCCGGTCGCCTCTGCCGTCTGCCCGCCGAGCACCGTCATCGGAGGCTCGAGAAAGTCGGCAACCGCGCTGCCTTCCCGCAGGAACTCGGGATTCGAGCACACATGGAATCCGTCGCCGACCTGCTTCCCACTGGCTTTTTCGAGCGCCGGAATGGCCACACCTTCGGCTGTGCCCGGTAGCACGGTGCTGCGGAGCACGACGAGATGGGGCGCTTCCTTGTCTCGCAGAGCGCCGCCGATCTGCTCGCAGACATGCTCTACGACGCTCACGTCCAGCTTGCCGTTGGGCAACGAGGGGGTGCCGACACAGATAAAGGAGATGTCGGTCGCCGAAACGGCGCCGACCGTGTCTGTCGTCGCTCGGATTCGGCCGTTCTCCAGGCCCTCGGCGATGAGCTCGTCGAGCTGCGGCTCCAGCACCGGGCTCCGCCCGGCGTTGAACGCCTCCACTTTCGTCGGGTTCACGTCGACGCCGTATACCTCGTGACCACGGTGAGCCAGGCAGCCGGCGGTCACCGAGCCGACGTATCCCAAACCGAAAACGCTAACCCTCTTACTCATCTCGACATTCGATTCTCTGTGCGCTGCGCATGATCGTCGTGTTCCGATCGCCGATGCGGAAACGTCGCGGGATTCGATGGGCGAAGATCGGCGAAGGCGATAAACTCGGGAGACCGGTGCGTCCGATTGACGCACGACGTCATAATATTCTCTTCGTCGGGCTGTTTCGAGACGAGAATCTCCGTGGGCCGGGTATCGGACGCGACCGTGGGGCCACGCCGAAGCGATCAGCGGGCGCCGGCAGCAACTTCGTATTGCCGTACGGATAGCGCTTGAGACAGAATTAGCCGGAACAGACGTCGCCGGCCTCGACGCAGTCTGCCGCCACATGGTCAGGTTCCGACACGGCGGTGCCTGATACCCGACCGTTCGAACCGATCCTCGCTCGCTTAGTCGGCCAGGTGGGAGACGATTGCTCGGCAGGGCCACCGGCTGGTGGCCGGAGGCTGAGCGGCTCACCTGACGGGGACCGTCCGTCCGAAAACCTTACCGGAGCTTACTGAGCGGTGCGCCAAGTCATCAGGAAGGGTCTCAAAGAGATTATCGTCGACGAGGTGCCGGATCCGGTGCTCCGTCGGGACCACGTGATCGTTCAACCGGCCTATTCGCTTATCAGCAGCGGCACGGAGAGCGCGAGCATTCATCGGGGCTCGATTGCGAAGCAGGTCGCCCAGAAGCCGAAGCACCTGGAAATGGTCTGGCGCGCGGCCAAGGAAATCGGTCCGCTGCGCACCCTCTCCGAGGTGAGGGCAAAATTCCAGGAGTACGCGGTGCTCGGGTACTCGGGCGCCGGCTTCGTGCTGGCCAAGCACGAGAGCGTCCTGGATCTCGAAGTCGGCGATCGCGTCGCGTACGGAGGGGAGGGCACCGGCCACAGTGAGCGTGTCCTTGTCGGACGAAACCTCGTGGCCCGCGTCCCCGACAACGTGCCGCTCAACCAGGCGTGCTTCACGACGCTGGGAAGCATCGCCCTGAACGCGGTGCGGATCGCCCAGATAGAGCTCGGAGACGTCGTCGCGGTTGTCGGCTCGGGTCTCGTCGGCCAGCTCGTCGGCCAGCTTGTTCGGTGCCACGGCGGTCGGGTGGTAGCGCTCGATCTCCTTCCGGACCGCACCGGTCTCGCAGAGAAGCTGGGGGCAGAGGAAAGCGCCGTCGGGGGCGACGCTGCCCGCGCAGCCGTGGGTAAGCTGACGGCCGGCCGGGGAGCCGACTGCGTCATCGTTGCCGCGGCGGCCAAATCGGACGGTCCGTGCCGGCAAGCGCTCGAGATCGTCAGAGACCGCGGCCGCATGGTGGTGGTAGGGGCCGTCGAATTGAGTTTTCCGTGGCTGGAGATGTATCTCAAGGAGGTCAAGCTGTTCATGGCCAGGGCCTATGGCCCGGGCAGCTACGACCCTCTGTACGAGGTCGAGGGACAGGACTATCCACTGCCGTACGTGCGCTGGACCGAGAATCGGAACATGGAAGAGTTCCTTCGCCTGACGGGCGAAGGAAAGGTCCTGCTCGAGGATCTGGTCACGCACGAGTACGCGCTCGATGACGCCGCGGAGGCGTATGACACGATCCTCGATCCCGCGGCGGGAAGTCTCGCCGTGGTGTTGCGATACCCGGAGGACGAGGCGCCCACGCACGCCTACGAGCCGCGAACGCGGATCGACATCGCACAAGGAGCGACGGCGCGATCCTCGGGGGCCGAGCTCGGGATCGCTCTGCTGGGGGCGGGGAACCTGGCTCGGTGGGACCACCTTCCGAATCTGAAGAAGCTGCCGGGGGTTGCTCTCCGCGCCATCTGTTCTTCCAGCGGAGTCCGCGGGAAAAGCTACGCACGTCGATTCGGTGCGGAGTATTGCTGCAGCGACTTCAATGACGTGTTGACGGACCCGGACGTCGACGCGGTCTTGATTGCGAGCCGCAACCAATATCACGCTGACCAGACGGTCGCGGCCCTGAAGGCCGGAAAGCACGTTTTCGTCGAAAAGCCGATGGCCCTCACCGAAGACGAATGCCGTGAGATACATGCCGTCGCGCGGGACGCCGATCTTCAGCTGACGGTCGGCTTCAACCGCCGCTTCGCTGACCTTTATGTCGCGCAGAAGGACGCCATCAGCCGGCGATCGGGCCCCGCGGTCGTCGACTGCCGGGTCAATTCTCCCGGAATCTCGGGGGCGTATTGGATGGCGGATCCGCGAATCGGCGGCGCCATCTTGGGCGAGGCCTGCCACTTCGTCGACCTCATGTACTGGCTTCTGGATAGCGAAATCGTTTCGGTGTCGGCGTACTCGCTTCCCGTCGGCGACGGCGAACCCGTCGGTCAGAACAACATCGTGGCGAGCTTTTCCTTCGAGGACGGGTCGGTCGGCAACTTGACGTACTGCACGGTCGGCACGGCGGAAGGCGGTGGAGAACGCGTAGAGGCCTTTTCTCCCGGCATCGTTGCCAGGTCGGAGGACTTCAAGAAGTTGGAGATTCATGGGGCCGTCTCGAAACAGCGCTCGAAGCACTACCCGGATAAGGGATACCGTGCCCAACTCGAGAACTTCGTCGACAGTATTCGCACCGGCAAGCCGACGGAGGTGACACTGGCTGACGGGGTCCGGTCGACCATCGCCTGTTTGCGGATTCTGGAGTCGGCGGCGTCGGGATCGCCCTGCGCCATCGATTGGGAGTCGACCCTGAAGGCGAAGTGAGAGTTCTCCTCCTCGGATCGTATCCGCCGCCCTACGGGGGGTTGCAGGTCCACATCGTGGCTCTCCGCAGGTTCCTGCTGGAACGATCGGTCGCGTGTTCGGTGATCAACCTGGATCGCCACCGAGACGGAGGCGAGGACGGCGTCTATTACCCCCGATCCGCTCTCGGCGTCTTGTGGCTGCTGTTGCGGCTTCCCTACGACGTCGTTCACCTGCACGTCGGCGGGGACCTCACGACGAGGCACCTGGTGCTGGGGCTCGTGTGTTCATGGTTGCCGGGCAAGAAGTCGGTCCTCACCCTCCATTCGGGCGGCTATCCTTCGTCTCCGGCGGGGCAGGCGACCTCGCGTAAGAGCATCAGGGGCTTCGTGTTGCGTCGGTTCGATCGTGTCGTAGGCGTCAACGACGAGATCGTCGACCTTTTTCAGCGGGCCGGCGTGCCGTCCACACGGGCACACCTCATCGAGCCCCACGCGTTGTTTCAACACGACATCGACGATCTGCTGCTCACCGATCGCGATTCGGCCCTCGGAGAACGGCTCTCGCCGTTTTTTGACGCGCACGATCCTGTTCTGCTGACCGTCGGCCTTCTCGAGAGGGAATATAACCTCGCGTTGCAAGTCGAAGCGCTGGCCGCATTGCGGGAGACTCATCACCGGGCCGGCCTCGCCATCATCGGATCCGGCAGCCTGGAATCAGAGCTCCGAGCCCTTATCGCCGAGAAGCCGTATGCCGAGCACATACTCTTGTGCGGCGACGTCGAACATCGAGCAACGCTGCGCGCGATCGCCGACTGCGATCTGTTGCTGCGGCCGACGAGTTACGACGGTGATGCTATTTCCGTCCGCGAAGCTCTGCATTTCGGCACGCCTGTATTGGCCAGCGACAACGGCATGCGGCCGGCCGGAGTGCGGTTGATCGAGGGCCTGGAGCCGGGGACGTTCGCGACCGCGATAGCATCGACTCTTTCATCGTCGCGTGAGTTTCAACCGGCGCGATGCGACGATAGCAACATCGCCAGGGTTGTCGACGTCTATGATTCCTTGGCTTCCCGATCGGAACGGACCGGTCAATAGGATCACTCAGTGCCAGGTGGCATAATACCGATCGTCGTGGATGATTCTCGGGAGCCGCGAACGCCTCGAGTCGTATTGCGGCCGGGACCGGGTCTCGCGACGTCTTCGTTGACCTTCACTCGACGGGCGCGCAGCCGTCTGCAGGCGGCGCCGGGCAGCAGGAACTGTGGACAATAGCTCGCCGGATTTCTCGAGACGACGGAATCGGTCTGCTCTGGGTGTCTTGCGAGGAATCGGTGCTTTCCGGCTGGCTGCGGGGAGTCGCTGGCGAAACCGCCGTCTCATCATCCTCGTTTATCACGGCGTCTCGATTGGTGATGAGCATCTTTGGGACCCGGAGCTATACCTGTCTCCCGAGGAGTTTCGCCGAAGCCTGGAGACGATTCGCGGCGCGGGCTGTACCGTTGTCGGGCTGCGTGAGGCCGTCGAGAGATTGGCAAAAGGGGATCTTCCACCTCGCGCCGTCAGCCTGACCTTCGACGACGGCAACTTCGATTTCGCCAGCAGGGCGCTCCCGTTGCTACAGGAGTACGGGTTTCCCGCCACGGTGTTCATGTCCACCTACTATTCGCGTCATCAGCGACCGGTCTTCAACCCCGCTTGCGGCTACCTGCTGTGGAAGGCGGGGGGGCAGCCGATACCCGCGGAGGACTTGGGGCTGGGGCCCGACGCCTTGCAGACGTCGGACCTGGGAGCTCGTTACGCGTCGTTCAGGAGGGTCCAAGCTCTGCTGGCGGAGAAGGAGCTGTCCGGGGCCGCCAAGGACGACCTTCTCGGGGAGCTGGCGCGGCGAGTAGGCGTCGATATGGAGAGTCTCTCGGAGAAGCGGGTGTTCCATCTAATGGATGGCAGTGAGCTGGCATCCTTGCCGCCGGATTTGATCGACGTCCAACTCCACACACATCGCCATCGGGCCCCGTCCGATCGGGAGCTCTTCCTCAAGGAGATCGAGGACAACCGGAGATTCCTGGTGGACGCGCCCGGATCCGACCGGCAGTTCGATCAGTTCTGTTATCCCTCGGGGCACCATCGACCCGAATTCCTGCCTTGGCTGCGGGAGACCGGCGTAACGATCGGGCTCACCTGCGACGTGGGTCTGGCATCCACGAAACACGAGCCGCTGCTTCTGCCGAGGGTAGCCGTGACAACGGGGCTCCCGGGCGTCGAGCTGGAGGCCTCGTTGACGGGGGCCCGTGATTTGCTCCGGGTCCGGCCTTTCTAGCGGCGCCTGGTTAGCGCAACTCGAAGTCGCGGGCGATGTCCCAGCCGAAGAAGTGCGATCCGATGACCATCGGAGGGGCGCCCCCGCCGGCGTGAATGTTGCCGTGAGCGTCGAGGACGTAAAAGCCCGGCGAGGCCAGCTCCAGGTCGCGGGCAAAATCGTAGCCCCAGAAGACCGGAGACGTCAGCACCGGCGCGCCGCCGCCACGGTGGATCCCCCCGAGCTTGTCGAGAACGTAGAAGCCTCCGGAAGGGTACATTTCGAGGTCTACCGCGACGTCGAATCCGAAATAGGGCGACGGCACGGCGACGGCAGGTGCCCCGTTACCCGGGTGCACGCCGCCGAATCCGTCCAGCACATAGAAGCCGTTCGGCGCCAGCTCCAGGTCGCGAGCGATATCCCAGCCGAAATAGATGCTGCCTTGGGAGAGCGACGCCCCACCGCCCGGGTTCACGCCGCCGAATCCGTCCAGCACGTAGGCCCCGCCTCCGGGAAGCAACTCGAGGTCTTTGGCGATCACAAAGGCGAAGTAGGGTGTGGGCGGCGAGATGGCCGGAGCTCCCCCGCCGGCGTACAGCCCGCCGAGGCTATCGAGAACGTAGTAGCCCGTCGGGCCGAGCTCGACATCGACGCCGGCGTCCCAGAAGAAATAGGGGGTCCGTGGAGCGAGGGGCACGGTGGTGTAGCCGCTGTTGTGCAACCCGCCCAAGCCATCGAGGAGGAGTCCCGACGCTCCGTTCGGCGGCCCGAAGTCCATCATGTACACGTCTGAGTAATCGTTCGGAGCTGACGGGTCGTGGTTCCGACGGTAGTTGCTTGACCAGAACAGGTAGCGGCCGCTGGCCGAGATGCTCGCGCGCGGCTGGTTCCAGTAGGCGAGCTTCTTTGTCCGGTTGTGGCCCAACCGCTCGATCATGCTGCCGTCCCATTTGACGCGCAGGAGCTCCCCCTGGTACGGGCTCCACTGCTGGCTGGGATTGGGATCGGAGCCGTTGCCGATGTAGGTGGAGAGGTAGATCCACCCGTCGGATGCCATCGAGTTGGTGGAGACATGAAGGGCGACGGTTGACGCACCGGTCCAGCCGAACGGAATGAGGGTCGTGCGGGTACCGTCCTCCAGGTCGTATCGGTACAAGGTGTTGGTGAACCACGAGTCGATTATGACCAGATACTCTTTGCCGTCCGGGCCGAAGGAAGTGTCGTTGTGTCCCGCCCCCTTGGGGAGTGCGTAAGCCAGTGTGATCGTCCCCGCTGCGTCGTTGATGTCGTAGACGAGAACCTGTCCGCCCTGGCCCGGGGGAATGATATGGGCGATCAGGCGCTCGCCGCTCGGTGTAATCGTGGCGTCGAAGAAGGACGGCATGGCGGAGATGGGAATCGAGGCGACGACGGAGTTCGACGAGAACTCGTAGATGAGCAGGTAATCGCTGCCACCGCCCACGGGGTTCTTGCCTCGCAGCGCCAGCCGGTCGCCATCGTGAGAGAGGCTGCTCTCTCCCATGCCACTGATGATGCCGAATTGGGAGAAGGTGCGGAGGACAGTCTTCTGGTCGGTCGCGACGTTGTAGACCTCGAGACGGTTACCGGGAACTCCGTACAGGAGGTTGGGATCGGTAACGTGCCACCAGAAGTCGGAGGGTGAGCTCGAGCTCATGGGTACGGAACGGACGTAGCTCAGGCTCGGAAGCGCGAACAGCCGCGAGCTGGAGCCTCCCGTGAGCCGAACGTAGGTGTCGTTGGCGTTGGTCAGGGTCGTGCTTGCGTATTCGGCCGTGATGAAGCCGAACGGCCCTGGATTGGTCATGTTCCGAGCGTCGGTAACCCGCGTAATCCTCTCGCCGAACGTCGGGTCGACGTAGCTCTGTCCCGCCGCGGGTGGGGTGAACGTGTAGAAGTTCGGCGGAGTGTGAACCGCTGAGTCGGTCAATGACGCCATGGAATCCGCGGCCGCTACCGCGAGAATCAGAACGAGCAGAACTGCCGTTCGCTTACGCCAAGCCCTCATGTCACCCACCCTCCCCGGTGCCGATCATCCTTCGCCGTTCCCACGGTTTCGAATCGGGGCTCCGCGAGATCATCGGTCGCCGAGCGTCGTTGATCGTGATCATTATTGTCGCTTCTTGTAGAGTAACGAAACATCCCTAAAAATTACGTAAACACTCGATTAAGCAGCTAAATGATATGTTTAGCCGCTTAAAGTCACTAACGACTATGCAAAAACACCAAGAGTCATTATGAAGGAAGTGATAGTCCCCTGGCCCCACTAGCTCGCTCAGTTAAGCAAAGCGCGTGCCACGATGGGGTTCAGCACTAGAAGCCATCGAAAGCTAAGCGTGGCCGACACGGTGCGAACGTGCTCGGTATCTTTTACCGCCAGCTAGGTCACGCTTTCCGGTTGGTAGCGCGACCTTCCCTCATTTTTCTTGCGAGGGAGCGCCCCGGCGACGCGCAGTCGATCAGGTGCTCGTCGGCGTATTTGTCGGGAGCAGACGGGACGTGGTGTCCCTCCTCCGACATCATCGCAGTCGGTTGCCGCCTACGAGGGCGACTGGATCTTGGCTGAAGGTTCGCTGATGAGGGACCGCCCGAGCGGCTCCTCTGCCCGTGGTACGTAATCGTCCCAGGCCTTGGCGGCCAGCTGATCGAGGCTGTACGCGCTGATCGCCTCCGCGAACATTGCGGCTGCCTCCGAGTTGGCGAACAACGGAACGCCACGGTCGACCGCGTGGCGCCGGATCAAGTAGTCGTTCGTCAGCTCTTCTTCGTCGATTGATTTCGGCACATTCACCACGAGGTCGATCTCTCGAGACTCGATCAGATCGAGCGCGTTGGGGCGTTCGGCGTCGAGTGGCCATGGCACGATCTCGGCCTCGACGTCGTTGCGCGCCAGAAACTCGGCGGTTCCGCGGGTAGCGTAGATTTTCAGGCCCATCTCGCTGAAGGTGCGCGCTGTCGGCAGCAGCTTGGTCTTGTCCTCGATGGCCCCGCTCGACATCAGCACGGCACGGTGCGGGATCTTGTACCCGACCGCGAGCAGTGACTTGAGAAACGCCTCCAGGGCGTCGTCGCCGAAGCATGCCACCTCGCCAGTGGAAGCCATCTCCACTCCGAGCACCGGATCGGCGCCGGCGAGGCGCGCAAAGGAAAACTGCGGGGCCTTCACACCGACGTAGTCGAGCTCGAATAACGATCGCTTGATCGCCCCGACCGGCGCACCCATGATGGCCCGGGTGGCCAGGTCTACCAAGTTGACGCGGTAGACCTTCGAGGCGAACGGAAAGCTCCGCGAGGCGCGCAGGTTCAGCTCGATAACGCGTATTCTCCGACCCTTGGCCAGGTATTGGATGTTGAACGGTCCGGTGATACCGAGTCGAGCGGCGATCGCGTTGGTGATCCGATTGATGCGACGGATGGTCTCGATGAAGACGCGTTGCGCGGGTAGAACGATGGTCGAGTCGCCGGAGTGCACGCCGGCATGCTCGACGTGCTCCGCCATGCTGTACGCGATCACCTCGCCGCGGTCAGCGACCGCGTCGACCTCGATCTCTTTCGCGCCCGACACGAATTCGCTGACGACGACGGGGTGCTCCGAGCTCACTTCGGTTGCCTGCGCGAGATAGTCTCGCAGGTCCTCGTCGCGGTAAGCGACGTTCATGGCCGCCCCCGAGAGCACGTAGCTCGGGCGAACGAGCACGGGGTAACCGACGTCGCGGGCGAATTTCAGTGCCTGGTCGATGCTGACCGCGTCACACCACCGCGGCTGGTCGACGCCGAGCTCGTCGAGAAGAGCAGAGAACTTGTGCCGGTCCTCGGCGCGGTCGATCGATGATGGCGAGGTTCCGAGGATGCGAACGCCCGCCCGATCGAGCGAGAGCGCCAAGGTGTTGGGAGTTTGCCCCCCCATCGAGACGATCACGCCGACCGCGCGCTCTCGTTCGCTGATGTCGAGCAGGCGCTCGAGGGACAGCTCCTCGAAGTAGAGCCGGTCGGCGACGTCGTAGTCGGTGCTGACTGTCTCGGGATTGTGGTTCACGACGATCGACCGATGACCTAGCTGCTTGAGTGTCGTCAGGCAGTTGACCGAGCACCAGTCGAATTCGACGCTGGAGCCGATGCGATAGGCGCCGCTGCCGAGGACGATGACACCTTCGTTGCGGCGGCTCGCGCTCTGGGTCGGATCATCGAAGGGAATGTCGTCCGTGTCGCCGTGGTAGGTGACGTAGAGGTAGTTGGTCTCGGCCGGAAACTCGCCGGCCGTCGTGTCGATCTGCTTGACCACCGGACGGATGTTTCGTTCGTGCCGGTGCCGGCGAACGGTGAGGCCGTTGTCCCGCGTCTGGTGCCGGTTATCGGCCCGCAACAAGCGACTGATGTGCGCATCGGAGAAGCCCGCCCGTTTTGCTTCGCGCAGCTGATCGTCGGGCAGCCCCTGGAGTGAGTGGCGCGCGAGCTCGTCGGCGATGCGGACGATGTTGGCGATGCGGTGCAGAAACCACGAGTTCACGCCCGTAGCTTGCCGAACACGCTCGATATCCCAACCGTCGCGGATAGCCTTCGCCATGGCGCGGAGGCGGTTGTGTGTCGGGCGCTCCAACTCGGCGTCGACGTCGATATGGTCGAGACCGTCGACGACGCCCTCGACCTCCGGCGAGACCATGCGCGTGGCCTTCTGCAACGCCTCCTCGAAGCTCCGCCCGATCGCCATCACCTCGCCGACGGACTTCATCGAGCTGCCGATGCCCCGATCCGCTGTGCGGAATTTCTCGAAGTCCCAGCGCGGGATCTTGACGACGACGTAGTCCAGCGCCGGCTCGAAGCACGACTTGGTCGCCCGCGTGACGGAATTGGGAATCTCCGTCAACAAGCGGCCGCATGCCAGCTTGGCGGCCACGAAAGCCAAGGGGTAACCGGTGGCCTTGGAGGCCAACGCCGAGCTTCGGGATAGGCGCGCGTTCACCTCGATGGCAACGTAGTCTCCGTTCTCCGGATTGACCGCGAACTGGATGTTGCACTCGCCGACGACGCCCAGCGCGCTGATGGTGCGGATCGCGGTGCTGCGGAGCTCGTGGTACTCGTTGTTTGAGAGCGTCTGGCTCGGGGCGACCACGATCGACTCGCCCGTGTGGATCCCCATCGGGTCGAGGTTCTCCATGTTGCACACCGTGACGCAGTTGCCGGCGCGATCGCGGATGACCTCGTACTCGAATTCCTTCCAGCCGGTCAGAGCACGCTCGACGAGTAGTTGTCCGGAAAAGGCGAACGCCATGGCCGCGGCATCGGCCATGCCGTCGCGATCGGCAACGATCCTGGAACCGAGTCCTCCGAGCGTGTACGCGGATCTGACAAGCACGGGGTAGCCGATTCGCTCTGCCGCCTCGATCGCGGCTTCCGCCGATTCAACGGCTTCGCTCGGTGGCAGCGGGACATCGAGCTCACGCAGACGCCGCGCGAACGTTTCTCTGTCCTCCGTTGCGATGATCGTCTCGATCGGCGTTCCGAGCACCTCCACACCGTGCTTCTCCAGCACCCCGCTCTCATGCAGCTCGACGCCGCAGTTCAGAGCCGTCTGCCCGCCGAATCCCAGCAGGATCCCGTCGGGCTTCTCTCGTTCGATGATGCGCTCGACGAAGTGCGCGGTGACGGGCAGAAAATAGATGCGGTCCGCAAGGCCTTCGGAGGTCTGAATCGTGGCGATGTTGGGGTTGACCAGCACGACTTCGACGCCCTCTTCTTTGAGCGCCTTGATCGCCTGCGAGCCCGAATAGTCGAACTCGCCGGCCTGGCCGATCTGGAGGGCGCCGGAACCCAGGATCAGGACGCGGCCGACGGCCAGCCAGCCGACGACGCTAACCCGCTCGAAGGCGAAGCAGGCCAGCGCAACGCAAAATCGCTTTACCTCCAAGCGCGGACGATGCGAATCGACACGACGGGGGCCAGCGCAGAGCAATTGGCACAAGTCGAG
>CAYSHI010000464.1:0-4836 GCA_964430745.1 uncultured Acidobacteriota bacterium | reverse complement strand
TAAGTCGAAAGTAAGTAACGAGTTCTCGACAGCCCTAGAAGAGCAGCACATCCTTGCGTCGTAACTTATTGATTCTAAAGGAGTTAAAAAAGGCGACCCTGACGGGATTCGAACCCGTGTTACCGGCTTGAAAGGCCGGCGTCCTAGACCAGACTGGACGACAGGGTCACCTGAACGGGTGCGAGCCTGCGAAAGAGGCTCGAGAATGGGCCGTGACGGGCTCGAACCGTCGACACCCGGCTTAAAAGGCCGGTGCTCTGCCAACTGAGCTAACGGCCCGCTAGAGGGTATCGCGGGTGGCAGGGCGGGGCAACGTGGCTATGATTGGTGCCCCGGGGACCGATACAGGAGGGCGACGTGGCGCGAAAGGCGACCGAGACCGACGCGATACGGGACGCCGTGCGTTCCCGTGCCGGCGGACGCTGTCAGTGCACCCACGACGAGTGCGCGCACCACGACGGGCGCTGTGGCGTGCACCTGGGAAGCCGCTGGGACGTGCGCAAGAAGAACGCCGAGGCCTCGTTCAGCCTGTGGAACCTCGACGCTTTCTGCGTCCGGTGCGATCGGAATGCCCGCGTGAGAGAGCCCGAATCCTCGGACTCCTGAGCCGAGCGACATCCCCCGCCGCGTCCGTTTTCGCACAGGCTCCGGAGCCCAGCGGTATCCCGCCGTGCCCATCTTTTTTCGCCCGAACTTCGAAAAAATGGAGTTTGGTCGGTTTTCTTGGGTAGAGGCACCGGGAGCCAGGGCTTGCGGATGCGGTGATTGGGAGCGGCCGCGCGGGCCCCGGTTCTCGTGGCCGGCCCGGAATGTGGCGCTCACACGGTGTGGGCGTCGACGCCGGGAGGGTGAGAGACAGGCGCAAAATGGGTGCGCTGGCTGAGAGCGATTTTCGCAGTCTCCTGAAGAGGACTTCGGAGGATCGGTTCGGGCAGTGGCGGCGCTACGCGTGGTCGCTGACCCACAACGACGCCGACGCCGACGACGTCGTGCAGGAGGCCATCGCCAATACGCTGCGCCTGTCGCCGAAGCTCGACAGCGAAATGCGGGTGCACTATTACGTCCAGCGGGCCATTCGTAACACCGCTCTCTCGCTGATCGACCGACGGGGACGCACGGTCGGCCTTCCCGAGCCGGAGGAGACCCCTGCCGGGACCTCGTCGGTGCTCGAGATGCTGCTCGACAACGAGCAGCAAGACGCCAGACTTCGCCTCAGCAAGATCGTGGAGCACAAGCTCGGCCGGCTTCGGGGCGAACAGCGAGAGCTGATCGAGAACATGGTCATGCGCTCACCCCGGATGAAGCTCCGAGAGATGGCGAAGATCCAGGGTGTCGCGGCGCCGACCGTTCACTACCGACTCGGGAGGGCTCTGCAGAAACTGCTCGAGTTGGTACAGGAGGAAATGCCGTGATCGCGGCGCGGAGCGCCGGCGACCGGGGAGGCGGGGTGCCGTGGCGATCGACCGCGGAGGAACGGGCATGAGGAACGGAACCGGGACCGGCGAGGTCATCTCCTTGAGAGACTTCGTTCGCTCACGCGAGACGATCATGGCGGACGGTGAGGGCGGCGGGCATCCCGACCTGGTCTGCGTGGCAGCCTACGGCCGCGGTGAGATCGAGGGCCCGGACGGGGACGCGATACTCGAGCATTGCCGGGCGTGCCGGTCCTGCGGCGACAAGCTGGCGATGGTCCTGTTGCTGGTGGACGTCCAAGAGCGTCGCTCCGAACGCGTGCGCCGCACCGTCGCGGCCGCTGCCGCGGCTGCCGTATTGGTCGTGTTTCTCGGCGCGGCTGCGCTCTCGGGAGCGCTCCAAGCGCCGGGCGACGGCCCGGAAGCGGCGGCGCCGAGCGCACGGGCGCGTTCGGAGATCGGTTCCCCGAGCCTGAGCCTCGCGGCGGCATCGTCCGACGACGTCGCGGCATTGGGCGACCTCGGCCGACGGCTCGCGACCGCCGAACGGCCCAATCGCGTGGACCTCGATTTCATCTACCCGGAGTGGCCCGCCGTTCCGGTCGGCGGCATCGCCGCTCCGAGTAAGCGAAGGGAACTTGCCTTGATCGTCGACGGTTTCTTCGGCGAGGCCACCGAGCGTATTACAGAGCGTTACGGTTCGCAGCCGGTCGATGGGGAAGCGGCTGCACTGCTGGGCATGGCGCTGTATTTGAGCGGCGACGACAGCGATCGCGTGCAGGAGTTGCTGCAGCAGGGGGAAACCCTGCGGCGGCAGGATCTTCAGAACTACTCCGGCTGGTTTTTGGCTAATCTCTACCTGCGGCGAGGCGATATACTCTCGGCGCTACCATTGCTTGAAGATCTTTCGAAGTGGCCTGATTCCCCGGGCACCCAAGCTGCCGCGACACTCGAGCGTCTGGGGTTGGAGGCTCGATGACACGCTACCGCTTGATCCTGTTGGTCCTGCTTGGCCTGCTGCTGCTGGGGATCGCCCACGAGCAGTCGCTGGCCAACGAGCTCGACGCCGACTGTGCGACCCTCTGTGTACGAGGGTGCGCATCCGAAGGGGGATGCCGGCTCTTCCGGCAAGTCGGCTGCAACTGCCGCTATGCCTGTCAGAGCGGCGCACAGGGCGGGACGATCTGCGGCGGCTAGCTCGGGGTTTCTGATTTGCGCGCACGCTTACTGAATGCCGCCCTGTTGGCTGCCGTGATCGCCGGTGCGGTCTGGCTCGGCTCGCTTGCATATCACAATCGTTTCGGAGGCCACGCCGATGCCGCCGATACGAATTGGCGAGGGAGCATCAACACCGAGGGTAGCGTCACCATGGTCCTGAACGAGGGCGGCTCGGTGTGGGGCGGGCGGGGTCGACTGGTCGAGGAGGCCGCGATCGGCGTTGAAGCGGGCTCGGCCGAGTACATGCTCGGTAACCAGGTCGGGATCGCGGTTGACGATGATCGCATCTACATCGCTGATCCCTCGGTTCCCGCTGTCCGTGTCTATGACTACGACGCTCGCCACATCATGGACGTCGGCGCCCGCGGCCAGGGGCCGGGGGAGTTCAACGACCTCCGCAGCGTCACGGTGGCGCCCGACGGCCGACTGTATGTGTATGCCGATCGTCGCATCAACGTGTACACGGCCGACGGCGAGTCGATCGATACGTGGCCTCACGCGCAGGGATTGGACTCCTTTACGCAGCCGTTGTTCGCCGACGACGGCATGCTCTACCTGGAAGAGCTCGTGGGCGACGCGTTCGACCCGCGCGAGTGGCAGCACGGCATGATCGCGGCGGGTCCCGACGGACCGCACGGTGACCCCATCGAGGTGCCGGCGTTCGAATGGCAGCGCGAGGGGAACATCCGGCGCTTTTCCGGCGGCGGGTGGCTCAACGAGAGGCCGCCGTTCACGCCGCGCCTGCACTGGGTGATGTCCCCGTCACGGTCCATTATCGCCGGGGTCCCCAGCACCCACCGCTTCGAGATTCATGCCATCGACGGTGGCATGACCATTGTCGACACCGCCTGGGACCCGGTGCCGGTGAGCGCGGAAGAGGCGGAGTGGAACCGGGAGTCGATCACGACCTCGCGGGTTCGAGCCGACCCCGGTTGGCAGTGGACCGCCCCACCCATCCCCGGACAGAAGCCCGCTTACGAAGGTCTTTTCGTGGGCACAGACGGGCGCATCTGGGCCTCACGCATCGTCGGCACGGAACGGCTCGAGGACTGCGACGAGGATCCGATCAATCCGGTGGGGCGGGTCGCCCGCACCTGCTGGCGACAACTGTATGGCTACGATGTGTTTGACGCCGACGGACGCTATCTCGGTGCGGTCGACGTGCCCGGCGAGCGGCGATTGATCAACCCCGTAATGCACGGCGACCATGTCATCGGCTACATCGAGGACGACGAGGGTATCGGGCGCGTAAAACGCTTCCGCCTGGCTCTGCCGGGAGCCGACTGAAGGTACAATCGCGGCACGTTCGTCCCCCTTTCGACATTCCTACGGCCACCGCATGTCCGTTGCGCCACACCTGGAGTACACCCGACGCTCGGCAGCGCGTACCGGGCAGCGAGCGGATTGCGATCGTCGTCGCCTGCGCGTCGGATACTCGCGGCTGCTCGCCGTCGCCGTTGCCGTCGCGGTGGGTTACCGGGCCCTGACCGTCGCCGGTTCGGCAGGCTGGTGGATCGTCGTGCCGCTGGTGGCCTTCTTCTGGATCGGTGGCCGCCTGCAGGCGATGGAGCGACGGAGCTCGCGACTCGAGCGATCGGAGGCCTACTACGCGCAGGGGTTGGCCCGTCTCGAAGGCAGGTGGGCCGGAAACGGGAGCGACGGGGCCCGTTTTCTCGATGACCGACACCTCTACGCCCGCGATCTCGATCTGTTCGGCCAGGGGTCGATGTTCGAGCTCTTGTGTCGGGCGCGGACGCGAATGGGGGAGGAGACGCTCGCGGCCTGGCTGCTGTCTCCTGCGGATCCGCATACGGTCGCGGATCGCCAGGATTCCGTGCGGGAGCTCGCCCCGATGCTCGATTTGCGCGAGGACATCGCGGTACTGGGCGAAAAGACCGGCGCCGGCGTTCACGCCGAAGAGCTGAAGGCATGGGGCGAGGGGCCGCCATTGCTGGAGAGCTCGTGGTTTCGCCCGCTGGCCGTCGTGCTCTCGATGATCGGCGGGGTGACCATCGTCGCGGCGCTGGCGTATCTGGGCGCCCTGAGCGTGGAAGTGGAGTTCTCCGAGCGATTCTCGACCCTGGCTCGAGCTTATTTTTTCCTCGCACTCCTGTTCTTCGCGGGCATCACCTGGCGATTCAACCGGCGTGGCGAGGCCGTCTTTGCGGGCGCCGAAGAGGCGGTACGCGACGTCGACTTGCTTGCC
>CAYSHI010000463.1:0-4663 GCA_964430745.1 uncultured Acidobacteriota bacterium | reverse complement strand
CGCGGCGTGCGGCTACGGGATGTCATGACGGTCGAGATGCGCGAGGTGCCCGGCGTCATCACCCGCGACGACCAGCGCTACGACCGGCAGGTGCAGTGGGAGTATCGCGGCTCCAGCCGCGCCCGCGCCAATTACGAGGATTCGATCTTTCAGGCCCTCGCGCTGCCGCCGGGCTACTCCGCCGAGCAGGGCAATGACCGGTTCTTCCTCACCGAAGAAGAAGAGCTGCAGATCCGCATCGTCGCCTACACCGCACTCATCATCATCTTCCTGATCTTGGCTTCTTTGTACGAGTCGCTGGCGCAACCGTTCATCGTGCTGCTGACGGTGCCCTCGGCGATGATCGGCGTGTTCCTGATCTTCTACTTCACCGGTAAGGCGTTCGATCCTTCGGCGCGCATCGGCGTGGTGTTGTTGTCGGGCATCGTGGTGAACAACGCCATCATTCTCGTCGACCACATCAACCTGCGTCGCCGTCAGGGATTGGAATTGTTCGACGCGATCGTCACGGGCGCCGCGGAGCGCGTGCGACCCATTCTGGTCACTTCCATCACGACGATCGGCGGCTTGCTCCCGCTCGTTGTCGTGCAAGGCTCCGAGCAGACCTCGGGTAACCAGGACATGTGGTCGAACCTGGCGCTGTCGACCATCGGCGGCCTGACGGTGGCCACCCTTCTGACGCTTTCGGTGACACCGATCCTCTACCTGCTGGTGGAGCGCGGGCGCGCCCGCGCGCGGCGCTTCACCACCTGGGTGGGAAAGGTATGGCGAGAGCTGCCGGCGTGAAATGAAGACCCGAATCATGAGAGTACGCGTGCGTAAAGGAGACGAGATGAGCCGTTCCGGAATGCTGGTCGCCAGCGTCATCGCCGTCGGCCTCATCGGCCTCGGCGTCTATCAGTTCATGCCGCCGGCGGACGACACCGAGCCGGCGGCCGACAACGGCGAGGCAGCCACCCAGGCCGCATCGTTCCAGCCGCCGCCGGCCGGCGCGGTATCCGTGACCGCGGACGAAGTACACCGCGGCGAGCTCATCAAGCGCATCACTGCCAACGGGGTCGCGGAGGCGCAGAGATTGCTCACGATCACGGCGGAGGTCACCGGCAAGGTCGAAGACGTCGCGGTGGGCGAGGGCGACTGGGTCGAGGCCGGCGACCTGCTCGTGGCGCTCGACGAAGCCGAGCTTCTGATGGCTCGGGATCGCGCCAAAGAAACCTATAACAAGCGCATCATGGATTTCGCCAACAACCAGATCGACATCGCGGGGGCCCAGGTCAGGTCGGCCGGCAGCGACGTGACGGGAGAGAACGCGCTCGAGTTTCTGCGCCGCTACGTCAACGAGCAGGCGTTTCGCACCATGCTGCGCCAGCCGGATCTCGACGAGCGGCTGTCGGAGCTCACCCGCGAGGATCTGTTTGCGGCCATGGCCCAGCTCACCGACCAGCGGGTGGCGCTCGAGCAGGCCGAGCTGAACCTGGCGCGGGCCCGTATCATGGCGCCTTTCAGCGGCCAGGTGGCGGGCCTGGACGCCACCAGTGGTCCCAACAGCAAGACGTGGCCGGTGGCCGGTGGGCGGGTCAACGCCGGCACCGACCTGATGATGCTGGTCGATCCCGACCCCATTCGCGTGCGTGTGGAGGTGATCGAATCCGAGATCTCGTTCGTACGAGTGGGACGTCGCGCCGAGGTGACGTTTCCCGCCTATCCGGGCGAGACGTTCAACGGCACCATCGAGGCCATCGACCCGTTGGTCGACGCGCAGCGCAAGACGCTGTCGGTGACCGTGCGGCTGCCCAACGCGGATCGGCGCTTGAAGCCGGGCATGTTCGCCCAGGTCGTGCTCGATACCGAAATTTTCGGCGATCGTCTGCTCGTTCCGGTGGAAGCTGTGTTGCTGCGTGACAATCGCCAGCTCGTATTCGTCGTCCGCGACGGTCGCGCGCAATGGGAGTACGTCACCACGGGCCTCGAGAGCGAGGAGTGGATCGAGATCCTCGGCGACAACCTCGCCGAAGGTGATGTCGTCGTTACCAGCGGTCACTTCACCCTGGCGCACGACACTCAGGTAACCGTGATCGAGTCGGGAGCGGCCGAGGGCGGTAGCTGAGGCTCGAACGACCACAACGACAGCGAATTCCCGGACCAGGACGCGAGGGCAGCCGAGCAAATGTCGCTTTCAGGGGTTTCCATCCAGAGACCGGTCGCCACCACCATGGTGTGCATCGGCGTCGTGCTGCTCGGTGTTGTCTCGTACGGAGGCCTCGCCGTCGATCTGCTTCCCGACATCGGAACGCCCCGCATCACGCTGATCACGCGCGCGGAGGGGATGGCGCCCGTCGAGGTCGAGACCGAGATCACTCACATCATCGAGGGCGCCGTCAGCGGTGTGCAGGGACAGCAACGAGTGACTTCGGTATCGCGAGAAGGCATGTCCGTCGTCACGACGACGTTCCCCTGGGGGGTCGACCTCGACCTCGCCGCCCTGCACGTGCGCGAGGCGGTCGATGGCTCCATCGAACGACTCCCCGAGATCGCCGACCGTCCGACGGTGCTTCGCTGGGATCCCGGCAGCGAGCCGGTGATGGGAGTTGCCGTTGCCGGCCCGACCAGTCTCGCCGGCCTGCGGCAGCTCGTGGAGGCCGTGGTGGTATCGCGGCTCGAACAGGTCGAGGGCATCGCCGGCGCCCAGGTCACGGGCGGCGCGGAGCGGGAGATCGAGGTCGAGCTCGACCCCGATCGTCTCGAGCTCTTCGGGCTCAAGATCTCCAGCGTTCGCACCGCGCTCGAGCAGGCCAACTCCAGCGTATCCAGCGGCAACGTCCTGCAGGGCGACTTCGCCTACGCCGTTCGCGTCATCGGGGAGTTTCTCGAGGTCGACGACATCGCCGACGTGCCGGTGGGACAGACCGCCCAGGGAACGCTGCTGACCATCGCCGATGTAGGTACCGTCACCGACGGTGCGCGCGAGCGTCGCGCCGGGGCCCTCCTCAACGGCGAGCCCGCCGTCGGCGTATTGATGTACAAGGAGTCGGGGGTCAACACCATCGAGGCGGTCGCCGCCGCCAACGAGGCGCTCGATGAGCTGCGCGCCCAGTACCCGTCACTGACCATCGCGCTGGCGTTCGAGAATGCCTCGTTCATCAGCGACGCGATCGACTCCGTGGTGCAGAACATCACACTCGGCGGCATGCTGGCGTTCGCGGTGCTGTTCTTGTTCCTCAAGGATCCGCGCAACCCCATCTTGCTCGGCGTTTCGATACCGGTCTCACTCATCGCCACCTTCGTGCTGTGCTATTTCACCGGCATCACGCTCAACATCATGACGCTCGGCGGGTTGGCGCTCGGTGTCGGCATGCTGGTCGACAACTCGATCGTCGTTCTGGAGAACATCTTCCGGCATCGTCAGCTCGGGCTGGCACCCGACGAGGCGGCGGAAAAGGGCGCCGGCGAGGTGGCCATGGCGATCTCCGCGGCCACCTTCACGACCGTGGCGGTGTTTCTTCCCATCGCCTACGTTCAGGGCGTGGCCGGCGAGCTGTTCTCGCCGCAGGCGTGGACCGTGACCTTCTCGCTGGTGGCCTCGCTGCTGGTCTCCCTCACGGTGCTGCCGATGCTGGCCGCGAGATTCATGCGCCTGGCCGAGGGCGAAGTCTTCCGCGATCCGTTTGCGGAGGATGGGCCGAGGGCTGAAGACGCCGGACCCCATTCCGACGCCGGCTCCTCGGATGGGCGGACGGAGGGGAACGAGATCGACCCCGAGACGACCACGCCGAAGGATGCCGCCGATCCGGACACCAAGACACGGCGGAGGCCGACGGCCATGCTCGCCGGCGCCCTCGCGCCCGTCGGCTCGCTGTTGGGGCGGCTCGGTACCATCGCAGTGGCGGTACCGCTGTTCTGGATTCGCGGTTTGCTATGGCTTCTGACAGCGATCCTGCGCCCCATAAGCGCCGTGTTTTCCGCCATCTATGACGGCTTTGCGCGCGTTTATCATGCGGTGCTCGAGTGGGCGTTGGATCATCGCGGCCTGACGATCCTGGGCGCCCTTCTGCTCGCCATGTGGGGTGGTTACACCGCCTACAACATGCCCTTCGAGCTCATGCCGCCGGTGACCACCGGCCGATTCGAGGTGCGCATCGACGCGCCGCCGGGAACACCGTTCCGGGGCCTCGAAGAAATGGTTCGCGAGATCGATCGCGCGGCGCGCGCCGTCGACGGTGTCGAGTCCACCTTTGCGACGCTGGGATTGGAGACAGCCACCGCGCCCGGCGCCGCCGCGGGGGCGTTGGACCTCTCGCCCACGCGGGCCCTCGTCACCGTGGTGATGGGGGGCGAGCGGTCGCGTGTCCGCGCCGGCCGACAGGAAGAAGCGATGGCGGCGGTGCGCCAGGTAGCCGAGCGCTTTCGCGACGCCACCGTGCTCATCGACCCCGAGCGCTCGCCGCTGCAGATGCTGATCGGGGGCGAGGCGGTGGGATTCCGCATCGCCCTGCGAGGCGACGATCTCGACGTTCTCGACCGCCTCTCCGCCGAAGCCGCCGATCGGCTGCGGGCGATCGACGGCCTCGACGATGTTCTGGCGCACAGCTCGAGCGGCAACCCGGAGATTCAACTACGTGTCGATCGCGACGCGGTATCTCGATACGGGCTGTCGATGAGCCAG
>CAYSHI010000462.1:0-11314 GCA_964430745.1 uncultured Acidobacteriota bacterium | reverse complement strand
GCTACGAGCGACACATAAGGCTTGTCGGCGAACACGGCCCTGCAGAGCGTTGTCTTGCCCGATTGCCGCGGGCCCGTCACCGTCACCACCGGGAATTTCTTCGACAGCGCGCGGAGTCGACTCTCGAGGACTCTCTTGATCATGCGGAAAGAATCGTATTCGTGGTGCTAATTGTCAACATGATTATCAATTAGCACCCCAATATCGTCACTGCAAGGAGAATCCTGCGCCGAATCGGCGACCCCTTTGTCGCATGTTGGGCCGTCGGATACAGTCGCGCAATCGCGACTGTGACCCAGGATGATGATGATGACATCCGTGCCCTCGACACCCACCGCCCCCTTCGATGAGGCCAAGGCCGAGGCATTCGCCGAGCGCTTCCTGACCGGACTCAGCGAGGCATCGCTGATGATGATGTACTCGATCGGGCACCGCACCAGGTTGTTCGACGCAATGGACGGCCGCGACTGGTCGACATCGCCGGAGATCGCCGAAGTCGCCGCGCTCGACGAGCGCTATGTGCGTGAGTGGCTGGGCGCGATGGTTACCGGAAGAGTGGTCGACTACCGGTCGGAGGACGCGACTTATCAACTGCCCGCCGAGCACGCCCGGTGGCTGACACGCCGCGCGTCCCCGGAAAACCTGGCCGTGACCTCGCAGTGGATCAGCGTGCTGGGCTGCGTCGAGTCGCCGATCGTCGAGACGTTCAAGACCGGCGGCGGCCTCGGCTACGAGTGCTTCCATCGCTTTCACGAGACGATGGCCGAGGAAAGCAGCCAGACGGTGGTGGCCGCGTTGCAGGCGCATATCCTGCCGCTGGCCGGCGGGCTCGCCGACAACCTGGCGGCGGGAATCGCCGTGCTCGACGTCGGCTGCGGGTCGGGGCGCGCTGCCTGTCGCATGGCCGAGGCCTTCCCCGACAGTCAATTCACCGGCTACGACCTGAGCGAAGGCGCAGTCAATGCGGCCAACGAGCTGGCCGCGGAGCAGAAGCTCTCGAATGCCCGGTTCGCTGTGCAGGACATCACGCACCTCGACGAGCCGGAGGCCTACGACCTGGTCACCGCCTTCGACATCGTGCACGACCAGAAGGACCCCGCCACGGTGCTCGCGAACATCCACTCGGTGCTCAAGACGAACGGCACCTTTCTGATGCAGGACATCGCCGGCTCCAGCTACCTGGAGAAGAACATGGACCACCCCATCGGTCCGTTCGGATACACGGTCTCGACGATGCACTGCATGACGGTGTCGTTGGCTCAGGACGGAGCGGGACTCGGCACGATGTGGGGCGAAGAGCTCGCCGAGCAGATGTTGACCGCGGCCGGCTTCACCGACATCACCAAGCACAAGCTCGATCACGACTTCATCAACGTCTACTTCGTGATGGGCAAGCAGTAGTCGGCGTGAGCGCGGATCATCGGCACAGGGTCCACAGATCCGAGTGCGGGTACTTCTCGCCGAGGGCCCGGTCGAGGCGGGATCGCAGGGCCGGGAAGGTTTCGTCGATGCGGCACGGCGCCCCGTCGAGGTAGGCATTGGCCTCTCCGAGCAACAGGGATTCGGCGACGTCCGGTCGGGCCAATCGCGGGCGCCCTCCGACGAGGACCAGCGCCACATCCCGGGGTCGGGCGGCGAGGAGAGACGCGGCGGCGGACCCGCGCTTCGGGATCGCGATCACGTCGGCCCTGCTGCCGGGTTCGAGGGTCCCGCGCCCCATTTCGAGGCCAAAAGCCGTGGCCGCGCGGTGCGTCACCATCGGCAGCAGATCGCCGGGGGACACCTCGCCCGTCTCGGCGGCGGCCCTCAGCTCGTGCAGCAACGTCACGCCGCCGCTGACGGTCGAGTCGGTGCCGACAACGACGTCCACCCCCGCGCCGCGTAGCTCCGCAACAGGCGCCGTCCGCCCGTAGAGGCGGAGATTGGAGATCGGGCACCACACGACCGTGCACCCGCGGCGAGCCAGCGTCTCGATGTCGTCGCCGGATATGGCCATCGCGTGGATCAGGACGGTGTTCTCCCGCAGCACACCGAGACGATCGAGCTCACCGACCTCACCCGCTGCGCGGTCATCGGTCCCTTCGGCGGCATGGACCACGAACGGGCGGTCCGGTCGATAACATCCGGCCAGGTCGTCTTCGAACCCGAGAGAGTGCGCCCAGGCGCAGCGCACGACGTGCACCGGGAACGCCCCGGCGCGGAAGGCGCGACGGTGCCACGGGTCGTGGTGGGCGACCGTCGTCGCTCCCCCGAAGATGTTCCGCCATCCGCCCCATGCCAGGCGGTCGCTCATACGAATACGCTCCACGTCGACGATGGGGCTTTCGCGCGGCCGATAGATCTCCCCGGCCCAGTCGTAGAACGAGGCATAGGGGGGCGTGCCCAGGAGCGGGAGAAGATCGAGGCCCAGGTGGTCGTGGCCGTTGACCAGGCCCGGCAATATCCAATGCTCTTCGAGGTCGACGACATGGTCCCGGCGGCGGGGCGCGAGCCGGTCGGATCGCTCGGTGATTCGCCCGCGGGTGATGCGCAGGTCTCCTCTTTCTTCGCGCCCGAGGCTTGCCCACTCGGCCCCGCGGAGAAAGAGAGCCACGATCAGCCCCTCGGGCTCGGCGCCGAGGGCGTCCTGCGGGCGCGGAAGCCGAACAACACCACCGATCCCTCCCAGGAGCGTTCCCGAAGCTCTTCGATGCGGCAGCCGAGGCAGCCGAGGATCCGCTTGTACTCGCTCAGCTCGTGAACATGCTGCTCAATCGACCGCTCTACGCCCGCGTGTGAAAAGGTCCGTCTCCAGCCCCGTAGCGTTGCCTCGGGGTGAAACCCGGTGAGCACGAGGGCGCCGCCGGGACGAACCACCTCGACCATCGAGCCGAGGGCGCCCGAAAGATCGGCGACGTGTCCGATCGTCAGGGCGCAGACAACCGCGTCGAAAGAGCCTGCGCGATACGGCAGTTGCTCGGCGCGGGCAACGCAGGCACGGCCGGCCGTCTCGGAGCGCGTCGGAGCTCGCAACAACATCTCGGCAACGAGATCCGTGGCGAAAACCTCGGCGCCTCCCGCGATCAGATCCCTTGTGACTCGGCCCGTGCCGGCTCCGACCTCGAGCACACGCTGCCCCCGCAGTTCCTCGACGATCTCCCGGCGCAGGTCCGCCTCGAGGCGCTGCAGCTCGTTGGTCTCGTCGGCGTACGTGGCCGACCACAGCCGATACGCCTCGGCGGCAGCGAGGTCCTCGGTGGCACCAGCGAGGTCCTCGGTGGCGGCACCGAGGTCCTCCGTGGCGGCACCGATTCCGAGGCGCGCCTGCATACGCTTCCAGCGATCGCGCGCGCTGCCCGTCACAGCCGCTCGACCTCGAGAATCCAATGGTCACAGGTTCGTCGGGCCAAGCCGGAGGCTCCGAAACGATCGTCCCAGCGCGCCAGCGAGTCGAAGAGCTTCGGGTGCCGGCCCACCAGACCGGCAAGGTCGGTCGGGGGCAGCAACCAGCCGACACCGCGCCGTGAGCGAGCCTGGAAGTCCGGCCCGAGCTGCCGCACGAGGCGCGCCGGCGAAGGGTAGCTCACCCTCAGCGATCCCTCGCCGACGTGGGCGCGGGCGCCCGTGCGGAAGCGACGGATCGCCGTCGGCAGGCGACCCCGAGCCGCAAAGTGGGCGATCTCCCAGGGACAGAAGCGGCCGATCAGAACGAGCACCAGCTTGCCGCCCGGGCGCAGGCGAGGAGCAAGCCAGGCCCCGAGCGGGCGAAGGTCCTCGACGCAGTTCAGGGCTCCGAAGTTCGAGAAGGCACCATCGAACGGGCCGTTCAAACCTTCGACCTCGCGCGGATCAGCCAGATCCAGCGATGTGAAGCTGACGCGGTCGGCCACACCGCGCGCCACCGCCTTGGCTCGGGCCTGATCGAGCATGGCCGTCGAGACGTCGGTGGCTGCGATGCGCATGCCGCGCTCCGCCATCCACGCGGCGTCCTCGCCGGTACCGCAGCCAAGCTCGACCACCTGATCACCCGCCGCCCAGGTGCGCGCCAGGACGCGCCACACCGAGGCCCGCAGAAGGCGCCCGAGGTGCTGATCGGTGAATTCTTCGTCGTAGGTGGCGGCGACCCCGTCGAACGCCGGAATACTCATCGTGGGCCCTGAGTCGGAAGCGATTTTCCCTACTCTATACTCCACTCGATCATCCGCTCCGAGAGGACCGGCCGGTTGAGTGTGACTCCATCTCCGCCGGGAACCACCCACCGAACAGCGCTGTCGAGCATGAGTCCATATCCTCGGACCACACCCACGCAACGACGCGGGCGCGCATGAGCCCATCGCATCGGGAAGCAAACGTGGAACGCGAGCGGCCGAAGGTGGTGTTCATGGTTCCGGGGTTTCCCGAGGGCGAACACGACACGTCGTGTCTGCCGGCCATTCAGAATTACGTCGCCGCTTTCTGTGCAGCGCGGTCCGATCTCGACGTGCACGTGATCGCGTTTCAGTATCCGTTCGTTCGACGAGAGTACGCGTGGAAAGGGGCGACGGTCCACGCTCTCGGCGGCCGCAACCGGCAGCACGTGATGCGCCTGCCCACATGGGCACGAGCGGCCCGCATATTCTCGCGACTTGCGGAACGCGCCGAGGTGAGGGTCCTTCACACGTTCTGGTTGACGGAATGCTCTCGCGTCGGCCAATGGTTGAGCAGAAGGTACGGCGTCCCGCACGTCGCCAGCATCGGTGGCGTGGACGCGAAGCGAGACAACCCCTATGTTCGCCGCCTGCGGATGAATGAGATGGTGCTGACCGCCGGCTCGGCGTTCGCGGCGGACGTTCTCGCCGAGCACGCCGATGTCGAGAAGGTGCACGTGATTCCCCTCGGACTCGACACCGAGTACCTGGACTCGATTGATGCGTCGGGGCCCAGAGACATCGATGTGATCGGCGTCGGCTCACTCATCCCTCTGAAAGACTACGGAACATTCGTCGATGTCCTCGCCGCCCTCGCCTCCGACCTGCCGGAGATCAACGCCTGCATCGTCGGCGACGGCCCCCGGCGCGAGGAGCTCCAAGAGCGCATCGTCGCTCGCGGGCTGGAGGACAACATCGAGCTGATCGGCCATCTGCCGCGGGACGACGTCTTCCGGCGCATGCTCCGCAGCCAGGTATTCCTGCACACCTCAAAATACGAGAGTCAGGGTTACGTCTTTCTCGAAGCCCTTTTCGCGGGCCTCAACGTCGTCTGCCACGACGTCGGCTACGCCGGCGACAGCGACCGTGTCTTCCGACGCGGATCGCAGCAGGGGCTCATCGAGGCGGTGCGGGAGCTGGTCCGCGACCCCGGTCCGTTGGAACGGCAGCAGGTTCCCACGGTCGCGGACACCGTGCGGGCGTTCGAGGCCATCTACCCCGGTTGAGGCCGGGAGCCGGCGCTCACTTCTGTCCGGCCAGCACCAGCCGGTACCTGACCACTTCCCATTCTTCGCTCACGGGATCGGTGCGCACTCCATGGACCCGATCCGGTCCGCTCACCTGCCAGTGAAGGTAAACGGGAAGGCGGTTCAGATACCCTGACCCGATGATCTCGCCGTCGCGCGTGTAAACGTGCACGGGGCTGCGGGTATCCTCGGCGCTCACGAGAAAGTTGGGGAAAACGAACAGTCGACCCTGCCCATCGACACGTAGATCCGCGCGTGGCGGGGTCTCGGAGTCCCACGGCACGGTCAGCACCCAGCGAGCGTCCCCGTCGCCGTCGAGCGCCACGATGTAATACTCGGTGCGCAGGTGGCCGAACATGGCGACGTACATGCCGCCGTCCGGCGCCATGGCGATCGTCGGGGTGGCCCATTCCGGCACCTCGAGATAACGCTGCACCTCCGCACCATCCTCGAACCGTCCGACGACGAGCACGTAGGGCGTCGAGATGCGGCCGCCGGTCTCGCCAGGCTCGGCGGGCGTCACCATGACGATGGAACCGTCCGGCCTGCCGTAGACCCGGAGAGGAACGCGAGCGCGACGCGCCCGCCTCCTTCCTTCGGCCTCGGAGGGCGAGGCGGCGCGGGTCCCTCGCGATGTCTCCTCGAGCCGAGCCGCCTCCTCCGCCTCCGGCGTGCGCAGGGTTCGTCGATCGCGCACGAACCTCCCCTCGAGGTCCCAGATACTGGAGGAGTAGCGACGGTGGAACACGTGAACGGAGTCGCCGGCAACGAGCAGTCCGTAGGGACCGTTGAAATCCGCCGGCCCCTCCCCCGGTTGCCCGAACTTGAAGAGAAACTCGCCGCTGCGATCGAAAGCACGCACCTCGTCGGACCGTGTCTCGAGAACGAAGATTCGGCCTTCGTCGTCGACCGCGACGTTGCCGAGAGCCGCGCTCCCGCCTCTGAAGCGAACAAACAGGTAGTCCGGATCCGTACGGCCTTCGCCCAGAACGAGGTCGTCGACGAGGTCCACCGTGAAGTCGTCGTCCAGCACCAGATCATCGGCCGACACCGGTATGTAGCGAACCTCTTCCGGGTCGGGAAGCGGCAGCTCCTGACGTTGCTGCTCGAGCAAACGGCGCTGGTTGCGCTCGGCGGTCTTCTCGACGAGATCGTCGGCAAAGTCGGTGTTGAAGTTGCAGGCCGACGCCGACCCCATCGCGAGAATCAACATGAACAGCAACGCGGTGACACCAAGGGCGGGTCGCGGCGAGGTCATACCGGCACCGCCGTGAGGCGGTCGCGCATCGAAACCAGCGTAGCGATGGCACCCTCGCGATCGACGGAGCCCATTTCCTGATCGCTGTACGCGGCGCGCACATACAGCCCGGTGATCTCGGTCAGCGGGTCGCTCAGGTGGCCAAGGTGGTCGGGCAGCGCACCGAGAAGGTCGTACGGTGTCGCCGCCGGCGGGCGCGGATAACCCAGCCGTTCCAGCAAGACCGTCGATCTCACATAGGCCTCCAACACGGCTTCTCGCGCGGGACGCGAGCCGAGCGCTTCGAGATCGGCAAACGGGTCGGTCGTGGGGCCGCGCCGGCGCCGCCCGTCTCGCTTGGCCCAATCCGGGACCTTCGAAGCGAACAGGGATCGCAGCCGTGAGAGGTAACCCGCAATCAGGGGCCCGAGCCGCCCGAAGGCGTCGGTTCGCCGTCGCAGAGCGAAGCCGATGGCGTAGATCGCCATCACGACCATCAGCACCACACCGAGCAACTGCATCACCTTGACCACCGCAAAGGCGGCGGCCGCCTGCCCCGAGCTCGTGGTCAGCGACTCGAATCCGGACAGCCAGCCCCACGGCAAGCCTCCGGCGAGGGCCTCGCCGAGAGCGCCGGCGGTGGGGTCGTTGCCGCGCATGAGCCGTCGCTGCTGCAGCAACTCGTCGGGGGCGAGCTGAAGGCGCCCGCTGCCCGAGTACTGAACCCCGGGGAGGGCGAGCGCGATCGCCATGACCACCACCGCGATGACCACAGTGGCGCGAAGCCGAGCCGGCACTACGCCGAGGGAAACGTCGCCGCCGGTGCGGTAGGCACGACGCGCCTGCGAGGTTGTCGACGCCGCTGCCAGCACGACGCCCGTGCTCAGCAGGTAGCCGATGATCGCTACGATCGCCTGGATGGCGATCTCGGGTCGGGCGTTGAGCATAAACGGCTCCCCGCCGGCGAACACGACCATGGCAACTATCCCCAAGGCAACCACCGGGGCCACGGCACCACGTGTCGACTTCTCCCCCTTCTCCTCGAGACTCAAGGCGTTGGTGACGCCAGCGGCATAGAGCCCCACGACCGCAAGCAGCCCGATGTTCCAGACCGCGGCAGTCGTGGAGGCCGAGCGGGTGATCAGCGCCATCCCGGTGGCACCGAACAAGACGATCGAATACAGCGCCTGCGTCGCTCTGTCGCCGCGAGTACGCCCGTAGCGAGCGATCAATACCGTGGCGCCGACGAAAAGAAATCCGACCCACTGCAGCACGCCGGTGTTGCCGAAGAAGATGGAGCGCACCAGCAGCAGATAGAAGAGAAACGAATACACCATACCGATGACCGCGGCCGGGACGATTGCGTGCAGCGCGACGAAAGCCGCCAGATTGCCTTCGCCGGTGCGCAGCGAGGCCTTCTCGAAGAGCTCGTCGAACCAATGCTCCGGCGCCTCCTCGCCGAAACGAACCACCTTGGCTCCACAAGCGCCGCAGTAGCTCAGCTGCGTGCCGCAGTCCTCACACAGCGGGCGCTCGCAGCCGGTGCAGTAGTGCGTAGCCTCGCTGAACGGATGGAGCCGGCAATTGCTCATAGCGCGTGCGCCCCGAGGCCCTCGATCTGGTGCTCGTCGGAAATCGCGTACAGCGGCACGGATCGGGGCAGCGGCGGCACGCTCATCTCGGCGAGCTCGCGAGGTCGGATCCACACCACCGACAGCTCCACGCCGGAACGCCGCAGCCCGTCGAGCGCGAGCATGAGGGAGTCGTCGATCGAACGCGTGACGATGATGGACACGAGGTTGCGCGGGATCCGCGGCATCTCTACTTCGAGCAAATCGGCGAGTGTGATGCCGGCGGCCGGTACCAAGCGACCGAGCGCGGCGCGGATGCGCTCGTCCTGCCATTCACCCTTTCCCGCTCTCACCTCCAGGGGGCTGAATCCCGACAAGACGTTGCGTGCCTCCGTTTGCTCGACGACGTCTTCGATGCGCCGGAAGGTCTCGCCCTTCCACTGCCGCGGGTAACGCTCCGCCGCATCGCCGGCGTTGGAGAGCAAGGCGACCTTCTGCCCTTCGGCCAGGATGTATTCGGCGATCGAGGCCGCCGTGGTGACGGTGAGCTCGAAGAGAGCCTCGTCGGGGCAGGGAGCCCCATCCACCAGCAGCAACGCGCCCTGCAGAACCGCCGGCTCGAAAGTCTTCACCTGCAACGAGCCCAGCCGAGCGGTGGCGCGCCAGTGGATCCGGCGGATGCCGTCGGACGGCTGGTAAGAGCGAATGCCGACGAAGCGCGACGGATCCTCGAACAGGCTGCGGCGGCGCGGCGTGCGGTGAACGGCGCTGTGTCCCAACGGCCAGCCGTCGCCGATCGGATAGACCTTGGGCGTGACGGTGACGAACGAGGAACTCTCGTCGATCTTGAAACGGCGCACGAGCCCCAGCGGATCCGATGCCTCGGCGACCGCCGGCCCGATGCGGTAGAGGCCCCTGCGCCCGGCGCTTACTTCGTAGTCGATTGTCAGGCTCTCGTCGGCCGGGAGTGTCTTCAACGAGGCGGTGCCGCCCTCGACATCGAGGCCCTTTTCGACCTGGTCTTGGCAAAACAGCCACGGCGCCGGCACGGACTTGCGGTTCTCGACCGTCAGCGTCACGCCGACTTTCTGCCCCATTGATACCGTGGACTCGCTCACTTGGCGCTCCACATGAATCTGGCTCACGGCAACGCTGGCGAACAGCAGCGACACGCCCAGGGCGATGCCGACGACCAATACGGCGTACAGAAACAGGCCGGCGGAAAAGACCGCCAGCAGGAGCGTGACGAGAATCCCGACGATGATCCAGACGGCTACCTGGGCGTGCCGGGTCCAGAAGTCACTGACCGGCCGGCGAAGGAATTGCGCAATGCCGCTCGCTCCGCGCGACCCATCCGCGGGCTTTGCCGGCGGCGGGACAGTCGCGGCATCGCCGTTGACCGCGTGCTCGGTGCTCATCCGGCCTCTTCGGCGACCTCGAGATCAGCGGAACCACCGCCGTCGGCCACCGCGTCCGAGGCGGCCGCACCTCCTTGGACGATCCCTTCCGGACCGACGACCGGCGCGGGGACCGTCTCGATGGTCTCTTGCAGAGCCTCGACGATGCCGCGGCGCTTCAAGCGCCCCTCGGTGGAGAGAATCAACCGATGCGGCAACACCACCGGCAACAATCGCTTGGCGTCGTCCGGCAAGACGAAGCTCCGACCGCTGATCGCTGCCAGAGCCTGGCACGAGCGAAACATCGCGATGCTGGCGCGCGGGCCGGCGCCGAGGGCGAAGTCTTTGCTCTCGCGTGTAGCCGCTACCGTTCGGATGATGTACTGGCGCACCACCGGATGGACGTGTACCTCCCGCGCGCGATCCTGCAAGTCGACCAGCTCCGAGGGCGCCGATACCTCCTCCACCTGCCCGAGCAAGTCGTGGCTGTCGATCTCCACCAGCATGGTGTCCTCCGCCTCTTCGTCCGGATAGCCGATGGCGAGACGCATCAAGAAGCGATCCAGCTGCGCCTCCGGCAGATCAAACGTACCCTCGTGCTCGACCGGATTCTGGGTGGCGATGACGAAGAACGGGCGCTCGAGCTCGTAGGTGTGCCCTTCGACGCTGATCTGGCGTTCCGCCATGCACTCGAGCAACGCCGCCTGCGCTCGGGGCGTGGCGCGGTTGAGCTCGTCGGCGAGCAAGATGTTGGTGAACGCCGGACCGGAATGGAACTCGAACTCGTTGCTGTTTTGGTTGAAGACGTTAGAGCCCGTGATGTCGGCGGGCAGTAGGTCGGGCGTGCACTGCAGCCGGCGGAAGGAACCGCCGAAGATACGCGCCAGCGCCTTGGCGAGCTGAGTCTTGCCGGTTCCGGGAACGTCTTCGATGAGCAAGTGTCCCTCGGTGAGCAAGCAGGTCAGCACCAGCTCCAGGGCGTCGCGCTTGCCGAAGATCGCCCGCTCGAGCTGGTCGAGGATCTTCTGGGCTACGGCCTGCACATCGCTCATCCCGAGACTCCCCCTTGCGTCCCCATGAACCGAAGCGGTGTGTCATACGCTACTGGGACAGCACGGCGAGGAACAACCCTTTCTTCAGCAACTTACCGGGAACGCCCTGGCCCGGCTTTGCTCAGCGCCCGGCGCGGCTGGTCGGATCGCGCCTCGTCGGCGGCGGATATCGGAAGCGTACGTCGCCCGCTGTCGGCGAACTCCGACGCTGATACCCTTCCGCTTCCATCTTTTTGCCCTCGGAGGTTTCCATGAAGCGGTTTTTCGGTAGCGCTGCGCTCATTCTCATTGTCCTCGCCGTCGCCACACCGGCGACGGCGCAGATCAGTTTCGGCCGCGCGGTCGCCGTCGGCGACGATGAGGTGTTCGTTGGTGAGCCCGGCAATCAGGCCACGCCGGGCTACGTGTACGTCTACCGCACGGATGGCGGTGTCTGGACGGAGGCCCGCAAGCTGAACGCCGACGATGCAAAGGACGCCGACGGCTTCGGCAGCAGCGTGGCGGTCGAGGGTCTGCGCATGGCGATCGGTGCCGAAAACGCCAGCGCCGTGTACATCTTCGAGCACGTCGACGGAGAGTGGGCGCAGGTGGCGAAGGTCGAATCCGATGATTCTGCGGCAACCGACTTGTTCGGCGCCGCTGTC
>CAYSHI010000461.1:0-6541 GCA_964430745.1 uncultured Acidobacteriota bacterium | reverse complement strand
CCCGCCGATACCTCCGGCGGACGGCGGTAGGTGGCATGGCTATCTCAGTGCATCAGGGTGGACGGTCCGAGCGCGTTTGGGCAGGGAGCCTCGTCTTGATCGGACCGATGCAGAGGGCGCGCGTAGGGCAGCGATGCCCTTGTCGCGTGTACTGCGCGCCATGAGAATCCGGCGAAGCCGCTCCCTTTCTCCGCGCACCTCACGCGAAAGGGTATCGCTGCCCCTAGCGTGCCCGCCTAGCAACTACGTTCCAATCTACCCAAGCTGACCCGACAAACCACGCGCCCGCGAATCTCCGTCCCCGAGCTTTTGTTCAGACCTGTCGACAACGTGCCCGAAATCAATATCTAGCGAGGATGGATGGTGCGCGCCGCGGCCGCGAGGTCGCGCTCGACGTGAAACGAGTGCCCCGGGTTGTGGCACAAGGCGCAGTTGCCGACCGCGGGCTGGAGGCCCGCGGCGCGTCGCTTGAGATCGTCGATCATGACGTCGAGTGCGGTGTACTCGGAGCCCGGGCCATGGCAGGCCTCGCATCCGACACCGGCCTCGAAGGCGTCAGCGTCGGGAACGTGGCAGGGTGCGCATTCGGGGTCAAACGTTTGCTCGAGCGTCAGTTCGGCGGCTGATCCGGCGTGGGGGGACGCCTCCCAGGCGCGAAACAGCGAGCGATGACAGGTGCGGCAGGCGGCGCTTCCGACCACGCTGAACAGGCCGTCGTCGCGCACGATCCCGCGGGGGTGCTGGCTTGCCCCGATCGCCATCGCCGAGAGACCGATGAATCCGGCCGAAACCGCCGCCAGGAGAGGTTTTGCGCGCCGCGCGCGCGTTGACCGTCGCAGTGGCCGTTGGTACGATCGCATGGTCTCTTTCGGTCGGGCTCGCGCCCTCTCTCTCAGCGTGTCTGAGCCCGTCCCGTCGATATCCGGATCCCGAATCCACCGTTGAGGCTACTACGCCCGGGCCGAAGCGGGGTGCTGCGGGGTAGCCAGCGAGGAAAACCATGGCCGTTTTTGAAGGCGTCGACTACTACGCGCTCGACGAGCTGCTGGACGACGAGCAGAAGCTGGTCCGCGACACGGTCCGTGAGTTCGTCAGCGACAAGGTGTTGCCGATCATCGACGAGCACCAGCGCGCCGGTACATTCCCCCACGAGGCGCTTTCAGGCATGGCCGAGATGGGGCTCTTGGGGGCGAACCTGGACGGCAACGGACTCCCCGGGCTCGACGAGGTTTCCTACGGCCTGATCATGCAGGAGCTCGAACGCGGCGATTCCGGTATCCGTTCGTTCGTTTCCGTGCAGGGCGCGTTGTGCATGTATCCGATTTGGCGATACGGGTCGGAGGAGCAGAAGAGCTCATGGTTGCCGAGGATGGCCAGCGGTGAAGCGATCGCCTGTTTCGGACTCACCGAGCCGGACGCGGGCTCGGATCCCGGGGCCATGCTCACGCGGGCGCGGCGCGAGGGCGACGACTGGATCATCGACGGCGTCAAGTACTGGATCACCAACGGCACGCTGGCCCAACTCGCCATCGTCTGGGCGAAGACGGACGACGGAGTCCGCGGCTTCATCGTGCCCACCGACGCCCCCGGCTTCACCGCCAACAAGATCACCGGCAAGTTCTCATTACGCGCCTCGGATACGGCCGAGCTCGTGATGCAGGGTTGCCGGGTACCCGGCAATAGCGTTCTTCCCGGCGCCGAGGGCCTGAAGGCCCCGCTCACTTGCCTCAACCAGGCCCGCTACGGCATCGCCTGGGGCGCGATCGGCGCGGCGCAGGCTTGCTACGACGAGGCCTTGCGGTACGCGCAGAACCGCATCGCGTTCGGGAAGCCGATCGCCGCCACCCAGCTCATGCAGGAGTTGCTCGTCGAGTGCATCACGGAGATCACCAAAGCTCAGTTGCTGTGTCTCCGTCTCGGACAGCTCAAGGACGCGGGCAAGGTGACGCCGGCGCAGATTTCCATGGCCAAGCGCAACAACGTGGACATGGCGCTGAAGACGGCGCGTACCTGCCGGGAGATTCTCGGCGGCAACGGCATCCTCGACGATTATCAGTCGTTCCGTCACATGGTGAACCTGGAGTCGGTGTACACGTACGAGGGCACACATCAGATCCATACGTTGATCGTTGGCCACGACATCACGGGGCTGCCCGCCTTCGGCCAGCGTTGACCCCCCCAAGGGGGCGTTGCTAGCATCGCAGGGGGCCGGCCGCGCAGACGCGGCGGTGCTCGTCCGGGAGCGGGCATAGCTCAGCTGGCAGAGCGCGAGCTTCCCAAGCTTGAGGTCGCGGGTTCGAATCCCGTTGCCCGCTCCATTCATTTCAACCGCCGGTGCTCAGAGTATGTCTATATTCGGAAAAAAACCCGAGCAGGAAACCCGCAAGTCTTCCACCCCCGCGCCGGCCACGCCGGCGCCGCCCCCCCCGTCGCAGCCGCAACCACAACCAAAGCCGCAGCCGAAGGCCGCACCCCGGGCGCCCGCGGCGCCCGCGGCGCCCGCGGCGCCCGCTGAAAAGCGATCGTTCCTCGGGCCCGGGTGCTCCTTCGAGGGCGATCTCACGGGCGCAGGCTCGTTCGAATGCGGTGGCAAGCTCGATGGCAACATCGACCTCACCGGCGACGTCGTGATCGGCCACGGCGGTACCGCGAAGGCTCAGCTCAAGGCGCGTCGCATCAGTGTGGAAGGTCGGCTGCAGGGTGACGCCACCGGCAGCGAGAAGGTTGAAGTCGGCTCAACCGGTCACGTCGAAGGGGACGTTCGAGCGCCCGCCGTGCAGTTCGCCGAAGGCGCGTTTTTCGAGGGCAACGTCGAGATGCGTCGCCCGAAGACGGAAGCGACAGACGACGGTTAGAACCCCTCGGCCACAAACCGGCCGCCCGGGACCCCGGGGCGCTTCGGCGTCCGGAGAGTCGAGGTAAGCACGATGGTGATTGGTGTCGTAAGGGAGATCAAGGCTCAGGAGAACCGCGTCGGGCTCACGCCCTCCGGCGTGCTCGCTTTGAGGAGCGGCGGCGCAGAGGTTCTCGTCGAGACCGAGGCCGGTGTGGGCAGTGGGATCGTTGACGGCGAGTACGTGGCCGCCGGAGCGCAAATCGTAGACAACGCGCCCGAGGTGTGGAAACGCAGCGACCTGGTCGTAAAGGTCAAGGAGCCGCTCGAGTCGGAGTATCAGTACCTTCGCCCCGACCTGTTGCTGTACACGTACCTGCACCTCGCACCGTTGCCGGCGCTCACCGCCGCGCTGGTCGAGCAGAAGGTCAGCGGCATCGCCTACGAGACCATCGAGCTGACGGACGGCTCTTTGCCGCTGCTCGAGCCGATGAGCGAGATCGCCGGGAAGATGAGCGTCCAGGTCGGCGCGCACTTCCTCGAGCGTGCCAAGGGTGGCCGCGGTGTGCTCCTCGGCGGCGTTCCCGGGGTCAATCCCGCCGATGTCGTCATCATCGGTGGCGGTATCGTCGGGCGCAGCGCCGCTCGTGTGGCCTTGGGAATGGGAGCTCACGTCACCATTATCGAGCGCAGTCCGGGACAAATGCGGGCCATCGACGACCTGTTTGTGGGCCGCGTCACCACGATCATGTCGCAGCCGGTGACTGTCGATGCATGGACGCGGCGAGCAGATCTCCTGATCGGCGCCGTGCTCATACCCGGCGCGGCGGCGCCCAAGGTCGTGAGTCGCGATCTTGTTGCCGAGATGAAAGACGGCAGCGTCATCGTCGACGTCGCAGTAGATCAGGGAGGCTGTGTCGAAACCACCGAGGTGACGACCCATCGAGAGCCGACCTTCGTTGTGGATGGCGTCATTCACTACGGCGTCGCTAACATGCCGGGGGCGGTCCCGCGCACATCGACCTTCGCGCTCACGAACGTCACGCTGCCGTACCTGCTGGACATCGCGCGCAAGGGATTCGATGCCGCATGCCGTGAAGATGCGGCGCTGGCGCGTGGCGTGAACACTCATGCCGGGCATGTCACCTGCGCCCCGGTGGCTGAAGCGCAGGGGCTGGAATTCACATCGCTCGACGATCTGCTGTAGCTGCGGGAGTTGCGAGCCTGCGGGTCCTGGTTGACCCTCCGGCCTCGGCCGCGTGGAACATGGCGGTCGACGAAGCGCTGCTGAGACTGCCGGAAAGCGGCTGGACTCTGCGTCTCTACGGCTGGAAGAGCCCCACGGTATCGCTCGGTTACGGGCAACCGCTGGCTCGTGGTGTCGATGAGGCGCGAGCGCGGGAGCTCGGGGTGGGCGTCGTGCGGCGGCTGACCGGCGGACGCGCGGTTCTGCACGACGCCGAGATTACCTACGCCATCGCCGCGCCCGCGGATGAGGGGGCACTGGCCGGAGGTATCTCACTCTCGTATCGGCGCATCGCGCAGGGGCTTCAGGCAGGGCTCGCGAGCCTGGGCGTCGACGCGCACGTGGAGCGCACGGGGGCGGCCTCCGCTCCGAGCAGCAAGGGCCCCTGCTTCAGCGCCCGCACCCGCTATGAGCTCTCGGCAGGCGGGCGAAAGCTCGCCGGTTCCGCCCAGCGGCGCGCTGACGGGCGTCTGCTGCAGCACGGTTCGTTGCTGCTGAGGGCGCCGAGTCGTCGTCTGTGGTCGGCGCTCGGTGTCGGTTACGAGGCCGCGGCCGATGTCTCCGTGGGGCTCGACGAGCTGGTCGCGGTGCCGCCGTCCCGCCGAGCGCTCGCGGCGAGCCTTTCTCGGGGAATCGCGGACGCTCTGGGACTGTCGCCGAAGAAAGCGCGATTGAGCAGCCGCGAGCGGCGCACCGCGCGCCGGTTGGAGAGCAGGTATCTCGATACAGGCTGGACCCGGCGACGCTGAGCCGTTTTCCGCCTTCTGGGGCGTGATATGCTCCCTTTTGGTGAGTAATCCGCCGGTTGCCGCTGAATTCCGACCAGAGAGAGCTTCCGCTTCCCCTCGATGAGGGGTGTCTTGTCCCCGAGAGCGCACAGCAGACCGTGGTGAGGGCCAAGAGGACACCCATGCGACGCGATCGAAGGGAACGGTACGGTGGCGAGCGGATCACGCTCCGCCAGACCCTGGCGGTGGCCGTTTTCCTGCACCTGATGCTCGGCGGGATCATGCAGTGGAGCCCCGATCTGCTGTTTTCAGATCCGGTGGTGACGGAGCCCGAGTCGCGCCCGCTGGAGTTTCGTTTCATCGACATGCCGGAGACCCCGACAGACGAGACGCCTGAAACCGACGTCATGTCCGACGTCGACCGCGTCGCCGCGGACATGTCGGAACGAGACGATGCGGAGGATCCGTTCTCGGAAGGCAATACGCCGCAAGAGGTCTTCCGCAGTGACCCCGAGCCGGTGGAAACGGCGGTACCCGAGACCCCGCCGTCCGCCGTCGTGCCGGAACCGGTCGCCGAAGCGACCGCCGAGCCCGAACCGACCACTGCCGAAACCGTTGAAACGGCCCCCGAAGAGACGACAACCTCCGATGCGACGACTGCGGAAGAGACCGCTTCGCAACCGGAAGCAACCACCGCGGGTCCGCAGCCCTTGGCGACATCGGCGCCGGCGCTGCCGCCACCACGGCGCAGCACGTTGCGTGATTCGCTGGCGCGCGGTCTGCAGCAGTACGTCGAGCCCGAGGTGTTCACCAATTCCGACGGCGGCGTCGACGGATCGCAGGGGTTGGTATCGTTCGATACGAAGGGCTACGACCTGGGCGCCTACATTTCGCAGGTGCTCCGTATCATCGAGCGCAACTGGAAGTCCAACATCCCGCCTGCCGCACGATGGCAGGGGCAGGAGGGCGCCGTGTTCGTGAACATGTCGATCGTGCGCGATCGAGACAGCGGCGCCGAAAGGGCCGTGATCACGGTTTCCCAGAGCTGGAGCTCCGGCAAACCGGCCTTCGACCAGGCGGCTTTGATGGCGTTGCAGATTTCCAGCCCCTTGCCACCGCTACCCGACTATTTTCCACACGACCAGCTGGATGGCCGGTTGGGTTTCTTGTACAACATGGATCCGTCCGAGGTCACTTTTCCTTCGCAACGCTGAGCGGGACCTCCTCGCGCTCCGCTGAGCAATCCCCGGTTTCCACCCAATGATCGAATTCCTGCAACGAGGCGGCCCCGTCATGTGGCCGCTGATGATTTCCTCCATCCTGGCAGTGGCCATCATCGTCGAACGACTTATCAACCTCCGTGCTTCGAAGGTCCTGCCTACGGACGAGGTCGAGCACCTGGGCTCCCTGATCGATGGTGGCTTACTCGAGCAGGCCGAGGATTACTGCGATCGACGTCCCGGACCACTGACCAATATCGTCGCCGCCGCCCTCGAGGCGAGAGCGGCGCCTCCCGAAGGGATCCGGCAGGTGGTCGAAGACCAGGGCCGTCAGGAGGTACCGCGGCTGCAGCGATACCTGGGTGTGCTCGGCACCGTTGCCAGCGTCTCGCCGCTACTGGGGCTGCTTGGCACCGTGCTCGGCATGATCGAGGTCTTCCGGGTCGTCTCCACGCAGGGTATCGGGCAGGCCGAATCGCTGGCCGGAGGTATCTCGCAGGCGATGATCACCACG
>CAYSHI010000460.1:0-8545 GCA_964430745.1 uncultured Acidobacteriota bacterium | reverse complement strand
CCTCGGGGAATACTCGGCTGCTCAGAGAAGCTCGTCGAGAACGCCCGCCAGGGCCCGCGGGGCGTCGATGGCGACAGAGGGTGGCGGTGCATTGCTGCCCGAGCCGGTCAGCAGAAGAACGACGCTGTCGTCGGCTCCGATCACGCCTCGATCCAACAGACGCTCGAGCGCGGCAAGGCTCGCCGCCGACGCGGGCTGCACGAAGCGGCCGGTAAGCTCCGCCATGCGGCGCTGGGCCGCCTCGATCTCGGCGTCGGGGACGGCGATGGCGTGTCCGTCAGTGCGCCGCAACCAGCCGATCGCGCGACGACCACTCGGCGGCGACGGATTCGAGATCGCGCCCGCGATCGTGGTTGGCGGGGGCACCGGGACCGGGTCGTCGCCACCCACCTCCCAGCCCCTGACGATCGGCGCGCACTCGGCCGTCTGCACCGCTACCAATCGGCACCGCCCCTCCATCCGCCCGGCCTCGGCGGCCTCGGCAAACCCCTTGGCAATGGCCGAGAAGTTACCGCCGCTGCTGGTTGGGATGATCATCCAGTCGGGAGCTCGGTTACCCAGCTGCTCGGCGACCTCGAAGGCGATCGTCTTTTGCCCTTCGACCCGCAGGGCAGAATCAGAGTTGATGAACGGAACGCCGGAGCGGCGACTCCACTCCATGCTGGTGTGGTAGATCTCCCCATACGGGGCATCGAAACGCAGAAGGTGGGCGCCGTGCACCGCGACCGGCGCGAGCTTGTGCGGCGGCGTTGCGGCGCCCACCCAGACGCTCGCCTCGATGCCGGCCCGGGCCGCGTAGGCGGCCACCGAGCGCGCCATGTTCCCCGTGCTGACGGTGCCCACCGAGGCGAAGCCCATCTGCACGAGAAGGGCCACTCCGGCGGCGGTTCCGCGGTCCTTGAAGGAGCCGGTGGGATTGCGTGATTCGTCCTTGAGCAGGATCTCGCGGCAGCCGAGCTGTTCTTGCAGCCGCGACGCGCGCAGCAGAGGGCTCCCGCCTTCGCCCATGAAGACCCGATCCCGGATCAGCTCCGGATCCACCTGGGGTAGTGCGGCTCGATAACGCCACATGCCCTGCGCGTCGCCGGCGGCCACCATACCGGCGCCCGGCTCGAGCGGCGCCATCGCGCCGGAAGCCAGCTCGAGCGCCTCACCGCACGTCTCACAGCGATGCACGAAGGCGTCGTAGGCCCGCTCCCGGCCGCAGGAGCAGCAGCGCAGCGTCAGGCCGGGGTCGCTCACTTCTCGTCGGAGAGGCTGGCGTCCTCGCCCAGCTCGAGGGCCTCTTCGGCTTCGCTGGTTCCGGCGCAGTCTTCGCAATACCCGAAAACCTGCAAGCTGTGCCGGGCGGGCGAGAAATTCTGCGCCGTACAGTTGCGAAACACGAGCCCGGTCAGGTCCGGATCGAGCCACTCGATGATGCGGTCGCAGCCAAGGCAAATCATATGCTCGTGGGCTTCGCGGCCGAGGATGTGCTCGTAGTAGGCATGATCTTTGCCCAACCGGATACGCCGGGCGAGACCGGCCTGAACGAGAAGCTCGAGCGTCCGGTAGATCGTGGCCCGCGAGACGCGCACCCCGGAGCGACGCAGATGAAACAGCAGCTCATCCGCTTCGATGTGCTCGTGTATGCGGTAGAACTCCCGCAGAATGGTACGCCGCTCAGGCGTGAGCTTCAGGTCGTGAGCACGCAGATAACGCCCGAAGCGCTCTTCGGCCAGGCGGCGACTCCGGCGCTCTGCGTCCGCGGGCAGCCGGTAGCGATCATCCTTGGCCTTCGAGCCCGATGCCATGCTGCAATCTCCGTGTTCGAGCTCTCGCCGCCGGTCGCGTTCCGTCTCAGAGCCCGCCGCTCTTGAGTAGCTCCGCGTAAATGTACAACGCCACCAGGCCACGCAGGTCGCCCCATCGCTCCGCCCACGACGACACCGCCGCGACGTCGACCTTGTCTGTTTCGTGCGCGTTGAGCGAGACCCATCGCTGAAGCAGCGGATCATCGACGGGAAAGCATTCCAGCCGGCCGTAGCCGTAGAGGGCCGCGAGCTGCGCCCCCAGGTTGCCGACTCCGGGTATCTCCGAGAACGTCTCCAGAAGCTCGTCGGTGGGACGCCGGTGCAAACCCTTGAGATCGACATCGCCCTGTTTGACGCGTTCCGCCAGGCCGCGCAGGAACGTCGCCTGCGTGCCGTCGACGGGCGTGCGGGTCAGCTCCTTGACCTTACGCTCGACGATCGTCTCGGGACTGGGGAAAGAGCAGAACGTGTGCCCGGCGTAGGCGACGCTGTACGAATACGCCTCGGCGATCGGCGAGAGTGTCGCGCGCAGAAAATGAACCCCCTGCCCCGCGGCGGCGATCGTCAGCGCCAGAGCCTCGAACGGCCACAGCCGTTGCACCGGCTTGAGACCGTAGTGGTCCCGGCTGAGACCGTAGAGCTGCTGATCGTCCCGGCACATCTCGTAGAACGGCCCGAGGTCGTAGTCCATACCGAGCATGCGTGACAGCACCCGGCTGATGGGCCGCTCGTCGTGCTCGGATCCGTTCATCAAAGTGATGATGAGCTCGGGCCGCTGCTCGGAGCCCAGGCTGCTGACCAGCGCCAACCTCATACGGCTGTCGAGATCGAGCAGGCGCGTGTACCGCTTGCCGTCGAAGACGTCGATGTGGTCCGAGGAACCCGGAGACAACAGGGAAGCGGTCAGCTCGAAACTGAACGGTGCTGTCGGCGTGAGGCGATACTCGTGCATGCGCGGCTTCGGGCGGTCGGCCGTCTCCGTTGGGGGGACGAACTTACGGGATGTTAGCGGCTTTGCCGATAGCGCGCACACAATTCGGCGGGCGGGCAGCCTGGAGGCAGCGGTACAAGCCGCAGAAAGAGCCTGGAACCCTGGTACAATCGCGCCCAAGCCATCCGCTCCCGGGCTACAAAGCAGCGCAGCTTCGTCACGCTCCAACCGCGACTCGTCGACGGAGGGTCATGTACCGATCAACGGCCGCAAGGGCCCTCAGAGCGTCATGCGTCTTCGGAGGCGTCCTGATCTCGACGCTTGTGGTTGCGCCCTCGGCGGTCGCCCAATCCGGAGGGGCTGCACCGGCGGCCAACGAAGCGTCCGGTACCGGCTGGTCCTACGGCGCGCGCGGCATCGTTACCGTCCTGCGGCAGGAGAGCCTCGGAACCGGGTTCGGTGTCAGCGGCTTCGCCGTGCTACCGCTCAGCGCCCGGCTCGAGCTCGAGGGAGAGGTGGCGTTCGTGACCATGAGCTCGGAAACGAACGGCCTGCCCGCCGGCCGGCTGTCGGTCGTTCCCTTGCGCGCCACGCTGCGTGTCCAGGTCTGGCGCTTTGCCGGCGCCGATCTCTATGCCGGAGGCGGGGCCGGTGTCTACCTGACCCGCTTTTCCATCGACGAGGCGGTGGAACGAGAGCTCGCACTGGTGGGATTCGGCGCCGCCGCCAGCGTCGACCCGGCCTTCGTCCTGCACGCCACGGGCGGCCTCGTGTGGCACCGCGAGCGTCTGAGCTTCGGCGTTGATGTGAAGTACGTCGTCGGCGAAGCGGACGCGCCGTCGGAGGTGATCGACCTCGTGTCCGGGGACCGTTTCACGGAGAACTCGAAGCTCGACCTGAACGGTCTCTGGATCGCCGCCGGCGCGAGTTTCCGGTTCTAGAGAACCCCCGGGGTGCCGCGCGGGGATCTTGCGGTGCAGTGGCAAGGAACGAGAGGGAAGCAATCTCATGCGCAATCTGAAGCCCGTGGCCGCGTCCGTTGTCGTGCTCTGGACGTTGCTCGTCTCCCTGGCGGCGTCCGCATCGCTTCCCGCAGCGCCTGAAGCTCCCCCGCAACAAGGGCGCCAGGAGCAGGACCCGGAAACACGCATCGCCGGAGAGGAGGCCCCCGAGGAGATCTCCGGGCAGAGAGGCACGACGCCGCAGACCCCTCGATACGCCCCCAACGACTACCGCGGCGGGGAGTTTCGACAGCGCACCGAAACCCCGCCGGGGCTGGGCACGGCGGTCGCCGCTCTGGTGGGCGCGCGAAACGCCGGCGGCAACGCAGGCGCCGCGCTGTATGCCAACCGCCACGATCTCGAATGGCGCGACGGCTCGGTGCTGGTGCGGGTCGACGCCGGCTTGCCGATCCCCGGGATGCGGCTGGCCGACGCCAGCAGCCGGGCGATCGTCGAAGATGTTCTCGCCGCCCTGTCCGCCCGCGGCGCCCGCGTGCGTAACGTCTTCGGCCCCCACATCGAGGCTTGGGTGCCGGCCACGGAGCTCTCCGCCCTGGGCGTGAGCCCCTCCGTTCGCGCGGTCACCCGCCCCTGGAAGATGCGCTCGAGCGCCACCAGCGAAGGGGTCTCGGTCATCGGGGCCGACCGCTGGGCCGGCATCGAGTTTCGCAGCCCGGTCGGCGGCCTCAAGGTGGGCGTGATCGATCTCGGTTTCAAGGGATGGGAGGGCCTTCAGGGCAGAGACTTGCCGCCGGCCGACCGCCTCTTCACGCGTTCATTTCGCGACGACGAGGAAATCGAGAACGACGACGAACACGGCACGGCGGTGGCGGAGATCATCTACGACATCGAACAAGACATGACGATGTACCTGGCGGCGATCGAGACCATCGGCGACATCAACGAGGCGATGACCTACCTCATCGAGAGCGGGGTCGACGTCATCAACATGTCGTTGGGCTGCGCAGGTTGCGGGCCCGGGGACGGGAGTGGCACGGTCGTCGAGGTTGTCGAGCGCGGTCCACAGGCGGCGATTCCGTTCGTCACGTCCGCCGGCAACGAGGCCAATCGCCATTGGATCGGCTCGTACGTGGACGGCGACGGCGACGGCTTCCACGAATTCGCTCCGGGTGATGAATCCAACAGCTTCCCGGGCGACCAGGGCGACGAGGTCCTGGTCACGATGGTGTGGGATTTCTCGAACTGGTTCGCCTCCAACCAGGACTTCGACCTGCTGCTCCTGGATGCCAACGGCAACGTCGTGGATGAATCGCGCGAGCTCCAGGCGGGCCTCTCGGGACAGCGCGCGACGGAGGAGATCGCCATCACGCTGCCCTTTTCAGGCACCTTCCACGTGGTCGTACAGGAGATACAGAGCACGGGGCCGCAAACGATCGAGCTGTTCGTCGATCAGCGCGGCCTCGAGTACGTGGTGCGTGAGAAGAGCCTTACGGTGCCGGCCGACGGCGATCGGGTCGTAGCCGTGGGCGCCGCCCGCTGGTCCACCGACCTACCGGAGTCGTTCTCGTCGCAGGGTCCCACCAAGGACGGCCGCATGAAGCCCGACATGGCCGGACCCGACGGCGTCTCCACCGAGTCGTTCGGGCCTCTGGGCTTTTTCGGCACGTCGGCCGCGGCGCCACACGTGGTCGGCGCGGTGGCTCTCCTGAGGGGCAGGTTGGGGCTGCTCAGCGGGCCGGAGGCGTTGCAGGTCTTGATGCCGCGGCTGATAGACCTGTCGCCGAGCGGGCCCGACAACATCAGCGGAGGCGGACGGGTATCCGTGATTCCGCCGTCGTAAAGGCACGGCCGGAACCGCTCGGGGAGTCCCCGACCTTTCCCGATCCGCTGTCCGCCGGCCCCGCGCCGACTCGAGACGCCTATCTGAAGCTGTTGACGGCCTCGGTCTCGTCGCTGAAATGCTCGAACACGCTGATCAGCTGCGTGAACTGGAGCAGATCGCGGATCTTCGAGGTCAGGTTGAGCAGCTTGAGATCCGCCTCGCGGTTCGAAGCGGTCGTGTAGCTGGCAACCAACTCGCCGACCCCGGCGCTGTCCATGTAGGACACCTTGCCGAGGTTGAGAAGGATATTCTTCTCGTCGCGATCGAGAAGATCGCGGATGATCGACCGTAGCTGCACGTCCCCGGACCCCAGCGTGAGCTTGCCCTTCAGATCAATCACGACCACGTCGCTGTTTCGACGCTCGTTCCACTTCATCGCCTAGCCTCCAGAGAGAACTTTGCTGACCCGCGGCTTCGCGCGGGCGATTCATAAGCTATCTTTAGCGGCCATAACGTATCACCGGGCCGGAATTGCTGCAAATGAAACGATCGCCGAGAATCGCCGTCTGGCACAGCCAGGGCAACGCCTACGCCGATGCAATACGCGTACGGCTCCCCGCGGCGGCCGTCGAGGTAATCAACGCAGCGGATCACGATACCGGAACCGCCGACGAAGCCGAGGCCATCGACGGCGCGGCGATCGAGGCGGCGGACGTCCTGCTCGCCTGGAAGGTGCCGGAAGGCGTGCTGGCCTCGATGCCGTCGCTGAGGTGGGTACAGGTCAGCGGCGCCGGCGTCGACCACTTCCTCGGCCGCGACGACCTCCCTGCGACGGCGCTGGTTACCCGATCCCTGGGGCGCTTCGGTCTTCAGGTGGCCGAGTACGTCGTCGGCTACCTGCTACATCACCTGCTGGGGATTCACGCCTATCGCGAGCTCCAGGGCAGGCGCTCCTGGCAACGTGGCGAGCGCCCTCTGCTGGCCGATCGCACGGTGGGGATCATCGGACTGGGGTCTCTCGGCTTGCCGACGGCACGCGCTCTCTCGGCCCTGGGCACGCGCGTCCTCGGAGCCCGCCACTCGGAAGGCGCGCTGGACGGCGTCGACCGTGTCTTCTCGCACGCGACGTGGCGCAGCATGCTGCCCCATTGCGACGCGCTCGTGATCGCCGCGCCACGCACGAGCGACACCATCGGCATGATCGACGCCGACGCCCTCGCCGAGCTTCCGCGGGGCGCGGTGCTCATCAACGTCGCCCGCGGTGACATCGTCGACGAAAAGGCCCTGCTGGAGGCGCTCGAGGCGGGACAACTCGGCGCCGCCGTGCTCGACGTGTTCACCGTCGAGCCCCTCCCCTCCGATCATCCGTTGTGGACGCAGCCGCGCGCTTGGATCACCCCGCACGTCGCCGCGCCCAGCGAGGTCGAGGTGATCGCCGACGAGTTTGCTGAAAACTATCGACGATTCGTAGACGGGCGCGAGCTGATCAACCAGGTTGACCGCGATCGCGGTTACTGATCGCCCACCGTCGTGAGCTCCGCCACCGTCGCGATGGCATGGTCGATCTCGTCGTCGGTGTTGTAGAAGTGCGGCGAGAAGCGAATCCCCGCGCCGGGACGAAAATCAATGAGAATGTCCCGCGCCAGCAACTCGCGACTGACGCGCTCGCAGTCAGCCACCATGATCGAAACCGTGCCTCCGCGTACCGACGGATCGCGAGGCGTGTTTACCGCCCAGCCCTTCGCATCGGCCGCGTCGATGATGCGCTGCGTCTGCCGCATCGAGTTGTCCCGAATGGCGGCGACACCGATCTCGTTGAGGATCTCCAGGCCCGGGCGACAGGCCCGCAGCGCCGGGATCGCCGGAGTTCCGTTGACGAAGCGCCAGGCGTCGTTATTGCGGTCGATCGGTCCCGGGTCGAAAGCGAACGGATTGACGTGCGACATCCAACCCGTCAGCGCGGGCTCGAGCGAATCGGCGATGTCGGGATTGACGTACAGATAGGCCACGCCGGGCCCCCCACACAGCCACTTGAGGGTGCCGCCGACGGCGAAGTCGACGCCCCAGCCGGCGACATCGACCGGCACCGCCCCGGTTGACTGATAAACGTCGAGCGCCACCTTGGCGCCGACCTCGTGAGCCCGGCGCACCACCGCCTCGACGTCCTGGATGAACGCGCTCTTGAAGATCACGTGGGAGATCGGCACGAGTGCGGTGCGCTCATCGATGGCTTCGAGCAGCTCGTCGAGCGGAATGTGAATGCCGTCCGGAGAGTCCACCAGATGCAGCTCGGCTCCGCGACGTTCCTGCTGTCGGTACAGGTAGAGAATCGAGGGGAAATTCAGTGACGAGCAGACGATCTTGTTACGCGCCGGCGAGAAGTCGATGCAGGACGCGACGACCGCCGAGGCCAACGTCACATTGGCGTGCGCGGACACACTTCCGCCCGGGGCGCCGATCAGCGGGGCGATCCGGTCGCCGACTTCGATCGGCAAGGTGAACCAGCCTCGCGTCTCCCACGAGCGGACACCCTCCGTCGCCCAATCGTCGGTGTAGCTTCCGAGCGCCTCGACGACCCCACGGGGCATGGCGCCGAGAGAGTTGGAGATCAGGTAGGTGGCGCGCTCCAGGATCGGGAACTCGTTGCGCCAGGAGAGAAGATCGCGGCTCATTGACGACTCGCGGGTTGCGGGAGTTGCGAACGTGTCGGGCAGACGGACGCTGCTCCTCTACGCTACCGGGCCTGCCCGCGGCTGCCAAACTCCCGCACCTAGTGTCCTGAGTCAGAAGTTCGTTACCTTTTGCAGGAGGGAGATGCAGGTGAGGTCAAGGAGAGGCGAAGTAGGCGATGCTGGAGTCATCGTCGATGAGCCACGACGCGGAGATCACCTGCATCTCCCTCCTGCCCGCAGGGTGGCGGCGGGAGCGGCCGGATTCGGCGTCACACCGACTCCACGATGCGTACGGCATCGCGATCGTCGCTGCTCCTTGAATCCACCTCGCTCCCGTCACCACAAAAGGCAACGAACTTCTGACT
>CAYSHI010000459.1:0-14153 GCA_964430745.1 uncultured Acidobacteriota bacterium | reverse complement strand
CGCCGACACCTCCGCCCGGCCGAATGACTACGGAGTAACTACTCAGGCACCAGCAGCGAGACGATGTCGAGGCCTCGGCATCCCCCGAAAGCCGGCTCTGCCGTCTTCCGGCTCGGGGGGGAATTCTCCGGTGCCCGAGCGTTCAGCGTGTCTCCTTGGGTGCTGCCTTGCTTCATGCACTCGCGCTCGGCCGCCTACGGGCGCCGGAGAATTCTCCCTTCGAGTCGCCGCCACCGTTCCATCGTTGGCACGGGGCGGCGTCTCGGCCGGCCGGGAGCGCGACGTGGCAGGTCCGAGGCGGCAACCGGGGATCTGAGGGAGGGGTGTGATCTCGATGCTGTCCTCTCGCGTGTGTTTGCGATCCGCAAGCGCGGCGAAGCCGCTCAAGAACCCGCACTTCACGCGAAGGGCAGTATCGAGATCACGCCCCTCCCGTCTACCTCCCATCGCGCGAGCTGCGAAGCCGAGGGGGGGTGAGCTCTCTAGCCTTCGCTGCCGTCGGCGGCAAGCGGAGCGGCCGTCATCGGCAACTGAACCAGCCGGAACACGAGTCGATCGCAGAACAGGTAGTTGACGATCGACAGCGACAGGACCGCCATCACGTTGGCGACGGCGTAGTGGATGTCGAACATCGAGACGAACACCCACATCAGCGTCAGATTGCCGCCGATCGAGGTCACCGAGGTGCCGGCGTTGAAACGCAGCAACCGTTCCGCCATTTGCCGCGGGCTCAGCGAGCCACGGTCCGCCCAGGTCCAGCGCTGGTGCCAGAAGAAGTTGTGCACGATCGCGATCTCCACCGCCAGCGCCGTGGCCAGCAGATAGTTGATCTCGAACCACCCCGCCAGAACCAACAAGGCGACGAACTGGACACCGAAGCCCATCGTTCCCACGGAGCTGAACGCCAACCAGCGCTGCAGCGGGCCTCGTGTGCCCTTCATAGCAACACCTCGACGGAGGTTGCAGGGTGACGGCGGCGGTCGACTCGCGGATTCAAGCTCCCGGCCGTTTCCTGCCTCTTCGGTTCGTGCGTCGCTTCAGGGACGGGCTCCTCGCGGTACAGAGCGACGGTGTTGCGCGTCGCCGAGACAACGAAGGCTACCGCCAGTCCGGCGGCGGCCACGACACCGCCGACGTCCAGCAGCAACAGATCACGACCGAAGACCGGCACCGTCGAGCCGAACATCAGGCGCAGCGCACCGGCGGCCAGCAGCAGGCGTAGCTCGGTCGGTCCCACGCGCATGAACGACAGCTTGAATACGCTGCGCGCGTGGGTCGCGAGGTAGGACTCCGCCGAGACCATCATGTACGCCACCAGAAGCGACAGACCAACCACCGTGCTCATGTGCGACGAGAAGGCCATGCCGCCGAACAGGAACGCCGCTCCCGCGACATCGAGGACGTGGTCGACATAAAAGCCGTATCGCGGTCGTCGCTGATCGCGCACCCTCGCGACGGTGCCGTCGAGGCTGTCTCCGAACCAGTTCACCGCCAGCGCTGCCACCACGCCCAGCAGCAACCAGGAGTTCCAGCTCGATGCCCAGAAGAGCACACCCGCCGCCAGCATGGCCGATAGCCCGAGCGCGGAGAGGTGATCGGAATTCACCTGCCGGGGGAGGCGCTCGGCCAACCACACCAGGAGCCGCTTTTCCTGCGCTGCCAGGAGGCTTCCGTGTTGTCTTTCGTGCTGTTTGCCGCGCTCGACGGGAGACATCGCCCTTTCCTTTCGTTGATGGGGTCATCAACTCGTAATGTGAGAAAGGCTCCCGAATTGGCTCAGGGGTCGGCGGGTTTCTCCGGGCCGCGCGTAAGACGCGATGGGTAAAGGGAATTGCGCTGCTAGCGCCGGCGGCCTGCCTCCGCCTTTCGGCGCAGGTAGTCTTCTCGATCGCGCAGAGGCGGGATGTGGTGCGGCATGAGCTCGTACGACGTGTCCACCAGCGGGGCGGGGTCGTTCGGCACGAATCCGGCCATGCGCGCGAGGGCGTCCGCGTATTGCGGATCCTCGGCGAGGTTGGTCCACTCGTCCGGATCGAGGTCGTGATCGTAGAGCTCCTCGGACCCGTCGATGTAGCGGATATACCGAAAACGCTCATCGCGAATGGAGTACTCACCGAAGTCGTAGGTGGTGATGGCCGGCCGATCCCACGGCGCCGTGGGGTTGCTCAGCAGCGGCACCAGGCTGCGGCCGTCGAGGTCCCGCCGCCCCGGGATGCCGGCAAGCTCGATGAGGGTGGGGAACAGGTCGAGCAGCGAGACGACGCGCTCGGAGCGCGCACCCCGCGGGGTCCCGTCGGCAAGTCCCGGGACGCCTTCGGGCACTCTGACCATGAGCACCACGCGTGCGAGGTTCTCCCACAGGGCGAACTTTCGCCAGTGCTCCTTTTCGCCCAGTTGCCAGCCGTGGTCGGACCACAGCACGACGATGGTGTTGTCCGCGTGGCTGCTAGCTTCGAGGGCGTCGAGCAGGCGGCCGACGAGTGCGTCCGCGTAGGCGATCGACGCCAGGTAACCCTGCACGGCTTCTCGCCACTGATCGGCGGCGAGCACGTGCTCGTGGTAGTTGCCGCCGCGATGTGCGAGCTCGCGGCCACGCTCCGGGATGTCGTCCAGGTCGGTATCGAGCAACCTCGGTACCTCGATGGTGTCGAGCGGAAACATCTCGAAGTACTCGCGAGGCACGTACCAGGGCAGGTGAGGCCGGTAGATTCCCGCGGCCAAAAAGAAGGGCTGTTCGTGATCGCGCTGCAATTGATCGATCACCCATTGCACGGACGCGAAGTCGCCCGTTTGCTCGAACGGAATGTCGATCGGCGCCCAGTCGAAGTCGCCGTACATGTCCTCGAACGCGGGCATGTTGACCGTGTCGCCGGGAGCAGGGCGGAAATACGGCGGCATGTGGCGCTCGCGAGACGGGAAATAGTCGTCCCAGGAGTCGGGGTCCGGCATGTTGTTGTGGAAGATCTTGCCGGCCCCGGCGGCCCAGTAGCCGTTGTCGTGAAAGTAGCGAGGCAGGGTGACGGCGTCCGGCAGAACCTCACGCCAGTACTGATAGTTCGAGTACATCCCGGTCGTGTAGGTGTGCAACCCGGTCAGGAGCGCGGTTCGCGCCGGATTGCACGATGGCGACGGCGTATAGGCGCGCGTGAACAGGACGCCCTCGTCGGCAAGGCGGTTGAGGTTGGGCGTCCGCGCCTGAGGGTGCCCTCCCAGGGGCTCGATCCAGTCGTTGAGATCATCCATGGAGATGAACAGCACGTTGGGCGCGGGCGCCGGGTCCGTCGCCACGGTCGGGGCGTTGTCGTTGGCGCAGCCGATGCTCACCAGCGCGCCGAGGATCAAACCTGTCAGGAGTCCGTATCGATGGCCGTTGTCGTCGCTCATGGCCGACCAGTATAGTTGCTCCGGTGGCTGCCCCCCAGGCAACCCCGAGAGGGTAAGCCTGAGCATGTTGCGGGACTCCGACACACCCATCCGACGCGCCTGTCGGCGACGTTACGCCGCGTGGACCCTGTATGCCCGTGCTTTCACGGGCAATCGCGCCGACGCCGACGACATCGTTCGCAAGGCCGTCAACCGCACGCTTCAGCTCTCCGACGATCTCGCTTCGGAGCGCGTCGCGCATGAGCGCGTGCTCGCCGCGATCCGCACCGAAGCGCTCGTTCTTCTCAAACGGCGTGGCCCCGGGCGTGCCTCCCCGGGAGCTTTCGGCCAAACGGTTGCCGCCGGCGAGCCGACCCCGGCCGAACAACCCCCGGTCGGGCAGTCGAGTGTGTTGAAGCTCCTTACGGACGAGTTTTCCAAGACCGATCCGCGGCACGCCGGTGAGGTCGCCACGCAGATGCTCAAGGAGCTGCCGCGCCCTCAGCGCCGTGCCATCCACATGCTCCTCCTCCGACGGCCGTCGGTGCCGCTGCAGGATGTGGCGCGAAAGCGTCGCCTGGAGCTCGAGAGAGCCAGCCGGGAGATCGAGGAAGGCCTCGATCTCCTCGCCGCCTCGCTGCACGCAACGCGAGAGCATTGCTACGAGGGCGGACATCCGGATCTCAAGGTGCTTACCGCCTACGTCGACGGCGCTCTCTCCGGCGACGAGGCGCGCGCCGTTGTTACCCATTGCACCGCCTGCAGCGGCTGCGGTGATCGTCTCGGCACGATGATGCTGCTGCGTTCCGGCGCTGCCAAAGCAGCGATGGCGCCGCGCGTGCCTCGGGGCCTACGGGTGGCGGCCGTGGTGATGACGGTAACCATGGCGCTGGTCGGCGGCGCGTTCCTGGCCCGGGCACTGGCTCCGAATCCGTGGGCCGAACACGCCACCACAGAGACGGTACCCCGCTGGTTCCACGACTTCCTCTACGGGTCGCGCCGTGACATCAGCGAGCGCGATGAAGCACTTGCGGCCGGCCTCGAGCTCCTCGTGCGCGGGGAGTACACGGATGCGATCGCCATGCTCGAACCGCTCACCACGGAGCCCGCCCGGGAGCCGGAGGCTTCGGCATACCTGGGAATCGCCCGCTATCTGACCGGCGACGCCTCCCGAGCGACACTGGAGCTATTGGAGGCGGGTACGACGTCCGCCCGGGCCGGAAGAATCTCTGATTGGTATCTGGCCAACATCCTGTTGGCGCGCGGCGACGTAGCCCGCGCCCGCAGGCGGCTGCGCGGCCTGGCATTCGTCGGCGATTGGGTGGGTAGGGAGGCGCAATCGCTGCTCGAAGCGTTGGATCGAGCCGAGCGTGCGGCACCCGCCGAGCCGGTTGTCGTCGGGTAGCGTGGGCTGTCGGCGGGTAGTCTGGCCCGTCGGCGTAACTTTCCGAGCTCACCGACGTCGCCCGGAATTCCTCGCACTCTGCGGCCGAGACCTTGAGCCCCGCACGCACTCCGATCAAGATAGCGGAGGTTGGCGACAAACACCGGAAACGGATGCTGGCGACAGAGCCGGCGTCAAGAGGCGGACAACAGACCTGCAGTAAGAAACGGGAGGAGAGAGGGAGCGATGAGGCGAGCGGAGAGATACAGCCTGTTTCTTGCGAACGAGACGTCGCCCTCTTCCCGAGGTCGATGCGGTTACCGGCCGGGCGCCGCCGGACCGCCCCATGGGCCGGCTTTCATGTTCTTGGTCGCGTTGTGCGCCGGCGCGCTCTCCGTGGCAGGCTGCGGCTCCGGAGCTTCGGCGCCCGCTGCGTCGGGGACCGCGTCCGCCGCCGGGAGCGAGGCCGGAGGGGAGGCAGCGTCCGCGGCGGCAGGATCTGCCGCGGCGGATGGGGCGACAGCTACCGGCGCCGTGGAAGCGGATGACGGGTGGCGGGTTCTCTTCGACGGCACCAGCTTCGACGGCTGGCGCGGGCTCGGGCGCGAGGAGATTCCGGCGGGGCACTGGACGATCGAGGATGGTGCGATCCGCAAGGTCGCCAGCGGCGACGTGCCGACGGCAGCGGACGGCCAGCCCCTCGAGGGAGGCGACATCATGACCGTCGATACCTTCGAGGACTTCGAGCTCGTGCTCGAGTGGAAGGTTGCTCCGGGGGCCAACAGCGGCATCAAGTACAACGTCTCCGAGGAGATGTCCACTTCGGCTCCGCCGGTGCACGCGGCGCTCGGGTTCGAGTATCAGATTCTCGACGACGACCTACACCCCGACGCGCAGAACGGCCCGAACCGCACGGCCGCGGCGCTGTATGACCTCATCGAGCCCGCGGCGGACAAGACACTTCGCCGCGTGGGAGAGTTCAACGAGACGCGGCTCGTATTCCGCGGGAATCGCGGTGAACACTGGCTGAACGGCGTCAAGGTGCTCGAGTTCGAGCTTGATTCGGACGACTTCGCCGCTCGTCTCTCCGCCAGCAAGTACCAACCGATCGAGGGATTTGCCGACAAGCGCGCGGGGCACATCGTGTTGCAGGACCATGGCGACGATGTCTGGTTCCGTGCCATCAAGATCCGTGAGCTGGACGAGACTCCGGACCCGTGATCTTCCAGTCGGTGAGGCCGTTTCGCCCCGACGCGCGCCCGAGCGAAGCCGTGTCAATCGATTCCGAAGCAGCAAATGAGCGAGGACAGATGAAACGAACCCAAGATGGAGACGGCGCCGCGAACCGGTCGTTCGGCCGCCCCGATCGGCGCGAGTTCATCCGGCGCGCAACCTTCGCCGGCATCGGTGTCGGTGCGCTGGGAAGTGCTTCCCTGGCGCGCGGGCAGAGCAGCGCGGCCGATGCGGTGCGCGTGGCGGTCATGGGTGTGAACAGCCGGGGCGACGCCCTGGCGCAGACATTCGCGGCGGCAAGTAATTGCGAGATCGCCTACGTGTGCGATGTCGACGCTCGCGCGGTCGAAAAGACCGTCGCGTCGATCGGGGAGACGCCTGAGACGCGACCCCGAGGAGTGGCTGACTTCCGCCGCGCGTTGGATGATCGTGACGTCGATGCCCTGGTGATTGCCGCGCCGGATCACTGGCACGCGCCCGCCACCCTTTTGGCCTTACAGGCCGGCAAGCACGTCTACGTCGAGAAGCCCTGCGGGCACAATGCGCGGGAAGGGGAGCTGCTCGCCGCGGCACAGGCCGAGTACGGGTTGGTCGTGCAAATGGGCAACCAGCAGCGATCGGCGCCGCGCTCGATCGAGATCATCGACGAGATCCATCGCGGCATCATCGGCCGGCCGTACTTCGCTCGCGCCTGGTACGCAAACACCCGAGGCTCGATCGGGCAGGGCGCGGAGGCGCCCGTTCCCGAGTGGCTCGACTACGATCTCTGGCAGGGTCCGGCGCCGAGGACGCCGTACCGCGACAACGTCATCCACTACAACTGGCATTGGTTCTGGCGCTGGGGTACGGGGGAGATCAACAACAACGGCGCGCACGAGATCGACGTCTGCCGCTGGGCGCTGGACGTCGATTATCCGACCCGGGTGACGTCGTCCGGCGGGCGTTTTCACTTCGACGACGACTGGCAGATGTACGACACGCAGGTGGCTTCATACGAGTTCGAGGGGGGGAGGTCGCTCACCTGGGAGGGTCGGAGCTGCAATGGTCGCCCGGTCGAGGGCCGTGGCCGCGGAGCTTCCATTCACGGCGAGGACGGCACCGTGATCATCGATCGCGCCGGCTACGTGGTGTACGACCACAACAGCAACGAGGTGAAGCGTTCCATCCGGGGTGAGACCGATTCGGCGCTCGATACGCGTGGTGGCGGCGACCTTACTGCCTTGCATATCGACAACTTTCTCGAAGGCGTGCGTGGCCGGCAGCGACTCAATGCCCCCATCGACGAGGGGCACAAGAGCGTTCTGCTGTGCCATCTCGGCAACATCGCCCAGCGTACCGGGCGCACGTTGCGGTGCGATCCGGACAGCGGTCGCATCCTCGACGATTCCGAGGCGATGTCGTACTGGAGCCGCGACTACGAGCCCGGCTGGGAGCCGAAGATATGACGGAGACAGATCGCACGCGGCGGAGATTTCTGCAGCGGTCGGCGGCCGCGGGCGTCGCCGGACTGGCCTGGCCGCTGGCGGCCGCCTGCGGCCGTGAGCCGCCGGGGGGCCGCGCGGAGGGCGGCGGTCAAACCGAGGCCCACGCTGGCGGTGACGAGGCTGCGTTCCTCGGCCGCGAAGGCGCCCAGAGCTCCATACGCCTCGGCGTCGCCAGCTACTCGCTGCGAGAATTCCCGCGCGAATACGCCATCCAGGCGACAAGGGAGCTCGGCACGCCCTACATCAACATCAAGTCGTTTCACCTCCCCTACGAGCTCTCGCCACAGGAGCTGGCGCAGGGACGGGCGGAGTTCGAAGATGCCGGGTTGCAGATCGTCGGCGGCGGAACGATCACGTTGCAGAAAGACGACGACGACGATATCCGCGGCTACTTCGAGTACGCGCGGTCGAGCGGCATGCCGCTGATGGTGATCGCCCCGACAGCGCAGACCCTGCCGCGCATCGAGCGATTCGTGAAGGAGTACGGCATCCAGGTCGCGGTGCACGTGCACGGGCCGACCGACGAGCATTTCCCGGGTCCGCAGGATGTGTTGCCGGTCATCGAGGCCATGGACCCCCGCGTCGGCGTGTGTGTCGACCTGGGGCATACGGCGCGCACCGGCATCGATCTCGTCGAGGTGCTGGAGATGTGCGGGCCGCGGGCGCTCGACATCCACATGAAGGATCTGCGCGATCTCACCTCGGCCGCAAGCCAGTGCATCGTAGGGGAGGGCAATATGCCGGTGCCTGCGATCTTCCGGCAACTCGAGAAGATGGGCTATGCGGGCTACGTGAACCTCGAGTACGAGATCGACGCGGAAGACCCGCTGCCCGGCATGAAGCAATCGTTTGCCTACATGCGCGGCGTCATCGACGGGCTGTATGGCGACTAGCGATCCGTCCAACATGCTCGCCGCCTTCACTCCGGGCACGCGAGCGGAGGGGGCGCTCCCGGGCATGGTCCGCTAGCCGATGCAGGGCCTCGATTGGGTCGTCATCGCGGTATACCTGACGGGAATCACCGGCGTCGGGCTCTGGGCGGCCCGCCTGGTGAAGAGCCCGGACGATTTCTTCATGGGGGGGCGCCGTTTCAAGAAGGCGTTCATGCTGTTCTTTGCCTTCGGCGCCGGAACCCACACCGATCAGGCCGTGTCGGTGGCCTCGAAGACGTATACCGCCGGCCTCTCGGGAATCTGGCTGCAGTGGATCTGGTTGTTCGCCACGCCGTTTTACTGGCTGATCGCGCCGGTGTTTCGTCGCATGCGGGCGCTGACCACCGGCGACTACTTCGAGCTGCGCTATTCTCGCTCGGTCGCCGGTTTGTTTGCCGGTGTGGCCGTGCTGCAGCTCGTCGTGAATCTCGCCACCATGCTCAAGGGCGCCGGGGCGATGATCACCGCCGTAAGCGCCGGCGCCATCGCCGAGATTCCCGCCATCGCCACGATCGTCGTCTTGTTCTCACTGTACGGCGTTGCCGGCGGGCTGTCGGCGGCGATCATCACCGACTTCATCCAGGGCATTCTCACGGTCGTGCTCTCGTTCCTGATCCTTCCCTTCGCCTTCAATGCGGTGGGCGGCATGGCGGGCTTGCGGGACACCATCGGCGACCCCCGGATGTTCGCCCTCGTTGCGGGCGGTGAGGTGACGGTCTTCTACATTGCCGTGGTCGCGTTCAACGGCCTCATCGGCAACTCGACCCAGCCGCATTCGATGGCGGTGGCCGCGGCCGGCGAGACCGAGATGGATGGTCGCGTCGGCTTCACCTACGGCAACATGCTCAAGCGCTTCTGCACGGTGGCCTGGACGTTCACGGGGCTGGCGGCGGTCGCGCTCTATCCGGGGATGAGTGGGCAAGCGCAGATCGATCAGGCGTACGGGCTGATGGCGCGAGATCTGCTCCCCCTGGTGGCCCCCGGCCTGCTGGGCCTCTTCCTCGCCTCGATGCTGGCCGCGGTCATGTCGTCGTGTGACGCCTGGATGGTCTCGGGCTCGGCACTGTTCACCGAGAACATCTACCGTCCCTTCATCGCCCCGGGCCGCGCCGGAGGGCATTACGTCTGGGTCGGTCGGGTCTTCGCGCTGGTGTTGGTGGTCGCGTGTGTCGCCTACGCGGTCTTCCTCGACAGCGTGATCACGGGCCTGGAGACCTTCTGGAAGGTGCAGGCGATGATGGGAATCCCCTTCTGGGTGGGGATCTTCTGGCGCCGGGCGACCCCGGCCGGAGCGTGGGCCTCCACGCTCGTGGCGTTCTTGGTCGCCGTGGTGATGGGCAATGTGCTCGCTCCCGTGTTCGACGTCAACGCCTTCGGCGCCGCCTATCTGCCCTCGTTCATGATGCTGGACGGTGTGGTTCGCTTGCCCGTGCAGATGCTCGCGTATCTGTCGTGCGGCCTGTTGGCCATGGTCGGCGTGAGCCTGTGGACGAAGCCGGTTGCGGCGGACCGCCTCGATCGCATGTACCGCGCACTGCATACGCCGGTGGACGAAAGAGAACCGACGCCGACAGCTCCCTTCGAGGTCCCGGAAGGATCCGAGCCGAGGCCGACGCCCAAGGTCATCGATCATCCGGACTTCGAGATTCGCTACCCGAGCCGCGTCGGCGGCGCCGGGTTCGCCGTCGCCTGGATCTGGGTCGCAGCCCTGATCGGAGGGGTGTTTTGGCTGTCGACACTCTGACGGGAACGACGGGGCGGGCCTTCGCTCGCGCGGGCCTGATGGGTAACCCCTCCGATGGGTACGGCGGAAAAGCGATCGCCATGGCGCTGGGCAATTTCCGCGCCGTCGCGACGATCGAGCCGTCCGAACGACTCGAGCTCGTTGCCTCTGACGCCCACCGCGTCGTCCTGCCGGCGCTGGCCGACGCCGCCGAGCCCTTCGCCCACGCTGATGGCGACGGCGGGCTGCGGCTCATGCGGGCCGCGTTGCGACGCTTCCTCGTGCACGCTCCCGACCTGCTCTCTGATGTCGCCTCGGATCGTCGAGCGCGCTTCACCCTGCGGTTCGAGACCGATATTCCACGTCTGGTCGGGCTCTCCGGATCCAGTGCGATCATCATCGCCGTGCTTCGCTCCCTGATGGCCTGGTTCGAAACTCCGATCGAGCCGGCGGCGGTCGCCGAGCTTGCCCTCGCGGCGGAACTCGAAGACCTCGACCTGGCGTGCGGCGCGATGGATCGCGTCATCCAGGCGTACGAGGGCGTCGTCGAGATGGATCTGAAGGAGCCGCGGTCCGCGGCCTCGTACGTGCGTCTCGATCCAACGCTGTTGCCACCGCTTTTCGTTGCCTTCGATCCCCTTGGCGGCGAGCCCTCCGGGGACGCTCACGGGGAGCTGCGCGCCCGCTGGATGTCCGGCGATCCGGAGCTTTCCCGAATCATGTGCCGGTTTCGCGACCTGGTGGATTCGGGCGTGGACGCTCTCCGTCGGCACGATCACATCCGGTTCGGCGAGCTCATGAACGAGAACTTCGACCTGCGCGCCAGCTTTTTCCCCGTTTCCGACAGAGACCGCGAGATGGTTCGGATCGCCCGCCGGCTGGCGATGAGCGGCAAGCTCTGTGGGTCGGGCGGAGCGATCGTCGGGCAGCTTCGAGATCCTTCGGATGTGTCCGGGTTGCGCGAGGCGTACGAAGCAGCCGGGTTCCGTCTGGTCGAGCCGCGGTTGGCGCTGCCCGATCGGCGACGTCGATAGGCGGGTAAAACTCGAAAGTCGCGACAAAGCGTGATTTGATTTCCCCATGAAAAGGAACAGATGCGCCGTCGTTGTCGGCATCCTCGTCGCCGTCACAGTGGCTTTCGCCGCGGAGCTCTCGGCTCAGGTACGAGCGACCGGCACCGGGGTAGCCGCCGGCGAGCCGACGGCCGACGAGATCGTCGCTCGCGCCATCGAGCGTTCGGAGGGTCAGATCGAGCGCCTCGTCGATGCCGAATTCCAGGCAAGGATGTTCTCGACCGTCGATACGGTGAACGGCGACGGCGAAGTCACCGACTCGGAGACGGCTCGTTACCGGCGCTACGGTGTCATGGGTGCGTTGTTCGACGAGCTCGTTGAAAAGGAAGGCGAACCGCTTTCCGAGAAGGAACGGCGCGAGGAACGCGAGCGCCTGGGAGACTTCGAAGAAGAGGTCCGCGAGCGTGTCGCGGAGGGCCTGCCGCCGCAGCCGGACGACGGTCGCCGGGTGCAGTTCGACAGCTACCTGATGCAGCGCTACAACGTCGAGATCGTCGGCGAAGAGGACGTTCGCGGCCACACCTGCTGGGTCATCTCGATGGAGCCGCGAGAGGGCGAGTTGCCGGAGCGCAACCGCATGGACGTGGCTCTCAATCGCGCCAACGGCCGCATCTGGGTCGCCCAGGATGATTTCGGCGTCGCGCGGGTGGAGTTCATCCTGCGAGATCCGATCAAGTACCTGGGTGGGTTTCTCGCGACGGTCCGCAAGACCAATGGTCGTATCGAGATCGATCGCTACGAGCCGGGTGTGTGGATGCCGTCGGAGTTCGAGCTCCAGCTCGACCTCCGGGTCCTGTTCAAGAACATCCGTCGAGTCATCTCCACCGAGTGGAGCGACTACGAGCGGGTCACGACGGCCGGACGCTAAACGCGGACATCCGCTCGTAATTAGCCCCAGGGCGTTGGAGCCGCCCGAACCTGCGCCTGTGGTCACCGCGGGCACGACCGCGCCGAAAGGGACCGAGGTCGCCTGCTGAGCTGAGTCGGGGTCGATCTCAGCCCTTGAGATCGACCTCCATCCCCATGCCTCGGGCGACCGCTTCGTTGTAGACGTACGCCGCCGTGGCGATGTCCTGATAGGCGACGCCGACCGACTTGAAGATCGTGATCTGGTCGTCGGAGGTTCGGCCGGGCTTGGTGCCGGCGATCACCTCGCCGAGCTCGGCGGCGATGTCGGTCTCGACGATGCCGTCCTCGGCCTCGAGAGCGGCCATGAGGTCGCCCGCTTCCATGAGGACTTGCTCCTTGTAGTCGACGACCACGTAGCCGCGTGCGTACACGCCCGGTGCGAGCTCCTGCTTGGCGGGAGAGTTGGCTCCAACGCCGTTGATGTGCATGCCGGGCTCCAGCCAGGCCGCGTCGATCACCGGCTCCTTCGAGGTCGTCGCAGCGGTGACGATGTCGCTGCCCGCTACGGCTTCCTGGCCACTCCCGACGATGTCGGTGTCGATACCGTCCCCGCGCAGGTCGTTGGCGAAGCTCTCCGCCGCCTCCGGAACGACGTCGTAGATCTTGATCTTCTCGATGTCGCGCACGACGCGGATGGCCGCGACTTGGGCACGCGCCTGCACTCCCGATCCGAAGACGCCGAGTACTTTCGAGTCCGGGCGCGAGAGATGCTTGACGGCGACGCCGCCGGCGGCGCCCGTGCGTGTGCGGGTGATGTGACCGGCCGGCAACAGGCCGAGGAACCCGCCGGATTCGCCGTCGAAAACCAGGATGGTGAAATACGTCAACTCCGGCAAGCGGCGGCCGGGCACACCGGTCAGCGTCTTGAGGCCGAACGAGCTGATTCCCGGCAGGGCGGCCGCCATGATGCGATAGGTGCCCACCTCGCCGCCGAGCGGCAGCGCCAGGCGCGGCGCCAGCACCACCTCACCGACGGCGTCCAGGCGGTGTGCTTCTTCGACCAGCTTCACGCCGTCCTCCATGGACAGCAGCTCGCGAACTTCGGATTCCTTCAAGATCAAGGGCATCGTAGGGCTCTTTCTTCAGGGTGCGACGACGGGGTTGCTGATGCGGCCGATCCCGGCCACGGACACCTCGACCACGTCCCCCGGGTTGATCGGAATCATGCCCTTGGGAGTGCCGGTGCAGATGACGTCGTGTGGATACAGGGTCATGATCGACGAGAGAAAACGGATGAGCTCGGCAACCGGATGGACGAGCTGCGATATCGGGCCGTGTTGCTGCAACTCGCCGTTGACGTGCGTCTCGACAACGAGATTCTCGGGGTCGAGGCCGGTGGCGACGCATGGCCCGAGCGGAGCAAACGTGTCGTAGCCTTTCGCCCTCACGAACGCTTCCTCGCGATTCTGGATGTCGCGCGCGGTCACGTCGTCGACGACGGTGTAGCCCCAGACGTACTCCATGGCCGATTCGATCGGGATGTTGCGAGCTTCCTTGCCGACGACGACGGCCATCTCGCCTTCGTAGTTGAGCTTCTCGCACGCCGGTGGATGCACGATGGCGCCATCCCACGGCACGAGCGTGGTCAACGGCTTGAGAAAGATGAGCGGTTCCTGCGGCACCGCTCGCTCGCGCTCCTGCGCATGGGCCGCGAAGTTGCGAGCCACACCGAGGATCTTCGTTGGCGTGCAGGGCACGAGAACCGTGACGTCGGAGCGTTCGACGACGCGATCCGTGGGCTCACCGGCAACGAGAGGGTCCCCGCTCAGGAGCCGGAGCTGGAGGTCTTCGGGGTAGGGCTCGTCGGTTGCGGGCTGGGCGGCCTGCGCCCAATGCACCTCGCCGTCGAGCTCGACGCGGTAGTAACGGTTGATGGAAGACACGACGAACTCACCTCGGAAAAGGGGGGCCGGGAAACAGAGTCTCGACGCCGAAGTGTACAGCAGATCCGTGCCTTCAGTAGATCGTCCGGACGGGGCCTCCGACCCAGACCGGACCTCCCCACGGGCCGCCTCAGGGCCCCGGATAGCCGACGCTTACGCCGACGCCAAC
>CAYSHI010000458.1:0-10196 GCA_964430745.1 uncultured Acidobacteriota bacterium | reverse complement strand
GCTGACAGATGGGCAGTTGCGGCCGATCTCGGCGTTGCAGCTCGTCGACGATGCCTACGCATCGCCTTCCTCGCCGCGCCTTGACCTCGCCCGCAAATCCCATCTGCGACACTAACGATTCTTCCGTTACAGTCCACTAGTCTCGCGTTCCGTCGGTCTCGAGGTCGCCGTGTTCGAATAAATATACGGTCTTGGGCTCACCGCCCGCAGCGTCGCCGGCGACGCGAACGCATTCCCGTGCGAAATAGCCCCGTTCGAAGTAACCAGTGAACACGGCACGCGTGGCCTCGCGCCAGGCCACCGCCGCCCCGGCGTCCGCCTCCTTCACCTGCTGAACGCTCACCGGGATTCGGCAGCGCACCCTCCGAGCGTCGAGATCGAGCGCCGGCTCACCGGGGCCCCAACCGTCCACCTGCAGCGCCCACGGCGCGTCGATGTCGTCAGTGGCCACGGCGATCGCAACGGGCCCCCGCTCTCCCTCGGCACGGCGCTCGACCCGCGGCGAGTCGATCATCCACTTCAGCGTCAGACGATCGGTCGGGGTGCCTTCGTGCAGCCTGCTCGTGGTCTCGCCGTAGAGGTTTATCTGGTAATCGTCGGAGAGGCCGCCGAGCTTGCCGAAGTTCAGGCAGGCATTCACCGATTCGAGCGGGTCGTAGGTCCAGACGATGACGTCGAGCCCTTGTTCGAGGGCATAGTCCCTTTGCGCCCACTTGAGACGAGCACCGAGCCCGGCGTTGCGCGCCCGCTCATCCACCGCGAGCATGTGGGAGCAGTGAAGGAGACGACCGTCGGCGGGATCGCGGCCGAGGAAGCCGTAGCAAAACCCCCCGAGCTCTCCCGACTCGTCGAAGGCCCCGAGCACGAGGCCTCCCCACTTCTGCGCCGTCACGAGGTTGGTGAGGGGGATGACGTCGAGACCGTCCGAGAAGTCCCAGGCCTGCTGCTGAAGACGCTCACAGGCCTTGTAGTCGTCGTGGGATTGCAGGCGGCGCAGAACGTACGTCATGTGTCTTGTTGTCGCGGGGCGGTCAGATTCCAGTGGGGTGATCGATCCACGTGGTGCTCACGTCGAACTTCTCGGCGAGCCAGTCGCCGACGGCGTGCACACCATAGGTCTCGGTAGCATAGTGGCCGCCGAACAGGCAGTGAATCCCTTGGTCGCGGGCTTCGTGGTAAGCCTCCTGCACCGGCTCACCGGTGATGAAGCAGTCCACACCCACATCGACAGCGGCCTCGAGTGCTCTGCCGCCGCGACCGGTGACCACACCGATGCGACGCACGTCGCCGGCGCCGAACGACCAGATGAGCGGCTCGTCGCAACCCGCGGCAGCCAACCTGCCGGCGAGCCCGCCGATATCTACGCCTTGTTCGAGGGTGGCCAGGGCGCCGATCCGTGTGCCCTCAAACTCGGCGAAACGTCCGTCAACGACACCTCCCAGGAGCCCCGCCAGCACAACGTTGTTGCCGACCACGGGGTGGGCGTCGAGCGGCAGGTGGGCGGCATAGAGGGAAAGGTCGGCGGCGAAGCAAGCGCGCACGCGACGGCCCGCAACGCCCCTCAGCGGCGCCTGTGGCCCCCAGAACAACCCATGATGCACGAGCAACATGTCGCACCCGGCCGAGGCCGCGGCGTCGATGGTCGCCTGCGCGGCGTCGACCGCCAGGCCGACGTGCCCCACCTCGGCGCCGCCTTCGATCTCGAGGCCGTTCAGACAGCTGTCGGCGATCGAGTCTATGTCCAGAAAGTCGTCGAGCGCGGCGACGATCTCGGTTCTCGAGGCCACTATTGGCTCTCCCCGCCGGCGGGCTCCGACTTCGCCGTGCCTGCCGGTGCTCCCAAAGCAGCGCCGGCCGTGGTCTCGTCGGCGACCGATGGATAGGGCCCGGCCACCGCGACGACGCAGCGGTCGGGTTGCAGCCTCTTCTGAGCCACCTCGAGCACGTCGGTCGTCGAAACGCCGCCGATCAAATCCGGGAACCGATCCAGATAGTCGAGGCCGAGCTGAAATTGCTCGATCGAGTGGAGCGCGGCGGCCACACCTTCGTTGGTCTCGAGATTGCGAGGCAGTGAGCGAACGATGGCCGACTTGGCGTCGGCAAGCTCTTCGTCGGTCACCGGCTCGCGCTGCATGCGCTTCATTTCATCGAGCGCGCAATCGACGGCGGTATCCACGTTGTCGGGGTGCACCCCGGCCCGCACCATGAACGGCCCCGGCCCGACGCCGGCGCCCAACGACGAGTAGACGTAGTAGGCCATTCCCTTTTCCTCGCGGATCACCCGGCCAAGCCGCCCACCCATGGCGAAGCTGCCGAGGATCATGTTCATCACCACGGCCGCGTAGTAGTCGTCGTCGAGGCGGCGCAGCCCCGGATAACCGATGGCGACGTCCGCCTGCGCCTTGTCGCTCATGGTGTGCACGACGCGTTCGATGTTCTGGGGTCCAGGAGCATCGTCGACGTTCGGCAAGCCGGCGGGTGAACTTGCGGCCGGCGAGCTCCAGCCCCCGAAAGAGGCTTCGGCGGCGTCGCGAACGCGCGACGGATCGACGCCGCCGACGACGACCAGAACGGCCGAGGCCGGATCGAACCGAGCCGCGTGAAACGCCGCCAGGTCTTCGCGGCGGAGCGCGCTGATCGTCTCTTCGGTGCCCAGCAGTCGCCACGCGTAGGGATGCTCCGCCGGGTACGCCGCGGCCCGCAAGAGGTCGACCACAATCTGTCGCGTATCGTCTCGGTCCTCCTGGATGGCGGTGAGAATGTCGCCGCGAAGCTTCTCCGTCTCGGCCTCGGGAAAGACCGGAATCATGGTGCACTCGGCCGCCAGCTCCAACGTCGATTCGAAGTCCGCCGCGCGGGCCTTGGCGCCGACGTGCGACGTATGCCGTGACGAGCCGGCCGCCAGCAGCGCGCCGGTGAAATCGAGCTGCTCGCCGATCTCGGTCTTGCTGCGCCGCTCGGTACCGCGCTTGAGCATGGAAGCACAAAAGCCCGTGAGCCCGATCGTCGCTGCGGTCTCGAAAACCGCGCCCGCCGCCAGCCGCAGGCTCATGCTCACGGCGGTCGAAGCGGGATTGAGTTGGCAAAGAACGGTGAGACCGTTGTCCAGTGTGAAACGCTCCGGTCGGAAGCTCTTGTCCGCGGTCGTCATGCGCTTTCCTGCGGGCGAAACCACCCGATCGTGCGCCGTTTCGGGGCCAGGCGCCGGGCCACGACCTCGCGCACCTGCTCCGCGGTCACGGCCTCGATTTCCTCGTGCAGGCGGTCGAGTCGCTTCCAGTCGGCGATCGTCGAGAAGTAGCCGAGTTGATGCCCGGTGCGTGTCACACCCTCGTCGTCGAAGGCCATCTGGGCAAGTAGCTGGTTCTTTGCCTTGCGCAGCGCGTGATCCGAAGGAGCGGACTGCGCCTGCGCGTCGAGGGCGGCGAACAGCGCTTCCTCGACCGCACCCTCCGAAACGCCTTCGCGGACGGTAGCGGAAACGCCGTACAGGTAGGGTCGCTCCGTGGGCAGGAGGGCGCTGGAGACACCGGCCACCAGCTCCGGCTCGACGAGCGCCTGGTAGAGCGGCGACGTCGTGCGCGCGTTGCGCCCGAAGCCCCCGGCCCACAGGTTGATGCCCTTGCCTCCCGAGAGCACAGCATCGGCAACGAACAGAGGAATGAAATCTTCGTCCGCAAAAGCCGGCGCGTGATAGACGACCTCGAGATAGCGGGTCGTGCCGGGCCGCTCGACCACGACCCTTTGCTCGGCTTCCTGTTGCGGCTCGGGCGCTCGAGCCGGCGCGGGGCGCTCACCGGGCTCGATGTGGCCGAAGCGCTGTTCGATGTTGGCCAGCGCCTCCTCCGGATCGATATCCCCGGCGACCACCAGGGTGGCGTTGTTGGGCACGTAGTAGTAGCGGTAATGGCTGTAGAGATCGTCGCGGGTCATGGTTTCGAGGTCGGCCAACCAGCCGATCGTCGGCCACCCGTACGGATGATCGGGAAAGGCCGCGGCGGCGACGTCGACACCCAGCAGATAGGCGGGGTTGTTCTCGTTGCCCTGCAACTCCGAGATGATCACCGTGCGCTCGGACTCGAACTCCTCGGGGTCGTACACACACTCGGTCATGCGCTCCGACTCGATGTGCAGCGCCAGGTCGAGCGCGTCCGCGGCGACGGTCTCGAAGTAGGTGGTCTGGTCGATCCACGTGTAGCCGTTCCACATTCCGCCGGCGCGTTCGATCCACACCTTGAGGTCCTCTCGCGAGATGCCGGCGGTGCCCTTGAAGTTCATGTGCTCGACCCAGTGGGAGGCGCCGGTGGTACCCGCGCCTTCGTTCTTCGAACCCACGTGGTACCAACACCACACGGACACCAGCGGCGCCGCGTGCATCGGGCACAGCAACACCTTCAACCCGTTGTCGAGCTGGTGCTCGATGACCTCTCCACCGCCAACTCGCACCCGGTCGTCGCTCACGAAGCACCTCCCAGCCGGATCATGAAGAAACACTCACGCGGATCTCAGGCGCCTCCGGCCGGCCGGGCGTACAGCGACGGCTGATACTCGGCCATCAACGTGCGCGTGACCTCGTCGGCGGGCGCAAAGATCTCCTGCAGCACATCGACGCGCCAGACGTAGGTAAGCGGCCGGGTCGAGCCCACTCTGCAGGTGACGTCCATGGTGCCGTAGAAGCTCGACACCACCTCGCTGCCGCAGTCCACGGGGCCGACGCGACCGAGGTACTCGGCCAGCGTCGGCTGCCCGTCGGCGCGATATTCCCCGACGATGTCGACGGCGCGGCGCGCATCGCCCGCCGCGTGCATCTGGTAGAGCGCATAGGAGGCCCACAGACCGAGAACGATCGTCGGCACGACCAGAAACCAGTTGTTGCGATTCATGGGCAACGGTTACCACGCTGTCGAGAGCCGGTCAAAACGGCGGCGCCGGCGCATTCCGCCGCCAACCGATCAAAAAAGGCGGCGCACGCACGCTCCGTCGTCAGCCAATCAAGAGGCCGGCGCCGCACGCTCCGCCGTCAGCCAATCAAAAGGCCGGCAACAAAATAGAGCAAGGTCGCTGTCGCCCCGCCGAGAACAGCGTAGGGAATCTGTGTCACCACGTGCTCGATGTGGTCGACGCCGGCGGAGAGTGAGGAGACCACGGTGGTGTCCGAGATCGGCGAGCAATGATCGCCGAACACGCCGCCCCCGAGCACGGCCGCGGTCATCAGCGGAATCGACGCATCCAGCGCCACCGCTACCGGGATGGCAATAGGAAACATGATCGCCCACGTGCCCCACGAAGTGCCGGTAGAAAAGGCAATGAAGGCGGAGGCGACGAATACGAGCGGTGCCGCGGTGACGGCGTTGATCCACGGGCTCACCGTCGCCGCCACCCACGGGCCGGTGCCGAGCTCGCGGCAGACGGCCCCGATGGCGAGGGCGAGAGCGAGAATGGTCGCGACCCCGATGAGCTCACGGAAACCGGTGACCACCAACTCTGCCATTTCGGGAAACGTGAAGAACCCCTGGATGCGGGCCAGGATCATCGCGACGGCGACCCCCGCGGAGACTGCCCACAGAACCGACAGAGAGCCGGAGCCCGCCAGAATGCGCTCGAGGAAGGTGCGCCCCGCCCCAGCGGGCGTCAGCCCCGCGCCGGTGACCCACAGCCCCACGATCATCATCACCACCGTTGTCACCACCGGCGCAACGAGGTTGATCGCGCGTTCCGGAGGCTTCTCGCGCAGAGGTTCATCACCACCGCCCACCAAGCCGAGCGACACCTCCTGCTCCGGCAAGGCGCCGGTTTCACCTTCGAGGGCTCGCTGCTCGGACTGGCGCATGGGACCGATATTCCAACCGGTGATCGCGACGAAAACGACGATGGCGATTGCCAGGATGGCGTAGAAGTTGAGCGGTACCGCGGAAATCAGCGTCGGCAACGGATCGAGCCCCTCAGCGGCGAGCAAGGTGAGCACGTAGGCTCCCCAGGCGTTGAGCGGGATCAGGATGCAGATCGGCGCCGATGTGGAGTCGCAGACGTAGGCGAGCTTGGCGCGAGAGAGCTTGACGCGGTCATAGAGCGGCCGGGAAACCGCGCCGGTGATCAGACAGGTGATGTTGGATTCGATGAAGATGCTCGTGCCGACCACCACCGACAGCAACTGCGCCGAGACCGGCCCGCGCACCCACCCTCGATGCACCATGAAGTTGGCGAAACCGTTGACGCCACCCGACTCGCGCATCATGACGATGAGCGCACCGACGACCAGCGTGAACAGCAGCACCTCGGCATTGCCGCGGTTGGTAACCACCAGGATGAGCTGTTCGATCGAGCCGGCGGCGCCGACGATCGGGTTGAAGCCCGCGAGAATGGTGGTTCCGAGCAGGATCCCGGTGAACAGCGCCAGGTACACCTGGCGCGTGACCAGCGCCAGCACGATGGCCGTGACCGGGGGTACGAGCGATAACCATCCGTAGTCCGTCATGGGACCGCAATCCTAGAGTGTCCTGTCCCAGGAGTTCGTTGCCATTTGTGGTGGCGCGAGCGAGGCGAATTCAAGGAGCAGCGACGATCGCGATGCCGTGCCCATCGTGGAGTCGGTGCGACGCCGAAGGCGCCCGCTCCCGCCGCCACCCTACGGGCAGGAGGGATATGCAGGTGATCTCCGCTTCGCGGCTCATCGACGATGCCTCCAGCATCGCCTACTTCGCCCCTCCTTGATCTCACCTGCATCTCCCTCCTGCAAAAGGTAACGAACTCCTGGGACGGGACACTAGCAGGCCGCGGCGACGGTCTACTCCAGGCTCGTCGAGACGATCTCGCCCGAAGGGCTCAACCGGATGGTGAACACGTAGGGGCGCTGGTGAATGCCGAGGCCGGGAAGGTCGAAACGCAGGTCGTAGTAGCGGATGGTCTGCCCGCCCTGCTCGCGCTCGACGTCGACCACGGGAAAGCGCGCGAACCACTCGTAGAGCGCGACCTGTTCGCGCAACGGCTCGCTGTTGACCGCACTGAAGGCCCCGAACTCGACGGCCGGACTGATCTTGGGTACGCGCACGAAGCGGAGATCGGCGGTCCAGCCGCGGGTCAACTCGATGTGGGCACGATAGTAGCCGTCGTCGGTCTCCACGATACCCGTCCAGTTGAGCGGCACGAACGGAGCCGGCACCACGGAAACGTCGCGCACCTCGGCGACCCCGAGGGCATCGACCTCGGCCGCGAACGCCTGCACGGCGACCCACTGGAGAGCCCCCGCGACGAGCACGTACACGACCGCGACGCTCAATCCGACCTTGGCGACCCTACGCGGGGCCCGTCGGAGCAAGTAGACGCCCAGCAAACAGACCAGGAGGATGCCGAGGAATGTCGGATCGAAGGTCCACATCCAATCGAGCGTGAACCTCTCGGAGCGAAACGGGTAGAGCAAGACCGTTCCGTACGAGGTCAACAGATCGAGGAACACATGGATGTAGACACCGATGCTCGTGAGAACCAGCAGGCGCCTGCGAGAGACACCGGGGAAGAACGGCGCCACGATGAGAGCCAGCACCGCCGCCAGAGCGAGGCCACCGAGAAGCGAATGGGTGAGTCCCCGGTGGTAGCGAAGAAAAGCGAGAGGGTCCGAGCCCAGCTCGACGATGGCATCGACATCCGGGGCGAGCGCGGCCAGCGCCGTGAGGGCGACGCCGCGAGCCTCGAGCTTCTCCGGCAGAAGCCGGTGCGCGAGGCCGGACTTGGCCACCAGCCCGCCCGCAAGCCCATGGGTCACAGGGTCCATGTCAGGAGCCCGCCAACCGCTCGCGCACCAGCGCGTTGGCGGCCTTGCCGTCGATAAGTCCCTTGTAGTTGCCCATCAAGTACCCCATAACCTTGCCCATGTCCGAGGGCGCTGCGGCTTCGCTGGCTGCAATCGCCTCGTCGACCGCGGCCGCGAGCTCATCGCCCTCGAGAAGCTTTGGCAAGTAGGCGGAGATCACGTCGATCTCGGCGAGCTCGTCGTCGGCCCTGTCCTGGCGCCCGCCGTGGGCGAACTGCTCGGCAGCATCCTGCCGCTGCTTGACGGCCGTGCGCAGCGCGGCAACCACCTGCTCGTCCGTCAGATCCGCCTTGGCGGCGATCTCACGGTTGTGCACGTCGGCAAGAACCATGCGCAACACGCGCACGGTTACCTCGTCGCGACGTTTCATCGCCGCTCGCAAGTCGCCTTTCAATCCTTGAATCACCGGGGAAGTGTAGCGTAGACGGCCGCTCGACCATGCCCGATTCGGCCGACAAATCGTCGCCTGCCGCACAAGGTTGCCCGACCCACCGCGGCCACCGGGGCCTGTTAGAATTCCCGAATGGATCGCGCCCACCCCGACCGCAAGCTCTACTACAACGGCATCGCGAGCGTTCGCTATCCCGTTCAGTGCGTGCTCACCGCAATGACGACGGTGTTTTGGGGGACGTCCGCGCTGTTCATCTCTCTCATCGACCGCCGCGGCGCCTGGGTACACGCGTGCGCGAGCAACTGGGGCGCGTCGATCTTCCGCATTTGCAGCGTCCGCGTCGATGTGGACGGGCTGGAAAAGCTGGACCCGGACCGTTCGTACGTCGTCATGTCCAACCATCACAGTCTGTTCGACATCCCCACCGTGCTGACCTCCTTGCCGTTCCCGTTTCGCATGTTGGCCAAGGCATCGCTCTTCCGCATCCCGTTCATGGGCTGGTACATGTCGCGGGTCGGCTACATCCCTGTCGAGCGAGAAGACCCCAAGCAGGCACGCGAAAGCCTCGAGAACGCGGCCCGTCGCGTCTCCTCCGGGCTGTCGGTGCTGATCTTCCCCGAGGGAACGCGTAGCCCTGACGGCGAAGTGAAACGCTTCAAACGCGGCGGCGTGAACCTCGCCCATACCGCCGGTGTCCCCGTTGTCCCCGTCGCTATCCTCAACAGCGGTCGCCTGCTTCCGCGCGGCTCCTGGCACGCCGACCCCGGCACCATCACCATGCGTATCGGCGATCCGATCGATCCGACGAGTTTCGAGGAGGCACGCGGCCTGGCGGATGCCGTGCGCGACGCGGTCATCGCCATGCATCAGGAACGAAGAGAGGCGGCCTGATGACGCGTCCCCGGCCCACCCCATCACGGCGCCGAGGCCGACGCCGAGTCGCCCGCTGACGTGGCGGAACCCACTGCTCGCAGCCGCGAAGACGCTATCGCCGAGGAGAACCGCCGCATGCGAAGCCTGCGTCTCATGGTCAACCTCACAACCGCCGAGCTCATGCAGTCGGATCTGACCATCGACGAGGCCCACGCCTTGGTTGAACGCCTGCGAGGCGCCGCGCTGGCCTTGTTTCCCGGCAAGGAGGCCACGTTCGAGCTACTCTACCGAAGACGCTTCGAGCGCATCATCCGCTCGCGCTTCCACACCGAGCCACCGGGTCGAGTCCAATGATCCCCCTGCGCGACGAAAACCCCACGCGCACGACTCCCTTCGTCAACCACTCCCTGGTCGCCATCAACATTGTGGTTTTCATCTACCAGGTGATGCTGGCGGTCCGCGGCAGCCCGGACGCCCAGGTCGCGTTCGTGCAGGAAATGGCGCTGACGCCCAGCCTCCTGTTGTCTCCTTCGACCTGGGGGCAGATGCCGATTCCGGCGCCACTCACGATCTTGACGTCGATGTTCGTGCACGGCGGCTTCATGCACCTGGCCGGCAACATGCTGTACCTGTGGGTGTTCGGCGACAACATCGAGGACAACCTGGGACACCTCAACTATCTCGTGTTCTACCTGGTGTGCGGAGTGGGCGCGGCGGTGGCCCAAGTGATGGTCGCGCCGGGGAGCACCGTGCCGATGGTGGGAGCCAGCGGGGCGATCGCCGGCGTCCTCGGCGCCTACCTGGTCATGCACCCGCAGGCGCAAGTGCTGACCTTCGTGTTTCTCGTGATCTTCATCCGCATCATGTACATTCCCGCCGCCGTGCTGCTGGGTATCTGGTTCGCCGTCCAGATCTTCTCCGCGTTCACCGGCGGCGGAGGCGGCGTCGCCTGGTACGCCCACATCGGCGGGTTCCTCGTCGGCGTGCTGCTGATCGGCAGCTATATCGGCGGTTCCGGGGGCGACGGCAAGAGGCGCCGCGCACACAACCCGCACGACTTCCACGTCGTTCATTGAGGCTGACATGACCGAGATCTACACGGGAGCCGAGATCGTAACGCTGGAC
>CAYSHI010000457.1:0-18825 GCA_964430745.1 uncultured Acidobacteriota bacterium | reverse complement strand
TACCGACCACCGTTCCCCAGGCGAGGTCGGTCCGCGGCAAGGTCGCGCGCGCTCGCCGCACGGCCAGGAAACCGATCGGCCCCCAAACCGCAACGCCGGTAACGAGGCCGGGCGAATAACTGCGGGTAATCCACGTCGCCGCGGCATGCAAGAGAGCGTTTCCGATGAGCACGACGGCAAAGGCCACGATCGACCAGAAGAATCGTTGCTTCCGCCTGACGATCGCGACCACCGCGCTCAGGCCCACGATCAGAGCGGCGTGGATGATCAACAAGTCGCGGTCGGACATCGTCTGACCGCTGATCGTGGTGACCCAGGCGGCGTAGCCGCCTCCGGCCCAGATCTCTTCGACCGCGTGCACGGCGTAGGAGAGCGGAAACAGCCACAACCAGCGGCCGGCGAACCGCGGCGCGCCCTCCGCAACCGGCCTCACGAGAGTGAGCGTTCGTCGATCGCCGCCGCCAGGCGCTCGAAGTCGACGCCCAACCGCTGTGCCGTGCCCACTGCCAGCGAGGTCGTCGCCACACCCGGCACGAATTGATAGGTAGACGCCTGCCGCTCATCGATTTCCACTTGCAGAAATTCGAGGTCGTCGATCGGCGGCGCATCCGAGAGGTCCTTGGCGATGTCGAGAAAGTGCGTCGTGATGAACGCCTGGGGTGACAGCTTGCGCAGCAGGCGCAGGACCATCGAGATGATCTCGGCCGCCTCGGAAGGGTTCGTCCCTGAACACAACTCGTCCATGAGCACGACGGCGGTGGGCATGACCCCCTGGAAGAGGGTGCGGATCCGCACGAGCTCGGTGCCCAACCGTCCCTCCGTCAGGTCGGCGCCGTCCTGGTGCACCAGTGAGGCGAACATGCTGGCCGCCAGCGGCAGGCGGGCTTCCGCCGCGGGTACGTAGAGACCCGACTGACCAAGTAGCTGAACGAGGCCCAGCGCCTGCAACAGTCTCGTCTTACCACCAGAATTCGGGCCGGTAACGATGGTGACCGCCTCGCCGCTGGTCGGCTCGATGCTGCAGGGAACCGGCGGGCCCTGTGTTTGCAGCAACAGGGGATTGAAGAGATCGCGCAGCACGATCGATCCCCCCGGCCGGACGTCCGCCAGGCACACCCTCAATCCGGCGCTCTCGGCACGCGCCGCGAACGCGCGGGCAACGAGATAGACCTCGATGTGACCGAGCACCTGTACCAGCGTGCTGAAGACAGGCGCAATGCGCCGATAGACGTCGAGGATGACGCGATTGACGAGCTCCCTCTGGGTGAACGTCGCGCCGCGCCAGCGCAACCGGACCATCTCCGACCACCGACGCAGCGGCGACAGATAGAAGCGATTCCCGGCGTTGTCGTCGATTTCGTCGATCTCGAGATTGCGAATGCGGCCGTCGGCCCCCACACGAATGCGAAGGTCGAGGAGGGTGTAGTTGCCCTCGTAGTCGAGCAGTGCGCGCAAGGTCTCGTGCTCGTGCGACGCTTTGATCTCGAGCCCGACCTCGTGCAACCGACGCAGACCCGACTCCGCCTCGGCGAACTCCGACACCATGTAGTCGACGACGTCGTGGAACTGTCGCAAGGTATCGAGGCGCAGGGAGGTCTTGTCGAGCAACGTCTGCGTGTGTGTGCTCTTGAGCTGGTCGAGTAGCTTGACGAGCTCGACGTACAGCGCCAGGAGCCTTTCGCGCGCCTGCGAGTCGTCCTCGATCTCGCGGAGGATCTGCTGCCGGAAGCGGATCGTTTCGACGTCCAGTGGCGGTCGCGACAGGACCCGTAACACGAACGACGTGTGCATCGGGTAGTCCTTGCCGTCGATGACCAGCTTGGACAGATTCCGCAGGAAATCCTCGACGAACAGATCCTTGACGAAGAACTCCGGGTTCCACGTCTCCTCCGGAAGCGGCAGCCGGCTGAAGCTCTCGTCGATTCCGCGAGACTCGTTGCTGCCCAGAAAGGCCATCTCCAGCAGTTCCAGGAGGAAGTGCTGATCGGCCGAGGCGTGCGGGCGGGCGTGCAGAAGGTCGGGCAGAGGAACCATGGAATCACAGTAACGCGACGGAGCGACGAACGTAGCCGGGATCATCCGGCCTGCCGCTTCTCTTGATAAGTGCCGAATCGGAGTGCGACACCTTCGGCGTCGCGCGGGGGGCGGCCACGACGAAGTTCGCGGGGCGCCGCGCGCCTAATCCTCGAGGTCGTCCGCCGCCTCACGGATCTTCTTCCACGCCGCGCTCACGTGAACCCGCTCCGTGTGCGCTTGCCCGACGCACAGGCGCAGCGTGAAGCGGTCATCGAGAACGGCGTGGGTAAGGTACAGATCGCCGGATTCGTTGAGGCGCTCGAGCAGCTGCCGGTTGACGTCATCTCCCCCGACATGCCGAAAGCAAACCAGGTTGAGGGGCGGTTCCACCGCCAATTCGAAACTGCCGGACTCGTCGATCCAGGAGGCGAACTCCTGCGCCAGCTCCACGTGACGGCGGATGTGATGGCGGAGCCCCCGGACGCCGTAGTGACGGATGACGAACCATAGCTTGAGCGCGCGGAACCGCCGGCCCAGCGGCACCTGCCAGTCACGATAGTCGATGACCGCACCCGACTCGGTAGCCTTGTTACGCAGGTACTCCGGCAGAATGCTCAGGGCCTTTACCAGGGCCGACCGATCGGAGACCCAGAAGCAGTCGCAGTCGAAGTTGGTGAACATCCACTTGTGTGGATTGAAGCAATAGCTGTCGGCCAGCTCGAGACCTTCGTGAATGCCGCGAAACTCCGGGCAGATCGCCGCGGTGCCCGACATGGCGGCGTCGACGTGCAGCCAGACGTCCTCTTCGTCGCAGATACGACCGATCTCCGCCACCGAGTCCATTCCGTTGGATGCCGTCGTCCCCACGGTGGCGCAGACAAACACGGGAATGAGACCGGCCTCTCGGTCGTCCCCAATCTGCCGGGCGAGCACATCGGGGCGCATGGCGAAACGCTCGTCGACATCGATGAGCCGGAGGTTTCGCACCCCGATACCGGCGATCCTGACGGCCTTTTCGACCGACGAATGAGCCTGGGTCGAGGTGTAGGCGACAAGGCGCCCGTCGCCGCCGTTTTCGTTGACGTCGAAATCCGTCGCGCGTTCTCGCGCCGCGATCAGCGCGCACAGCGTCGCGCTCGACGCGGTGTCCTGGATCACTCCCCCGCCCGCGCTCGTGCTCTTGAACGAATCCGGCAGGTGCAACATGTCGACGAGCCAGTCGAGCACATGAGTCTCGAGCTCCGTACAGGCGGGGCTCGTCGCCCACATCATGCCCTGTACCCCGAGGCCCGCGGACGCGAGCTCGCCGAGAATCGACGGCCCGGAGTTGTTGCTGGGAAAAAAGGCGTAGAAGCCGGGCGACTGCCAGTGAGTCAGTCCCGGGAGAATGATCTCGTCCAGGTCGCGTAGGGCCGCGCCGAAGTCTTCTCCCTCCTCGGGAGGGTCCGGCGGCAAGGCCGCGCGAATCTCCCCCGGCGCAACACGCGAGAGAACCGGCAGGTCATGGACCCGGGCTTGATAGTCGGCGATCCAGTCGACGAGCTCGTGACCTCGGCGGCGGAACTCGTCCGGGCTCATGTGGTAGCTGATGTCTTCGGACATTAACGATCCCCCGGGCTCACGGTTGGCCTGCCGGCTGGCGGCCGCGGATCTCCTCGATCCAGCCGCGTGTCATTTCGTGATGGTCGTACCATGCCTCCCACACGCAACGGGCCCACTTGCGCACGACATCGATGTATTCGTCGATGGTCTCGGCCGCGGCGGCATCGACGATCGTCATCTGACCGCGAAACGGTGGAGCCTCGATCTCCGGAAGGTCGCGCGCGTGGCTCAGCCACGACTTCATGCCGGAGTAGATGTCGAGGTCACCGCCGTACTCCATCGCGCAGCAGAGGTTGAGCAGATGGGCCGCCAGCTCGCGCGGCCAGCCGCACTGCGTCTCGACGTGCTGCAGCGCATAAGCGTCGACGAACGTGCGCCGCACCACCAATCGACGTGCATCCGGGGAGCGCACCGTCAACGCGGTCATCAGCTCGCGACAACCGTCCGCGCCGCCGGCGATCTCGGCGCCGCAATGCTCGCAGGTGTGGGCTGGCTGCACGTCGTCCATGGAGCTTGGTCAGACCGGTTTCCACACAAAGCCGTCGCCGCGACGGTAGTAGAGCCGAAAAGCATGGCCGTAGATCTGATCCACGGGGATGAAGCCGAACGCGCGACTGTCGCGACTGTTGCCGCGATTGTCACCCATGACCATCACCTTGCCGTCCGGCACGGCCTCCTCATCGAAGTTCGGTCCGCCGCCCGCGGCGAGATTCAGCGACGCCGTTCGCTCGCCGAACACTTCGATGTCGTCGGCATTCTCCAACTCGATGCGCTCTCCGTTGATCGTCAGCTTGCCCTCCCGCACGCGTACCCTGTCGCCGGCAACGGCGACGATGCGCTTGATCAGGCGCACGCCACTCTCGGGAGAGTCGAAGATGACGATCTCGCCACGCTGGGGAGAGCCGCGCTCGAGCAGCTTGATCGCCGTGAACGGGATGCGCAGGCCGTACGCCGTCTTGTCGACGAGCACGCGGTCGCCCACCAGCAACGAATGCTCCATCGACTCACTCGGGATGTAGTAATGATCCGCGAGCGCTGAACGAGCGGCGAGCGAAACAACAACGACGCCGGCCAGGATCAGCAATTCGGTGAAGACGCGACGGATGCGCGAGCTCATTGATGCCTCTCGAAGTACAGCAGCCCGCCGGCGATGCCCCCGACGAACAGGTCGGCGTCGCCATCGGCATCCACGTCGGCGAAGGTCGGCGCCGCGAACGGATGCACGGCGATCGACAGCGACTCGTCGAGGACGAAGTCGGCGGCCTCGGCGGTGCCGTCGTTGCGGTAGAGAATGAGGCCCTCGGACTCCGAACCGAGCACCAGGTCCAGATCGCCGTCCGCATCGATGTCCGTCAGCGACGGGACCGAGCGGCGCCCCGCATCGATGTCGAGGTACTTGTCGGCAACGAGGACGAAACGCGGCGTCTCGGCTCCTCCCTCGTTGCGATAGAAGTTGAGGTCGCCCGACGACTCGCCGATGAACAGGTCCAGATCGCCATCGGCATCGATGTCACCGAGCGCGGGCGTGGCGTTGCGGCCGCGAGTGATCGTCACGGCCGCCTCGTCGACGATCACCCAGCGAGGCTCCGTAACGCTCCCCTCGTTGATGACCAACATGAGCGCGTCGCGCCACGTCCCCATGAGTATGTCCAGGTCGCCGTCGCCGTCGAGGTCCCCGAACGCGGGGGCGAAGTGATATTGACCGCTGAACTCTTCCATGATGCCACGCAGACGAAATCGAGGCTCGGTGGGGGTGCCGACGTTCTCGAAGCGAAACAGCTTTCCGGTCTCGTTGTCGTCGGGCTGAATCTTGTTTCCCACCACCAGATCGAGGTCCCCGTCCCCGTCGAGATCGGCGAACGCGGGAAACGTCTCGCTGCCGACGTCGAGGTTGCCCACGTACCGGCTCGTGCGAACCTCGAAAGAGTTCCCCGCACGCTGCTCGAGCTGCAGGAAGTTGTCCACGGTCGTGCTGTTGGGGTTGAACGCGCCGCCCAGCACGCCCACGAGCAGGTCGTTGTCGCCGTCGCCGTCCAGATCGCCGAACGCCGGCGCATTGTAGCCGCTGGTCGCGATGGGGTCGTTGAGAGGAAACGACTCCGGCTCGGACCTCAGCGAGGGTGTCGCGCATGACCCGGTGTTTTCGATGAACAACAAGCCTGCCTCGAAGAAATCGCCCCAGAAGAGATCCAGGTCACCGTCGCCGTTGATATCTTCGAGCGCCATCGTGTTGGCGCCGTGCAACGTCGCTCTACCGCCACGCGGGCCGCCCCGGAACGAGCCGCCCGGAGCGCCCGAAAACGGGCCGCGCCGGCCGGCGACTGGCTCGTCGCCGATGACCTGGCCGATGATCTCGATGTCTTGAAATCGATCCGTCACGTGGCGGAACTGGGGCGCACCCAAAGCGTCCACGCCGTCCGCCTCATAGCGCGTTACCGTGCCCTCGAGGCGCCCCAACATGAGGTCGAGCCTGCCGTCGCAATCAATGTCGCCGATCTTGGGGATGTTCTGCCGATCCGAGAAGATGGGCTCCCCGGAAGTGTCGAGGAGCTTCTCGGTCACCAACTCGAAAGACGGGGCTCCCGGCTGACCTGCGTTGCGCCAGAACCGGATGAGGCTGAATCGCTGCTCGGCAAGCAGGTCGTAGTCGCCGTCGGCGTCGACGTCGGCGAAGTGATACCACTCCCCCACGTCGAGATCTTCGAAGCGATCGGTGCGCCAGACGTAACGCGGCTCCTGCGGAGTGCCGACGTGCTCGAAAAACATGATGGCGTTGGAGTACTCCTGCACGAACAGATCCAGATCGCCGTCGCTGTCGATGTCGATCAGATGAGGTCGCGGAATGTTCAGGCCGCCGAGAAAAGGATGCTCGTAAGCAACGCCCGACTCATCCTGAACCTCGATGCCGTAGATGTGTCGCTCGAATTGCGGCGACCCCTGCGGCGACGCCGCCGAGGCGCCGGCGGAGATCGTCAGCACGGCGATCAGCGACTTGCAGAGATGCGCGAATCCCGGGGTATCGGTCGGCACTTCGTTCCTCCGCCTCAATAGGCCGGGCGCGCGCCGATTCCGGCGGCATACGCCGGCACTTCGATCACGCTGACGATTTGGCGCGACTCCGTGTCGATCGCGACGACGGTCCCCGCGGGCAACGGCTCGCCGTCGCCGACGCTCGTCCGCAACAGCGTCGACGGGTAGACGCCTTCCGTGTTGCGGCCGGAAACCCACAGCGTACGGCCATCGGCGGAGATCGCGCTGCCGTGCGGCTCCGCCAGACCTTCGCCCTCGATCGTGTCCACGACCTGCCAGTTGGAAGTGTCGATGACCGCGACCGAGTTCGCCGTGCGTTGCGGGAAATAGACGAAACGGCCGTCCGGCGAGTAGCTCGGGTGCCACGGCTGCCCTCCGACCTGGAACGTCGTGAACAACTGTGGATCGCGCGGGTCGCTGATCTCGAAGACCATGACCTCGCCCGAAGTCTGGCCGCCCGTGACCAGGAGGTTACCGTCGGGAGACACGGCGAACTGTACGAACGTATGCGTGGCGCCCTCTACGTTGATGACCTCGAGGTCGTCTTCCTCCGGTGACACCGAGGCGATCTGGTTGACCGCCAGGCTGGCGCTGAAGGCACGTCCGCCGCCGGGAGCGGCGGCGATCGCATGTGGTCGCGGGAAAAAGACGTCGTGCTCGTCGATGCTCATGTCGCCGCGGTCGATGATGCCGATCCGCTGCGGCGGATTCACCGCGGCCATCGACCGTCCCACATACAGGACATCCTGAACCGGGTCGACAGCCATCATGCCCGGCGTCTCGAATTCCGCCTGCCCCACGAGCTCGTTGTCGCGGTTGAACTTCAACACCTGCCCGTCGGCGATCAACGACACGTACCAGAAGGAGCCGTCCGGCTCGACCGCGATGTGGTGCGGCTTGGCGTTGGCCGTGAAGCCCAGGTCGGTGAGCCAGATCGTCTGCACGACCTCGTGGGTACCCATGTCGATCACAGAGACGGCGGGGCCGCTCTGACTGGCGACATAGAGGTAATCGGCACCCGCAGGCGAGTCCTCCCCGGGGCCCTCGGTCGCGTCTGCCGAAGCCGCTGCGGATTCCGAGCTTGTGCCCGCTGCGGACTCGGAGGACCCGGCCTCGCCGGAATCAGCGCCGGGCTCGGAGGCGCCGCCACCGCAGGCGGCCGTCACCACGAGGATCAGAGCAAGAAAGAGAACTCCCGAAGGTCCGGATGGGCAGAAACGCTTGGTCAAGTCTCACCTCGATCGCGCACCTCGGAATCACCAGAGACTCACGGCCGCTGGTAACGAAAAGGTGTCGCTATGTCGACACACAGGTAGATGCTCCACGGCCCGGCCACGCCGCCCGTACTCGTGATGACGGCGATCAGGCTCGCGGGGATTCGGAAAACTACTTTCGTTTACATGCCCGCGCCAATCAAGTCCGCGGCGAATCAAGCGGGCGGTCGGCGCCGGCGGGGAGATGGCCGCCGACAAGCCGGTCGCGGCGCGAAGCGCGTGGCGGGCCTATTCGAGGTTCAGCTCGACGCCTCCCGCCATTCCGGCGATGACGTTGTAGAGCGCCGAGACCACTGCACCGGCGAGGAAGCCCATCACGCCGTAGAAGACGGGAAGAATGAAGACGGCGCCGACACCGAACATGAGCGCGAAAACACCTTCCGATCCGCCTCCGGCGAACCCGGCTCCGACCACCGACAGCAGGGCGAAGATCATTCCGACAATGAGGCCAAGGATCGCGTACAGCGTTCCCATCATCTTGGCCAGCGAAAACACACCGATGCTCTTGAGGACCATTAAGCGTCTCCGGGTCTGAGGAGGTGGCGACCGGCGTAATACTAGCAGGGTGCTGAAAAGCTCCCGGGAGTGCCGTTACGGGCACCCCCGGGAGTTCTTCAGCCCTGCGAGGCAGGTGCGGTGCGCGTTTCGTAGTGGCGCGATCGCTTCTCGAACTGCGTCAGCAGAGCGCGCGCGTCGGCCGGAACGACCGCCGTCCGGTGCTCCTCGCCGGCGAAGGCGCGCACCGCCTCGACGGTGTCGAACCAGAGAATCGTCACGAACTCGATCTCGTCGCCATCGACGCGCCGCAGCATGTGAGCGCCCTGATAACCCTCGATGCCTCGCCCGGCGATGCCCGGCAAGATGGTTTCGCGCAGCAGGGCGTCGTAGGCGTCGGCATTCTCTGGAGTGGTCCATCCGCGCCAGATGCGCGCGACCCTCCCGCGTTGCGCCTCCGGGTCAGGCACGTTCCCGCTCCTCCTGGCAGTCGATACACAGAAACGCCTCCGGCCGGACGCCGAGACGTGCCGGACCGATGGGCTCGCCGCACTCCAGGCAATCGCCGTAAGTGCCCTCTTCGCATCGCTTCAGCGCCGCCTCGACCAGCCGCAACCTGACACGCGCGGCCGCCCGGTTGGCCTTCGCCATGCTCTGCTGCTGCAGTGCGTCGACCCGCGTGAGCCGTCCGATCGGTTCATCGAGATCCACCGTCTTCGCCGCGTCGTTCAGCGGCTTCAGGCTCGAGCGCAGGTCGCCCTGCAGGCCGCGTAGAGAAGCGGCGAGCGTGCCGAGTTGCTCGTCGGTCAGGTCGTCCATCGGGATCTCAGGTTCCCGGCCCCGCCGCGACCACGGCGGGCTCGAAGTCGGCCAGCAACGGCGGCTGCGCGCCCGAATCCTCGAGCAGGCTCAGGGCGGCCTCGAGCACTTCGCGCTGTCGTTCCGGGTCGCCGGGAGCGTCAAATGGATAGCCGTGTGAGAAGGGCACAAAAAGGGCACGGGGGGGTTGCACACGCTCGGCGACGACACGCAGGAGCTGCAACACAACGGTGGCGATACCCTGGCGCTCGAGCTCCGCTGCGGCCAGACACACGGTCTGGTTGCAGACCGGTCAGACGGGCACCAGCAACGCGACATCGACCGCGTCGGCACGAAGTTTCGCCGCCGCGTCGGGCGCTGTATCGCGCATGAAGCGGCCGGGCGCCGTGATCGATCCCATCAACGAGACGTGCTCAGCCGCCAGCGAGCCGACGCGGCCGGAAGCGACGAGCTCACGGGCTCTATCGAGGGGAAACGCCAGGTTGGCGTCTTCCCGCAAACCCGTGTGATCGTACGAGCGACTTCGGTGGGTGTCGATGAGATCTGCAACGACGGCATCCGCCGGGATCATCCGCAGGCTGTAGTCGCCGCCCTTGACCGTCTTGTCGAACGGTTCCTGCCCGGGCAGCACGAGCCCGGCGGTCGACACCAATGCCAGCCGACATTCGCTGAGCGGCTTGTCCAACGCCGCCCACGGCACCGGGTCGATGCGGCGCCATCGATAGCCCCTGAGGAAGATCCGATCCTTGAGCGAGAACTCACTGATGTTTCCCATACCGGCAGGATACCGCCTAGCGGGGGGCTGAAGAACTCAGCACACTGCTAAGTGCCGATCGCGCGGTTCAACGCGGCGGTGAGCTCAGCCGGCTCGTCGGTACCGATCCGGTAGCTCTTTCCCGAGCGCATCTCGATCTCTACCGCGTCGAAGCCCGAGACGTTGTAGAGCCAGCCCCTCGGCGTGAGTCGAATTCCCCAGCCGTAGTACCACTTGTTGCGGACGGCCCGGGCGGCGGCGATATCGGCGATCGAAAAAGTGCGGCCGATGAGGCCGATGCCGAAGCGAAACCGCAGGTGCTCACGCGTCACCTCAACGCTCAGACGGTAGAACAACACCAACAGAATGAGGGCGACCAACCAGACGACGCCCGCCGCTGTCGACAGACCGGCGAACGCCAGGATGATCGACATGATCACGGCGAACGGCCCCAGGGAAAGAACCACCAGCGTGCCGAACTGATCGTGGTTGTAGCTCAAGGCTCAGAACCTCCACGAATCGCCCCGCCGGCCGAGCGCTCGCCCGTTGACTCTACTGTTGCGACGAGGCCGAGACCTGCGTGGCCATCTCCACGAACCTCGCGATGTTGCGCTTGAGGTTCATGAGCTCCTCTTCATGTACGTACATCATGTGGCCCGCCTCGTAGAAGTTGTGCTTGATGTTGCCGCGCAGCTCCTCGGGGAGGTTCATGTGGTCGGTGGTCCACTCCATGGCGAAAAACGGCGTCGCCAGATCGTAGTAACCGTTCTCGACCTGCACCTTCAGGTTGGGGTTGCGGATCATCGCCTGCTCGAGGTCCGAGGCCACATAGGTCGCGCCCTGCCAGCCTCGACCTCCTCCGGCGCGGTTCCAATTCCAGCCGCGGGTGCCGCCGCCCGTGCGGTAGGTCTCCTTGGTCTCGAAACCGAGCTCATCGCGCAGGTAGCGGTTGATCGCGGCGGTATAGGCGCCGCTGATGGCGCTGGACTGCGGATCGTAGCCGGCGTTTTCGCTCAACAGCGCGTTGGTGAACCCGTCGTAGCGGGCGTCGAGCCTCGAGGTGACCATCCCCTGGCTGCGCTGGAGCTCTGCACGAAACTGCGTCGCGTTGACGCGCAGATTCGCCCTTTGGAGGTAGTCCTCGGAGAGTCCCGTGTACTCACTCAACTGCGCGCGCACGGATGCCACCTGCGCCGCGGGAGCGGATGCGCCCTGAGCCAGAACGTGGGCGTAGTCGCCGACTGCGAATTCGCGCACATCGTCGAGCCACGCTTCGAGATCATCGGGCCACGGAATAGCGCCGTGATACGCCGCCGTGATGGCGTAGGTCGGAAGGTAGGTGACAAACGAGGTGTCGTGTCCCGGCGCAAACAGCAACGTCTCGAAGTCGAGCACTGCGGAGATCAGCACCACGCCCGAAAAATCCATCCCCGCGCGACCCTGCAGCATGTTCACCAGGACCGCGGACCGCGTTGTTCCATAGCTCTCGCCCATGAGGAACTTGGGCGAGTTCCAGCGCTGGTTACGCGTGATGTACTGCGAGACAAACTGGGTCAGCGAGCTCGCGTCCTCGTCGATACCCCAAAAATCACTCCCCTGCCCGGCCCCGACCACGCGGCTGAACCCGGTGCCGATCGGATCGATGAACACCATGTCGGAGATATCGATCAGCGTTCCGGGGTTGTCCACCAGATCGTACGGCGGCGGCGGCGTCGGGCCGGAGTCATTTACCGGCACACGCTTCGGGCCGAACGCACCCATATGCAACCACATGGAAGCCGATCCGGGCCCACCGTTGTAGATGAACGAGATCGGCCGCGTCGCGGGGTCGACGTCGCTGCGCGTGTAGGCGGTGTAGTAGAGGCTCCCGGTGACCTCGCCGTCGTCGTTGACCAGGTGCATGGTGGCCGCGGTCGCGGTGTACGGGATCGTCTCGCCGTCCACGACGATGGTGTGCTCCGTTACCGACGACTGCTCCGAGGGCACGGGCGCCATCTCCTGCACGGCCTCGAGCGCCGGGGCCCCGCGGCCTCCGCGCTGCTGCGCCTGCACGGGCGCCACCCACACAACGATCGCGATCAGCATCAATACTACGGTCCTGGTTCTCATCGGCTCTCCTCAGTTGGCCATTTTCGCGGCGGCGAGGTGTTTCGGACTTGTCGTCGAAAGCGCTGAGCGCCATCCGTCTCCTGCGGTCTCGCGAGACCTCGTTGGGCCGCCTGCGCGGCCGGCGCGCGACCACGCGGCCGACTTCCCGGCCGTGTGGCCGCCCGCTGCTTCGATCCGGACGCTATCTCCTGATAACGATGGGCGGTAACTGTCCGTCGTGTTCGCGGTTGAATTCGGGGATCACCGTATCGCCGAGGTTGTCGATGCCGGCGCGCGCCTGAGCGATCTCCGCCTCGAGTCGCTCCAGTGTGGCCATCGACTGGTCGGTCGGCCGATATTCGGCCCCGCCGGCGACGTCGCCGGCCCCCAGGCCGACCTCGCCGTTGAGCCAGATCAGGTTCTGATACGTGTGGTATGCCTCGACGAACCACTTGTCGTCGCTGTGCAGCTCGGTCTCCGACAGCATGATGAGCTCGACGTCGAGCATCTTGCCGTCGAGCTCGGCGAGCGACGCTTCGAGGTCGTCGTTGCCGGCGTACTCCACCTCCAGGTCCTCGATCTGCTTCCGCATGTGCTCGATGTTGTTGATCATCGTCGCGGTGACGTTCATGGCATTACGGATGCGCAGCTGCGCCGCCGTCGAGGCCCGCAGGTCTTCCTCGGACGACGGAATCGCCGGATCCTTGAGGATCTCGAACGTCTGCTCCTGCGAGTTGCCGTTCACCGTCAGGCGCACGGTGTGTTGACCGGGCGCGGCGATGGGGCCCGCGCGCTTGGTGCTGTTGATTCCCCAGTGCGTGATCGGCCGCGTGTCCCCGTTCATCCACCGGGCTTCGTTCCAGATCTCCGGGTTGTCGGGCGGGATCGTGCGTAGCTCGACCTGCACGGATTCCTCGTAGCGCAGATCCCAGCTCATCTTGTTCAGACCGGCGCGCGACGGCACATCCATGGTGCGTATCAGGTTGCCGGCGTCATCGAGGATCTCGAACTGGGCGGTGGCGTTGGCGTCGAGCGAATAGACGAACTCGGCGCTTCCGCTGCGGGCCCGGCGAAAGCCCGGCCGCGGCTCGTACAGATGCGCGCCGGCCGTGACCGTTACGTCTTGCTGCTCGAGTTGCGTGATGTCGTGCATGATGAACAGGCCGCGGCCGTAGGTGGAGATCACCACGTCGTGGTACCGCGGCTCGACGACGATCCAACTCACCGGCGCCGCCGGCAGCCCGTCCATGTACCGGGTCCAGGTGGTGCCGTCGTCCATCGAGTAGTAAAAGCCGTGGCCGGTGCCGGCGAACAGCATGCCCTCGCGATTCGGGTTCTCGGCGAACGACATGACGTAGTCGAGCGGGTGGCCGCTGGGCAGATCGCCGGTGATGTTGGTCCAGCTCTGCCCCATGTCGGTGGTCTTGTACAGGTACGGCATGCGGTCGTCCATCAGGTGATAGTCGACCACCATGTACGCGGTTGCCGGATCGAAGCGTGAGGGCTCGATCTTGCGCACGAGGCCCCATTCCTTCATGCCGACGTTGGCCGTCACGTCGTTCCAGTTGCCGCCGCCGTTGTCCGTGAACCAGACCTTGCCGTCGTTGGTGCCGGCCCAGATCAGGCCCTGTTGGATCTTCGAGGGCGCGATGGCGAAGACCACCTCGCCGTAGAACTGCCCGAGGTTGTCGCCGATGATGCCCCCGGAAGAGACAACACGGGAGGGATCCTGCGTCGACAGGTCGGGGCTGATGACATCCCAGCTTTGGCCACGATTGTCGGTGCGGAAGATCACCTGGCAGCCGTAGTAGACCGTCTCGTTGTCGAACGGATCGAAAGCGAGCGGCGGCGTCCAGTGGCAACGGTAGTCGATGACGTCGGGCTGGGAGTCGAGCGTGATCATGTACGGCTCGATGGATCGTGCGCTGCCGACAGTGTCGTCGTAGCGGGTCACCTTGTTGCCGTAGCACGTGGCGTAGATGACATCGGAATTGGTGGGGTCGGGGATGGTGAAGCCCGACTCGCAACCGCCGATGCCGCCCTGCCAGGGCGTTCCCCCGGGACGTCCCCCGCGGCCTCCACGACCGCCGAAGCCTCCTCGGCCGCGGCCGCCGGCCGGCGCCCGATTCGGGTCGAAGCGGCTGCCGATGCCCACGCCCTCGTCGTCGTAGTACGACGGCACGTTGGGCACCGTGACCGGCGAGTCGCTGGCGCCGCGCATGGTGCCGTTGTCCTGCCGATTGCTGTAGATCCAGTACGGAACACGGTTGTCGACGGCCACGTGGTACATCTGCCCGATCGGCAGCGAATAGCGCGCGTAGTTGCCGCCGTGATCCCGCGTCACGCCGACGCCGCCGTCGCCTGTCGTCGCCCAGTGGTCGGGATTGAGGGGATCCATCCAGATGTCGTGGCAATCGCCGCAGCCGCCGCCACGCAGCGGCCAGGTGGCGCCGCCGTCGGTCGAACGGAAGAACGTGCTCGAGGCGACGAGCACCTCGTCCGCGTCCGCCGGGTTGACGTCGATGCGAATGTAGTAGCCGGCGCGCCCGATGAGCTGACGGTCCCAACTCACCACCCGCCAGTTCTCACCACCATCGTCCGAACGCCACACGGATCCCTGATCCGCCGTCTGGATAAGGGCGTAGACACGGTTCGAATCGGACGGCGCGATAGCGACGTCGATCTTGCCGATCGGATCGGTCGGCAGACCGGGGTCGTCGACCTCCGCCCACGTATCGCCGCCGTCACGCGACACGTACACGCCGCTACCCGGGCCGGCGCCGGAGAACATCGCCCAGGTATGCATGACAACGTCCCAGGTGCCGGCGAACAGGACGTCCGGATTATTGCTGTCCATATCGAGGCCGGAACAGCCGGTGTCCTCGTCGACGAACAACACCCGTTCCCAGTTCTGTCCCCCATCGATGGTGCGAAACACGCCGCGTTCCTGTTGCGGGCCGGTCGTTCGACCGAGCGCGCACGTGAAAACGATGTCGGGGTTGGTGGGATGGATAACCATGCGACCCACGCGACCGGTTTCGGCCAGTCCCATGTGCGTCCAGGTCATACCGGCGTCGGTGGACTTGTAGACGCCGTCGCCCATCATGTCGGAATCGCGAATCGCCCACGCCTCGCCGGTGCCGACCCAGACGATGTTCGGGTTGGAGGGCGCGATGGCTATGGTGCCGATGGCCTGCACCGGCTGATCGTCGAAGATCGGCGCGAACGTCGCGCCGCCGTCGGTGGTCTTCCACAACCCGCCCGACGCGGCCCCCAGGTAGTACGTCTCGAGATCACCGGGCACGCCCGCGATGGCGGCAAAGCGTCCGGCATTTGCCGGCCCCATGTACTGAAAACGAGGCGCCTCCACCGGCTGGCTCTGGAGCCCGCCTCCGCCGCCGCGCCCCTGGGCGATCGCCAGCGTCGATACGACCAATGCGGCCGCTGCGACGAGGACCAGAACGGAGAAACTGCGATGCCTCGAAGTCATGTTCCCCTCCCTACGACTGGGTTTTTCGCGACGAATCCGTGCGAACCGGGCTTCCCGCGAAGATGGGGACATGGGGCAACGCGGGCTCTGCCGTCCATCGAGATGGCGAAATCCGCCGAGAACTCGATCCAAGTAATACCGCGCTATCCGAAAATCTTCTACCGGATCAGTGCTCGTGCCCGGGAGCGTGAGCGTGACCGTGAGAGATCTCCTCCTCCGTGGCGTCGCGGATAGCCTCGACGGCGACGTCGAAATGCAGCACCTGTCCCGCCAGCGGGTGATTGCCGTCGATGAGCACACCCTGATCGTTGACCTCTTGCACCACCACCACCTGGGCATCGCCCTCGGGACTACGAGCTTCGAACTGCATGCCGGGCTCGATGTCGTCAATCCCGTCGAAAGCATCGAGCGGCACGAGCTGCACCAACTCGGAATCGACCTCCCCGTAGGCATCTTCGGGTTGGATGGTCACTTCGACCTGGTCACCCACGGACTTCCCGGTCAGAGCGTTCTCCAGGCCGGGGATGATGTTCTGCGCCCCGTGCAAGTACATCAGTGGATCTCCGCCGGAAGAAGTATCGAGCGTTTCGCCGTCGGTGTCGGTGAGCGTGTAGTGGATGGAAACGATGTGCTTGTCTGCGATCGTCACAACGAGCTCCGGGTGATTTCAGGGTTAACCGTGAACACACTTTAGAGCCCGGAAGGTGAATCCGCACCTCGCATCGAGCCGGGCGATGTCGCTGAAGGCGCTGTCGTGGATGAAGGCGAGGTCCTCACCGTAGTGGCTTCGAACCTCCGACTTCCCGCGTATCACGCGAGCCCACCCCATACTCTCAGGAAGACGAAGATCCCGATCATCGAGAACGCCAGGGCCATCTTGGCGGCTACGCCGAGCGCCAGGCCGATCGTTGCTCCCAGCCCCGCGGCGCCGGCCTCCTGGAGGCTGCGCTCGGCCAACAGCTCGCCGAGAACCGCGCCGACGAACGGGCCGAGGAAGATGCCCGGCAGGCCGAAGAAGATGCCTACCACCGCGCCGACAAACGCTCCGACCATTGCGTAGGGGGTCGCTCCGAAGCCCTTCGCGCCCAGCGATCCCGCGAGGAAATCGACCAGGTACGTCAACGCACCCATGACGGCGAGCAGGACCAGCGTCCAGGGGCCCACGTAGGCGAAGTCCTCGATCCACGCGGCCATCAACAGGCCGCCGAACAGCAACGGCGCACCGGGTAGCCCCGGCAGCAGGAGGCCGACAAGACCTACCAGCACGAGTATCACGACCAGTGCCCACAACAAGACCGTCGAGATCATGTTCTTCGGCGGGACAGTCTGTCGCCTGGTGTCATCACCGCCTCCTCGGGTGCGATCAACAGAGGCCCAGGCTATCCCATCCGCGGCACCGGCGCGGCGGCGCATCGCCGGCCGACTCGCCCCGTCACTCGAGCGGGATCTGATCCTTGTAACGGGAGAGCCACTGGGCGAAGTTCTGCAGCTCCGGGTTCAAGGCTCGGGTCTTCTCGACGTCGCGAACGCCGATGAAGTCGGCGTTGAAGTCGCGCTTGAACTGGAACATGTTGCCGAGGTCGTCGGCGCCCGGAAACTCGAAGCTCCGGTACACCTCGGGGGGCACGTCGTTGTAGCCGATTTCCATACCGAGCGCCTCACTCAGGGCCGCGGCGATCTCGGTCCCCGTGAGGTGCTCGCCGGCGATGCCGACGGTGACTCCGACGAGCTCGTCGCCCTGCCGGAAAACACCGTAGGCACACCGACCGATATCTTCCGCGGCAATACCGGCGAGCTTCTTGTCGCCCATGGGAAAGGTCACCGCATAGGAACCGTCGGGACCCTTCTGCGGCCCGGAGCCGAAGTAGATGAAATTGTCCCAGTAGAAAGAGGTCAGCAAGAAGGTCGTGGGAACGCCGGCGTCGCGAAAGATCTGATCGGCCTCCCCCTTGGCGTCGAAGTGAGGCACCTTGTATTTCCCCATCAAGGTGGGCATGCGCTCGTCATCGATGGGCATCCAGCGGCGCGTGTCCTCCAGCGTCGACCACACGACGTGTTGCACTCCCGCGGCTCTTGCCGCCTGCGCGAGATTCTCCGCCTGCTGGAGCTCCTTCTCGGGGCTGAAGTGCTCCCAGAAATTGGTCACGCAGTAGGCACCGTGCGCTCCCGTGAAGGCGCGCTCGAGGCTCTCCATATCGTCGAGATCCGCGGCAACGACTTCGGCCCCCGCCTCGGCGAGAGCGAGCGCCTTGTCGGACTCCACGTTGCGGGTGACGGCACGCGCCGTGAATCCGCCGGCAGAGTCCTCCAGAATCGCCCGCACGAGGCCGCCGCCCTGAGCACCCGTGGACCCGATGACCGCAATGATCTTGCTATCGCTCATATCAACTCCCTTCACGGCACCACGTCGACGCCGTTCCAAAACGCGACGTGGTCCTTGATCTCGGCCGCGGCGGCGCTCGGGTTCTCGTAATACCAGGCCGCGTTGGTGTTCTCCTGGCCCTCGACGACGACGTCGTAGTACGACGCCGTGCCCTTCCACGGACACATCGAGGTGTGGCCGCTGGCGGTGAAGAACTCGATGTGCAGCGAGGCCGAAGGAAAATAGTGATTACCTTCGACGATCACCGTATCGTCGCTCTCCGCCAGGACCTGCCCATTCCAGATGGCTTTCATTTCTTGTCTGTCCCTTCCCTGCCTCGAATCGGGACCGCCTTCGCGCGCGCACCGAACGGCCGCTCCCGGTAGGGCGCGCCCGCAGATGCAGTGGAGATGTTGGCACCTGGTATCGCGAGTCTCTAGGTGTGAATTCTCAGCACGTTATTCACACCTACGTGGCGACAGAGGACCACACGGGGTGGGGAGCGGTCGAGTCTGGCGCCGCGTCTGAGGTTCACGGGAGGGGCGAGATCACGATACTGCCCTTCGCGTGAAGTGCGGGTACTTGAGCGGCTTCGCCGCGCTTGCGGATCGCAGACACACGCGAGAGGACAGCATCGAGATCACGCCCCTCCCTCAGATCAGAATCGCCGGGTTGGACCTGCCACGTTCCGCCCCCTTCCGGCCAAGACGACTCCCCGTGCCAACCATGGAACGTTGGCGACGACTCGAAGAGAGCATTCTCCGGCGCCCGTGAGCGGCCGAGCGCGAGTGCATGAAGCAAGGCAGCACCCGTGCAGACACGCTGAACGCGCGGGCACCGGAGAATCCTCTCCCGAGCCGGAAGACGGCGGAGTCGGCTTTCGGGGGATGCCGAG
>CAYSHI010000456.1:0-5983 GCA_964430745.1 uncultured Acidobacteriota bacterium | reverse complement strand
CATGCCCTGTGGCCCCATCAGGGCGAGATACACGCCGGCCGTGATTCCCCAGAGGGCGGCGGCGGTGCCCACCCATTCCTTTCCTTCCTCGCGCACGGCGAACGAGGTGCGCTCGTAGGCGACGTCGCCGAAGCCGTACTCGCCCGCGACGCGTGTCGGGGCGATACCGAACAGGCGCGAGGGGAACTCCATGACGTATCGCTCTTCGTCGCGGGTGGCGATGTAGCCGGCTTGCCCGCCACCGAACTGCATGTGCATGCCGAGCGGCTGGATGTCGCCGCAGACGATATCGGCGCCGTACTCGACAGGCGGTGTCAGGACCCCGAGCGACATCGGATCGGCGCCGACCACGCACACGGCTCCGTGCTCATGGGTGATCTCGGCGATGCGCTCGCCGTTGGTCTCGATGCTGCCGAGGTACGTGGGGTTGTCGAAGTAGACGGCGGCGGTCTCCGGGGTGATCGCGTCTTCGAGCTCGGCGATGTCGAGTCCGCCGGTCTCCGCCTCGTAGCCGATGGTCAGGATTTCGATTCCGGGCCGGCAGTAATCGCGGATCTTCGACAGCTTCTCCCAACCGAGGTTCCGCGCCACCAGCGCCTGCCGCCTCCCGGTGAGCCGGCAGGCCATACGGATCGACGTGGCGGCTGCCTGCAGGCCGTCGTAGGTGGGCACGTTGACGACGTCCATGTTCAGCAGCTCGCCCATCATGCTGGCGTACTCGAAGAGCGTCTGGAACCTGCCGTGATCGTCATAGGGCTCGCCGGCGTAGGCGGTGAGGAACTCCCCGCGGCTGTTGACCTCGTCGCAGACGGCGGGCACGTGGTGCTGATAGCAGCCGCCGCCGAGAAAGCTGAGGTTCTCGCCGGCGGTGACGTTCTTGGCGAGAAGCCCTTCGACGTGGCGCCTCAGCGCGTGCTCCGAGAGCAGTGGGGCGGGCAGGTTCATCCTGCCTTTCACCCGCAGGCTCTCCGGGATGTCCTCGTAGAACTCTTCGGTGCTCGATGCGTCGACCTCGCGGAGCATCTGCTCCTTCACCTCCGGCACCGAGTTGGGAACGTAGGGGTATACGACGGGCTTCTTGTCGCTCATGGTGCGCCTTTGTTCGTCGTTCGTGAGGCGGCCGGGCGCTGTCGTTCCCCGACCCTGCCTGGAGTCTAACAAGCAGACGAAACGGTGGGTGCCCGCCGGGGCACCTCGCCCCTCCCGGCAACAGCGGAGCTCGATCGTGGCGTTGAACCGTCCGGCGGGCGTGGGAGGTAGACGGGAGGGACGAGATCTCGATACTGCCCTTCGCGTGAAGTGCGGGTTCTTGAGCGGCTTCGCCGCGCTTGCGGATCGCAAACACACGCGAGAGGACAGCATCGAGATCACGCCCCTCCCTCAGATCTCCGGATGCCACGTCGGATCTGCCACGTCTCGGAGCCGGCCGGCCGAGACGACTCCCCGTGCCAACCATGGAACGTTGGCGGCCGAGCGCGAGTGCATGAAGCAAGGCAGGACCGGTGCAGACACGCTGAACGCGCGGGCACCGGAGAATTCTCCCCCGAGCCGGAAGACGGCAGAGCCGGCTTTCGGGGGATGCCGAGGCCTGTCGCAACCTCGCTGCCGTTGTTGGAGTAGTTACTCCCCGCGGGATCGGCCGGGCGGGGGTGTCGGCGGGCAGCGGGCGTTCAGCGGGTCAGAGAAGCGGCTGCCTGGCGCCAGGCACTCGCGCTCGGCCGCCTATGCTGCCCGCCGATACCTCTGGCGGACGGCGGTGGGCGGCATGGCCATCGGAGGGCATCAGGATCGTTGGTCGGGGTGCGTTTGGGCGGGGAGATTCGGCTTGGCGGGACCGATGCAGAGGGCTGGCGTAGGGCGGCGATGCCCTTTCGCGTGTACTTGCGAACCGCAGACGCGGCGCAGCCGCTCAAGAGCCCGCACCTCACGCGAGAGGGTATCGTCGCCCCTAGCCAGCCTGCCTAGCAGCCAGGCTCCCCCCCCGCGGAAGCTGAAGATCCAAGCCGAGCCCCCACCGGGCACGAAGCTCCTGACTAGTCCGCTTTCAGCGTATCCGCCGGGTCCAGGCGGGTTGCTCGGAGTGCCGGAACCATGTTCGCTGCCAGTGCCACCGCTGCGAGCACGAGCGGCACGCCGATGAAGGTCAGCGGATCCGTTGCGCTGATGCCGAACACGAGGTTGCCGAGCAGCCGGCTGACGGCGAAGGCGGCGATGAGGCCGACCGCGGTGCCGATTCCGAGCAAACGGGCGCCCTGGGAAACGACCATCCAACGGACGGTGCCGGCTTCCGCCCCGAGCGCCATGCGCAGACCGATTTCCTGTCGACGCTGCGAGACGGAGTAGGCCATCACACCGTAGATGCCGATGGCGGCCATGAAGAGCGCGAACACGGCGAAGGTCACGAAGAGAGTGAGGAGCGCGTAGTTGCTCGACGTACTCAGGTACTGGGCGCGCTCCATTGTCTGGATCGCGTCGACCGGCTGACTCGGGTCCACCTTCCAGATGGCGTCACGAATGGGTTCGGCGAGACCGGCCGGGTCGGCGGTGGTTCGGGTGACGAGGTACATGGAGCTACGGGAGTCCTGAGGATGCGGCACGTAGATGTCTGAAGATCCCTGCTCGGTGTCGGCGACCGCACGCACGTCGCTGACGACGCCGACAACCTGCAACCACTCCTCGTCGCCGACGACCTGGAAGCGCTCTCCGACCGGGTCCTGGTCCGACCAGTAACGGTCGGCGATTGTCCTGCTGAGGATCGCGACCTTGAACGACGCTCTGTCGTCCGCCTCCGTGAACGCCCTGCCGTGCAAAATCGGCAGCCCGATGAGATCGAAGTACCCGTGCGACACGGCGACGAACATTCCGGTCGGGGCGGCACGGCCCTCGGCCGGTTCGCGACCTTCGATAGCCAGCGAGCGTCGTGCGCCGAACCCCGCCGCCGGGATGACGTTGGTCAACTCGACCGTGCCGACGCCCGGAACGCCGGCCAACTCCTCGCGGGCGCGCTCGAAGAACTGCAATCGTGATTCCGGTTCTTCGTAGCGGTTGTCGGGCAGGTCGAGGTGAACCGTGAGCAGGTCTTCGGCGGCGAAGCCGAGCGGTCGCGACTGCAAGTTGACAACGGTGCGAGTGAGCAGGCTGGCCACGACCATCAGCGTCAGCGCGAGCGAGACCTGGGCAGCCACCAGCGCCGCCCGCGCGCGCTTGCCGGAACGCCCACCGTCGCCCGAGCGCCCGTCGCGCAGCGCGTCGGCGGGCCCCGACGACGATGCCCGCAAGGCGGGAAATAGCCCGAACGCCAGCGGCGCCGCGAGCGACACGAGTAGCGTGAACGCGAGCACCTTTGCGTCGAGCTCGGCCATGAGAAAGACCTCTTCCGTCCCGGCGGAGATCCAGACCAGCGCCTCGTTCAGGGCGTAGGCGAAGGCCAGCCCGAGGCCCGCGGCGGCCAGCGAGATCACCAGGCTCTCCGTGAGAAGCTGGCGCACGAGCCTCGATCGTTTGGCGCCCAACGCCGAACGCACCGCAAACTCCCGTGCCCGCGCCGTTGATCGGGCGAGAAGCATGTTGGCCACGTTGGCGCAGGCGATGAGGATGACCATGCCGACGGTGAGCTGCAGCAGGAGAAGAATCGTGTTGCCATCGTCGTCGATCAGAGACTCCATGACCGGCGCCGACCACAGCCCCCATCCCTGGTTCTGGGCCGGGTGCTCGTCCGACAGGTCCATGCCGATCTGACGAACCTCAGCGGTCGCCATCTCGTCCGTAACACCCGACGCGAGGCGGCCGGAGACAAAGAGGTAGCGTCCTGCTCGATTGGGCTCGCCGCGATTGAAGATCAGCGGCGTGACCACCTGGGCGGTGGCGAACGAGGCGAACTCCAGCTTCGGATGGGTGATCCCGACGATCGTGTGCTCGCGGCCGTCGAGGCTGATCGTCTCGCCGATGACGTCGGTGCGGCCGGCGTACTGCTCCTGCCAGAACCCGTGCGTCAACATGGCCACCGGCTCGGCGCCCCAGCGATCCTCGCCCTCCGTGAAGCTCCGGCCGAGCACCGGAGGGAGCTTCCACGATTCCGTCAGTCCGACGGTGAACTGGAGCCCCGTAACGCGGATCGGCTGGTCGAGGCCGGTAAGTACCCATTGTCCGTCCGTCAGAGCGGACAGAGACTCAAAGCTACGCGACCTCTCGACGAGGTCCATGTAGTCGGCCGGCGACATGCTGCCCTGGTCGATCTCGAGCTCGGCGTTGACGCCGCGTACGAGATGCACCGTGTCCGATTCCTGCATGGGGAGGTCGGCAAACACGATCACGCTCACGAGGCTGAAGATCGACGTGTTCACGCCGATCGCCAGCGCCAACGTCAGCGTCGAGACGATGGCGAACCCGGGGCTCTTCAGGAGAGAGCGAAGGCCGCCGCGAATATCCTGGATCAGCGTTTCCATAAGAGCTCCGGGTTCGGGTCTCTCCCTTCTACGCCGTGAGAGCGGGAAAGGTTCCGCCGTTCGCCCTGGCGAGCCGGCGCGGCGGACAATGTCCCACAATTCGGCCGTGGGATTGGCACGCTCTCGGTCGAGGCCGTACGGTAGGGTCGAACGCACGAAGCGGCGGGCGGCGCGGCCCGGCCGCACGACGGAGCAACGAACCCGCGGGCCCGGCAAAGGCAATTCTGATGCGCACGCTCGATGAACAATCAACCGAGAGAGATTCGGTCGTCCGTCGGTTGCAGCGGGATCTGAAGCTGCTTTGGCGAATCCAGGGGATGCTCCTCCACTACTTCACCACCGGCGCGCGAACCCGCCGGGCGTACCGTGCCAAGGAAGCCGCGGGAGAGGTCTTCTGGGTAGATGAATAGCGACCCGGGGGGCACGGGGTGAGACCCCTCGACCCGCCGAAGGCCACGTATTCGTTCGGCCATCGATCCGCGCCGCGGCCGGGCAACGAGATCAACGGCCTCGGATTGGAGGAGAAGGTTCGGGCGACGCCGGTGTTCCATAGCTCCCAGGCAAACGCCGTCGAATGGCAGGCGCTCGACGACTTCTTCAGCTTCATCAACCCCTGGCCTGTGGTGCGTCACATGGTGCTCAACACCTGGCAGCTCCGCCGGCAGGACGGCCCGGTCGCGCGAGATCGGCGCGAGGTATCGGACCCCGGGGCCATGGCGGCGGACATCAAGAGCGCAGCGCGTCGCGCCGGCGCCTCGCTCGTCGGCGTGACCCGGGTCACCGAGGAGGATCTGTATGCGGGACGGGAAGTGCCCTACGAGTACGCCATCTGCATCGGCCTCGAGATGGACAGGGATGAGATGGCGCACGTTCCGCAGCCGCGCGCCGCGGCCGAGGTGCTGCGCTCTTATCGCGAGGTATCGAAGGTCGCCATCGACGTTGCCGAAAAGATCCGCGCCATGGGATGGCCCGCCAAGGCCTACGGGAATCCCAACGTCACCGACATCCTGCACATCCCCCTGGCCGTGAGGGCCGGCCTCGGGCAACTCGGCAAGCACGGTTCGACGATCAGTGCCGAGCACGGCTCCAACTTCCGTCTCGCAGCCGTGCTCACCAACCTGCCGATGGCTCTCGACGAGCCCGTCGACATCGGCGTCGACGACCTCTGTGCGCATTGCGTTCGTTGCGTGGTCGATTGCCCGGCCGACGCCATTTCCAACGAGAAGCAGATGGTCCGCGGCGAGCGAAAGTGGTACGTCGATTTCGACAAGTGCATCCCTTACTTCGTGAAAACGCTGGGGTGCGCCATCTGCATCGAAGTGTGTCCCTGGAGCGAGCCGGGGCGTGGTCCAGGCCTCGCGGAGGCGCTGCTGCAACGCAGGCGAACGAGCTAGTGAGCTGTCTCCAACATGGCTTGACACTTGCAGAGGGAATTGCGGGCGAGATCAAGGAAGGGCGAGGAAGGCGATGCTTCGGCATCGTCGACGAGCCCTGACGCCGAGATCGCGCGCAATTCCCTCTGCCCGTAGGGTAGCGGC
>CAYSHI010000455.1:0-12879 GCA_964430745.1 uncultured Acidobacteriota bacterium | reverse complement strand
TCCGCCGTCTTCCGGCTCGGGGGAGAATTCTCCGGTGCCCGCGCGTTCAGCGTGTCTGCACGGGTCCTGCCTTGCTTCATGCACTCGCGCTCGGCCGCCTACGGGCGCCGGAGAGTTCTCCCTTCGAGTCGTCGCCGCTGTTCCCTGGTTGGCACGGGGAGTCGTCTCGGCCGGGCGGATGCGGGACCTGGCAGTTGCGACTTGGCGGATCAGATCTGAGGGAGGGGCGTGATCTCGATGCTGTCCTCTCGCGTGTGTTTGCGATCCGCAGACGCGGCGAAGCCGCTCAAGAACCCGCACCTCACGCGAAGGGCAGTATCGAGATCTCGCCCCTCCCGTCTACCTCCCCATCCGCCGACGCGAGTTGGCGCATCGCACAGCGAGGCCCAGATCGGGGTCAGCGGCCGGAGCCCGTCTCCGCCGGCAAGCTCTCGTCCGCTCCCCACTCCTGCCACGATCCGTCGTAGAACTTGACGTCGTAGCCGAGGTGTCGGGCGATCAGGTAGTTGTAACTGGCGCGCATGCCGATCTGGCAGTAACTCACGACCGTGCCACCGTCGGCGAATCCTGCCCCGGCGAAGAGCGCCTCGACCTCATTGCGGGGCTTGAGGCGAGGGACATCTTCGGATTCGAGCAACTCGACGAAGTAGATGTTCCCCGCCCCCGGAATATGCCCCGGTCGCAGGCCGCGGTTGCTCGGACCGGCGAATTGCGAGGCGGGCCGCGCGTCGATCAGAGCGATGGTCGGATCGTTGAGACGGGCTTCGATCCAGGCGGTGTCGGCGAGCAGGTCGCTGTTGATCTCGGGCACGAAGTGGTCCGGCTGCGGCTCCGCCGGCGTCGATTCCGTCGGGCGCCCCTCGTCCTGCCACGCCTCGATACCGCCATCCATCACCGACACGCGTGGGTGCGACAGATACTCGAGCGTCACGAAAGCGCGCGCCGCGATGTGCGCCGCGCCGCCGCCGTAGAGCACCACGTGCTTGTCGTTCGAAACGCCGGCGGCTTCGAAGACCGACACCAGCGTATCGACCGGCGGAAGCTCGACCGCCAGGCCTTCCGAGGTCTCGATGCTGTGGTAGTCGACCACCACCGCGCCGGGGATGAATGCCTCGACCGGTGCCATGCCCGGCATTGCCACATGAACGAGCAGAACGTCGGGATCCTGGAGATGGTCGGCGACCCACTCGGTGCTGACGAGCACGGGAACTTCGCCGGTCTGCGCCGGTGTCGCGCGTGACAGTGCTGCCGCGGACAGGCTGGCGATGCCCATTACGGCGGCCAGGCCGATCAGTCGGCGGATTGCGGGACGTGCCATGGTGATTCTCCTCGGGGGCGTATTGTCGATCGTCTACAGGAGCGTGTCATGGGCTCTTGTAGAGTGTCAAGGAGAGGCAGCCCAGTGACGCCGCGGGCTATTCCGTCGACAGCGCCACGATCGGATCGACGCGGGTGGCTCGCCAGGCCGGCAGCAGGCACGCCGCCAGCGCCACAGCGACGAACAATACGCTGACGCCCGCGAAGGTAAAGAGGTCGGTGTTCGCCACACCGAACAGCAGCGATTCGATCAGCCGGGTGGAGGCAAAGGCGGCAGCAACACCGAGTATCAGGCCGATCGCCACCAGGCCCATGCCACGCTGCAGCACCCAGCTCAGGATGTGTCCGCGCGGCGCGCCGATGGCGAGACGTAAGCCGATCTCGCGGCGCCGCTGGGCGACGTAGTACGCCAGCATGCCGTACAGGCCGACGACGGCAAGCGAGAGGGCGACGCCGGCGAACAACGCCAGTGAGCCGGTGATGACGCGTGTACCCGACATCGAATCGTCGATGAGCCCCTCCATCGTCGCGAGCTCGTTCATCGGCAGGTTCGGGTCCATTCGCCGCACGACGTCACGCAAAGTTGCCACAGGTCCCGCCGCGTCCGCTGCCGTGCGCATCGCGAGTCGCATCGAACGGCTCGTCATCTGAGCAAACGGGAAGTACATCGTGGATTCACTCTCTTGATAGAGATTGTTGACCCTGATCGTGCCGACCACGCCGACGACCTCCGCGGTGACGGGCTCACCGAAGTCGATGACGACGCGGCGGCCGAGGGGGTCTTCGTCCGGGAACAACGCCGCCGCCATAGCCTCATCGATAACCATCACCGGTGGACTCGACTGCGTGTCGGAAGCCTCGACCGAGCGGCCCGCGACGAGCGGTATCCCCATGGCCTCGAAGTAGCCGGGAAGAACGTTGCGCGTGAACGCCAGGTCGGCATCGCTCGCGGCCACGGGCGGCTCGGAGGCGTCATAGACGTAGATGTTGTTCCCCGGGTCGCGGATGGGTAGCTGACTGATCATGCCGGCGTCGACGACGCCCGGGATGGCGCGCACACGTTCGAGCAGATCGGCGTAGAACAAACGCACCTGATCGCCCTCGGGATAATCGCGGCCGTTGAGGTTGAGCTCGACCGTGACCAGGTTCTCGGGAGCGAAGCCCAGCGGCACGGTTGCCAGGCCGGACAGCGAACGGATCATGAGCCCCGACCCGATGAGCAACACCACGGAAACCGCCACCTGCAACACCACCAGTGCGCCGCGCAGGCGAGCGCCACGACGGCCCTCCATCGTGCGTCCGGCGGCCTTTAGCTGCTGGGCGACATCGGCCGGCGCGCCGTGGATCGCCGGGGCGGTGCCGAACAGCAAGCTCGTCGCCATTGCCGCCAGGAGGGCGAATCCCAAGGTCGCCGGCGAGACGCCGAGAGAGTCGATGCCGAGTGTCGACAGCGGCATGAGGTCCAGCAGGAGCCGTTGCAGCCAGGCGGCGAGGGCTAGCCCCGCGACGCCGGCGGCCAGCGCGATGACGATGCTCTCGGTGAGCAACTGGCGCACGAGCCGACCACGTGAGGCTCCCAGCGCGGCGCGAACGGCGAGCTCGCCACGCCGCGTCGACCCGCGGGCCAGCAGCAGGTTGGCGACATTACCGCAGGCGATCAGCAGCACCAGGCTCACGGCCGCCATCAGCAACCACAGGCTGACGCTTTGCTGCTGCACGAGACGGGCGTGGAGGTTGTCGAGCAGCAGCGCCTTGCCCTCGTTCGAGTCGGGGTATTCGGCCTCGAGTTGCGCCGAGATGGCGTCGACTTCGCTCTGAGCCTGCTCCTGCGTGACGCCGTCCGCGAGGCGGCCGACGGCCAGCCAATTGTGAAACCGTCGCGCACCGGCATACGGGCCGTCGCGTCGCATGGGCAGCCAAACGTCGGCGTCGAAGGAGAGATGAAAATCGGCGGCCATGACGCCGACGATGGGAGAGGGAGTGCCGTTGACGCGCAGGATCTTGCCGACTGCGTCCTCGGGGGTCGCGAAGTGTCTTCGGGCCAGCCGGTCGCTGATCATCACCTCGACGTCGCCTTCGGGAGAGCCCGAGGCTTCGCTCATGTGCCGGCCGGCCTGCGGTTCGACACCCAGCGCGGCGAACAGGTCCCAGGAAATCAACAACCCATCGACGCTCTCGGGCTCGTCGAATCCCGTGAGGATGACGGATTGAACGAACGCGGCGAAGGCGGAGAACGACTCCAGCGTGCGCGCCTGTTCTCGGTAGTCGAAGAAGTCGTACGCCGACATCATCGGGTTGACGTCGCCGTCGAACGTCGCCATGCCGAGCACCAGACGATCGGGCTCCTCGTAGGGCAACGGCCGCACGAAGGCGGCGTGAAGCATGCCGAACATCGCCGTCGTGGCGCCGATGCCGAACGCTAGTGTGAGCACCGCAATTGCCGTGAAGCCGTACGACTTGCCGAGAGAGCGCAAGGCGAAGCGCAGATCTTGCGCGATGGTCTGCATGAGGGAGTCTCCACGCCGGGGAGCATGAGAAGGGAGGTTGTTCGACGAACGAACGCGTCGCCGCACGCTTTCCCGTGTGTAGGAGGCCGTTAATCCGAGTGCCGCCCGCCAGTACCACATGCCCGCCGCTGTCCTGGATCCGCCGGCGCGCTGGGCTTCGTATTCCTCCTGCAAATCGCCGGTGGCCCCCTCGCGAGCGATGGGGTTGCGGATGATCCGGGCCACGAGCGCTTCCGCCCATCGAGGCGGCCGCGGCGGCGTGATCATCGCTCTCCTTTCATCTCTTCGACGCCGCTCCAGAGCTTCTCGAGCGCGCCGCGCGAGGCGCGCAGCGCCGCCACGCCGTCGCCCGTGACGCGGAAGAGGCGCTTGCGGCGGCCGCCACGCCCCGGCGCCGAATCGCCCAGCGCGGATGCCAACAGCCCCTTGTCCTCCAGGCGATCGAGGGTCACGTAGGCGGCGCCGTGCGAGACCGAGCGCCCGGTACAGGCTTCCAGCTCCTTGCGGATGCTCGCTCCGTACGCTCCGTCGCCGACTCGCAGCACCGCGAGGAGAATCGCTTGCTCGAACTCACCGAGGTATTTCTTCGAATCCATTGCTACATTGTAGCAAACGAGCTGGACGGCGCCAGGGAGTACACTCGGATTGCCATGTCCGTCGCCTACCTGAAGGAAGCCACCGACGCTGGCGACTTCGACAAGCTCATTCGTTACGTGCGGCTGCACTTCGGCGATGGCGACGAGGTTGCCGGGCGCAAAGAGATCGACAAGGCCTGGGTCGAGGCGCTCAAGCTGCTGATCGAGCTTCCCGAGACCGATCGCGAATTCATCCACGAGATCGTCGAGACCCGGAGCCCCGAGACCCTGGCGCACCTCTTCTTTTATCTGCACTTCTACTTCGTGAAGCGCTCCGGCGAATGGATTCATGATGGCGAGCTCTGAGACAGGCGGCGCACAGCTCAGGCCCGGGCTTTGGGAAACGGTCAACGAACGCTATCCGGGGTCGATGATCACGAAGTCGGAGATCGTGCCGCTGGCGCGCCTCGACAAGCCGTTGTCCGAAGCTCGGGTGGCGTTCGTGAGCTCCTCGGGCGTGCAGCCCAAGGGCACCCTGCCGTTCGATGTGACGCACCCGGTGGGTGACTACACGTTTCGCCGCGTGCCTTCGGGCTCGAGTCCCGACGACCTCGAGATCCACCAGCTCAAGTACCCGACCGACGGCGCGCTTCGCGACCTCAACGTGATCTTCCCGATCACACGGCTGCAGGAGTTGGTCGCCGAGGGAACCCTCGGCGGGCTGACCGACAACTTCTACACCTTCATCGGCTACAACATGGACCCGGGATTGTTCGAGTCGACGGTGGCCGAGGACATTGCCGCGGCGGTGGAAGAGGAGGCGGCCGATATCGTATTGGCCGCACCGGCCTGACCGATTTGCCACCAGGGCATCGCGCTGGTCCAGCGCGCCATCGAACGACGCGGCATCCCCACCGTTTCCATCTCCGTGGCGCGTGACGTGACCGAGGCGGTCAAGCCGCCACGGGCCGTCTTCGTACCCTTTCGGATGGGGCATCACTTCGGCACGCCGTTCCACGTCGAGCTGCAACGTCGCATTATCATGGCGGCGTTCGGGCTCATCGACGACGCCATCGAAAGCCCCACGATCATGAATCTCGACGTCACCTGGGCGCGGGCAAGACGAGAGGGCAAGGAGATCGAAGCGGCAGCTGCCGAAACGGACTCGTAGTCCGCGGCCGGCCGCATCTTGATCGGAGCGTGCGTAGCGGTAGAATAAGACGGCCATGTCCGATTATTCTCCGCCCGGCCTGTCGCGGGCCAACCTGCCCGCGCGGATTTGGCGGTCGATCTTCCGCCGGCCGCCGATCCCTCGGAGTGACTACGACCGCAAGTGGATCGTCGCTCACACGCTGGTGCTGCACATGCGGCCGATTCGTGTGCCCGCCCGCACGATCCGCTACACCCACACCTTCGGTCTCGGCGGTATGTCGCTCGTCCTGGTGCTGCTTCTGATGGGTACCGGTGTGCTCATGATGTTCGCTTATGAGCCCTCGCCCGAGCGCGCCTTCGATTCGATCGTGGGCATGCAGGAGCAGGTTCTGTTCGGCCGCCTGGTGCGAGGTGTTCATTACTGGAGCGCCAACCTGATCGTCGTTGTGGCGGCGCTTCACCTGCTGCGCGTCTACCTGACCGGAGCATTTCGGGGGGCTCGTCAGTTCAACTGGCTCATCGGGTTGAGCTTGCTGGCGTGCGTGCTGGTCTCGGCCTTTACCGGCTATCTGCTGCCGTGGGATCAGACGTCGTACTGGGCGATCACCATTTGCACCGAGATGGTTGCCTACGTGCCGATTCTGGGCGCGACGCTGCAGCGCATCATCCGCGCGGGCCCCGAGATCGGAGCGGCGACGATGATCAGCTTCTACACCGTGCATACGACCATCGTTCCGGCGTTGTTGATAGGCCTGATGGCGTGGCACTTCTGGCGGGTCCGCAAGGCCGGAGGCGTGGTGTCGCCGAGCGGGCGCGGGGGCGCCGGGGCTGATGTGGGCGCTCGGGCCGATACGGACGAGGCCGGGCCCGATGGCGATACCGATCCCGGTAACGAGCGCGTTCTGTTTCTCCCTCATTTGCTTCTTCGCGAGACGGTCGTCGCGCTCGTGCTCGTGGCGTTGATCCTGCAGTTGGCGATCTTCATCGGCGCGCCGCTAGGCGAGCCTGCCAACCCGGGCATGAGCCCCAATCCGGCCAAGGCGCCCTGGTACTTCCTCGGCTTCCAGGAGCTGCTGCTGCACTTCCACCCGCTGTTCGCGGTGTTCGTGATTCCGTTGCTTGCCGGCCTCGCGCTGGCATACATCGCCTACGCCCGCTACGACGCGGAGTTGGAAGGCGACTGGTTCCTCACGCCGAAGGGCAAGCGCATGGCGCTGGTGGCCGCCGCGGCTGCGATCGTCGCGACCCCGTCGTGGGTCGTGCTCGACGAGCTGCGTTCCACGGTCGGTGGCGGCGACGCGGTGATGGCGCCCGGGTTTACCGACGGCCTCCTGCCGTTCGTCGTCCTTTTCGGCGCGATGATCGGCTTCTACGTGGCGGTGAAGCGGTGGTTTGAGGCATCCCGCAACGAGGCGGCGCAGGCGCTGTTCGTGTTGGTGTTCGTCGGTTTCACACTCTTGACGGTGGTGGGCATCTGGTTCCGGGGCGAAGGGATGGCGCTCGTATGGCCATGGACCGCGTGAAATCGAAAGGCGGTAACGGCGGCGTGCGACCGACCGACCGGCGCGGCTTCGTGTCCTGGCTCCTGCTCGCGTTGGGGGCGATGGCCACGCTCGAGATCGGCTGGGTCGTCGGCTCTTTCTTGCGGCCCCGCGACCGCCGCTCGGCGGGCGCCGGCGAGGAATTCGGCATCTTCGTCGCCGGTCCTGTGGATCGTTTCGAGCCCGGCACGGTGACCGCGTTCCGCGCCGGCAGGTTCTACCTGGCACGCCTGGACGACGGCGGCTTCCTCGCCCTTCATCGCAAGTGCACCCACCTGGGCTGCACCGTGCCGTGGATCGAGGACGAGCAGCGCTTCGCTTGCCCATGCCACGCGTCGGCGTTCGACGTGCGCGGCGAGGTGCTCAGCCTGCCCGCCCCGCGCGCCCTCGACCTGTTCGCCGTGCGCGTCGAGAACGGCGTCGTCAAGGTGGATATCAGCCGTCCGATCCGCCGGGAGTTCTTTCATCCCGACCAGGTAACGCGGGCATGAGCGCGGCGAGCAGGCGGCGGCGGAGCAAGCCGAAGAAGAGAAAGAGCGCCGCGCAGGAACCGCGCGTCTCCCCGGAAGCAGCATCGCCGGAGCCCACGCGACCGGGTGCCGCCGCTACTCGACCGAGCGACGCAGGCGCTCGACCGAGTGAGAGGGCCGCGCAGCCGAGTGAGGGGGCCGCTCGACGGAGTGAAGCGGGGCCGCGGGAGGCAACCAGGGACGGGTTCCCGGCGTCGGATCCCCTGCGCGGCTGGCGGATCACCGGATTGGTCGCCCTCGCGGTGATCGTGTTGTCGATTCCGCTGTACGCCGTCATCGAAACGCGGCGCATGGCCGACGCGACCTTGGCCGCGGCCCCCGCACCGACGTTCGTCGGGCGCGACGGTTGCGTCGACTGCCACCGAGCCGCCTACGAGAGCTGGACCGGGTCCGATCACGACAACGCCATGGCGCACGCCACCGAGGAGACCGTCCTGGGCGATTTCGACGACGCGGAGTTCGCACACGGCGGTGTAACGACACGCTTCTTCCGGCGCGACGGTGGCTACTTCATCCACACCGAGGGACCGGGCGGCGAGATGGGCGACTTCGAGGTGCAATACACGTTCGGTGTCGAGCCGCTGCAGCAGTACCTCGTGCCCTTCGCCGGCGGCCGGCTGCAGGCGTTCAGCCTCGCATGGCATACCGAAGAGGAACGCTGGTTCTTCCTGTATGGCGAGCAGGACATTCCAGCCGACGACTGGCTGCACTGGACGCGCAACGGGCAGAACTGGAACGGCATGTGCGCCGAGTGCCATTCCACCAACCTGATCAAGGGCTTCGACCCCGAGACGCGAACCTACGAGACGACGTTCTCGGAGATCGACGTATCCTGCGAGGCTTGCCACGGTCCCGGGTCGCGCCATGTCGCCTGGGCCGAGATCCCGCCGATGGCGCGCCGCGACGTCGACAACTACGAACTGCTGGTGCGCACCGGCGACATCGACAATCGCCAGCAGGTTGCTCTGTGCGCCCCGTGTCACTCGCGCCACAGCGAGCTCGACGACTACGACCACACGCAGACCGACTTGCTCGACGTGATGCTCCCGGCCCTGCTGCGCGAGGGCCTCTACCACGTCGACGGCCAGATCCTCGATGAAGACTACGTCTGGGGCTCGTTCGTGCAGAGCAAGATGTACGCCAACGGCATTCGCTGCAGCGACTGCCACGATGTTCATAGCCTGCAGTTCCACGAGTCCGGCAATGCCCTGTGCACACAGTGCCACCGCGCCGACACCTACGACGCCTACGAGCATCACTTCCACCAGAAGGTCTACGAGGGTGAGCAGAGCGACGGCGCCCTGTGCATCAAGTGCCACATGCCCGAGCAACCGTTTATGGTCGTCGACTATCGTGCCGACCACAGCCTGCGCGTGCCGCGGCCGGACCTGACCGCCGAGCTCGGTGTTCCCAACGCCTGCACGCAGAGCGGTTGCCACGACGACAGGCCACTGCAATGGTCGATCGATGCGTTCACCACCTGGTACGGGCGCGCCCGCAAGCCGCACTTCGGCACCATTCTGGCGGCGGCGCGAGAAGGTGCACCGGAGGCACACGGGCAGCTCATCGAGCTGATCGAAAACACGCTCTACCCCGCCATCGTACGGGCGACCGCCCTCGAGGCCTTACGTGCCTACCCCTCCGACGAGACCACACGCGTCATCCGCCGGGCCCTGGCCGACGAGGACGCCCTCGTGCGCCACACCGCGGTCGATAGCACCGTGGTTGCCGATCCCGCGGAGCTCGTGTCCCTGTTGGCACCGCTGCTTTTCGATCCGGTCAAGGCGGTCCGCCTGCGGGCGGCTTCCGAGCTCGCTTCCGTTTCCGCGGGCCTGTTTCAGCCCTACCAGCGCGACGCCCTGCAGGAAGCTCTCGACGAATATGTGAGCGCCACCGAGCGTTCGCTCGACTTCGCCGCCGGCGGCATGAACCTCGGCAACTTGGCGATGGCACGAAATGAACCCCAGCAGGCCGAGCGGTACTATCGCACTGCCCTCGAGATCGACGAGCTGTTTTTTCCGGCGAAGATGAACCTCGCCGTGCTGCTCAGCCAACAGGGACGCGACGCCGAGTCCGAGCAACTCCTGCGAGAGATCCTCGAGGCTTATCCGGACCAGTCCGATGCCGCCTATTCGTTGGCGCTGTTGCTCGCCGGCTCAGGCCGGGCAGTGGAGGCCGAGCCGCTGTTGCGACAGGCGGCAGAGGGGATGCCCGGGAATGCCCGCGTTCGCTACAACCATGGCCTGTTGTTGCAGCAACTCGGCGACGACGCGGGCGCCGAAGCCCAACTGTCCGAGGCACTCGCGCTCGACCCCGGACAATTCGACTACCTCTACGCCCTCTACGATTTCTACCTTAAACGCGAGCGGCTGCAGGAGGCGCTCGCGATGGCCGACCGCATCATCGCCGCCCATCCGGGCAACCCCGCCGGCCCCCAGCTCAAGGCCGCGGTGCAGGAGCAGATTCGCTCTCGGTAGCTCGCTTGCGCTTCTGTCTCGTTCTCCGGTATCGGCGTGCTCTTCTAGCCGCCGGTGAGCCTATCGCGCGACCCGAAGTCGGCGGCGACCGCATTCATCCAGGCGAAATCCGTCGGGAGAAGGAGGTCGCCCGCGGAAGAATGTCGCCCGTGCCCGTCGAATTCCAATGAGGCTTTGATATGAGATTGATCGATAACCCATAAATATGGAAATATGGGCCTCATGAAAACAACCATCGAATTGGACGATGAGCTTTTCCGCAGGAGCAAGGCAGAGGCTGCATTGAGAGGCCAGAGTCTGAAGGACTTCTTCACCGCCGCGCTGCGCGAATACCTCGGCGAGGCGGGAAGTTCCGCGCGGGAACAACCGGCGGGATGGAGAAGGGTTTTCGGCGTGGCCGACGCGGCTATCATCGCGCCCGTCGACGCCGTGGTCACCGAGGAGTTCGGCCGGGTCGATCCGGACGAATGGAAATGATCCTCGACACCAATGCGGTTTCAGCGCTCTTGCGGGGAGACCCCGATCTGGCCGATCTGCTCGGTTCCTCGGAGCGGCACCATCTTCCGGTTATCGTCATCGGCGAGTACCGGTATGGCCTGATGCGGTCCCGCCACCGACAGGCGCTGACGGCATTCCTGGAAACGCTCATCCGGGAGTCGTTGGTGCTGCGGGTCGATGACGTCACCACGGTGCACTACGCCGCCGTCCGCAACGAGCTGCGCGAGGCGGGTCGACCGATTCCGGAAAACGACGTGTGGATTGCCGCTCTGGCCCGGCAGCACGCCCAACCCGTGGTAAGCAGAGACGAACACTTCGACGGGGCCGCCGGCGTGGAGCGGCTCGCGTGGTGAGACCGAGAGTGGGTGCTTTCCCGGGCTAGTCTTGGCGTGTCGCCCGCCCGAGCGGCTCCGAAGCCGATGCCGACGACGCCGATGCGGACGTCGGGTATGCGACCGCCAGAGCGAAGACGACCGCGGAGCGCAACAACGTCTTGCCGGCGTGTGGTGATGGGAGCTTCACCTTGCGTTCGGCAGGGCTGATGTCCATCCTGCGGGGAGAAGTCCGAAGTCAACAAGATAGCGGACAGGAGGCCGAGAGATGACCGAAGAGACGATGGGCGAAGACTCGCCAGGTTCGGTGCCGGAAGAACCGCGCGATGAGGAGTCGCGCACCGCCGACGCCGGTGAGAAGGCGTCCGCGGAAGAGTCCCGCGCGTCTGGTGCGACGGGCGAGCACTCTGACGAGCAGCAAGACGAGACCGAACCGGCCACCGATTCGGCGCATTGGGCGACGCGATTACGCGAGTTCGTCGATGAGGCCGCGCGCATCGCCCGCGAAGATCTTGCCGACAAGGAAATCACTTTCGAGGACACGACGAAGCGCGCGGAGGAGCTCATTCGCAAGCAGCCCCTGGCGGCGGTGGGCGTAGCCGCCGGCGTCGGGTTGCTCGCCGGCATCCTCTTCAACCGACGACGCTGAGGAAGACGACCATGAAACTCGACACCTCCGGCACGCGCGAGGAGCTCACGACGTCGTTGTCTCGGGTATGGGGAACGTTCGTCGAGGGGCTCGAGTATCGCTTCGATCTGTTTGCCCTCGAGCTCAAGAGCGAGAAGCAGCGCGCTACGCGCATCATGCTGGCCATGGAGCTGGCCGTCATGGCTCTGTTCATGGCGTTCCTGTCGCTCAATGCCTTCCTGATCATCACCTTCTGGGAGAATCGGATCGCCGTCGTCGGGTCGCTGCTGGCGTTCTATACCGCGGTGGGCCTCTTGCTCCTGTGGCGCATCTTCGCCTCGATCAACAACGCCCCGCCGCCATTCCGGGCGACCATCGGCGAGCTTCGCAAGGACTACGAATCGTGGAGGGTCGAGCGATGAAAGAGGCCGAGTACGAAAAGGAGCTTCTGCTGCAGAAGATCGAGGCCAACCGCAAGGTTTTCCGGCTCGAGGTCGAGGCCGTCGGGCACGCTGTGTCGCCGATCACCGATCTGGTGAGCTCGGTGGCTTCGCTGTTCGGGCATTCGGGGTCCCTGTTGAGATCGGTCTACGCGCTGCTCAAAGTGGGATCGTGAGCCCGGGAGCCCGCGCCCCGACGCGATCATGCGTTCTGAGCACGCGGATCGATAACTTCTAGAAACGCGAACACCTCGTAGTCCTTCGCGTTGAAGGTTGCGAGCTGATGGACGCCCGCGTCCGCTAGCGTTACCGCGAGCGCGGTATCGAGGATGCGCTTGCGGCCGAGGCGGAGGCGGTGGATCAGCTCGAGCACCCGATGCAGCATCGTCGAACCTGGCAAGACCCGGGTCGTCTCTCGCGCCTCCCAAAGCTCCCTCGCAAACGATACGGCGTGGTCCATGTCCATCGGCCGCTCGAAACGACGGGGATCCGTGACCACGTGAATAAACTCGAAGAGGACCTGGGGCGTGATCGCGATCGGAGTCTCTTTGGTCGCGATCTCGTCTTCGAAGAGGGTGCGGGCGGCACCGTGGTGGCGAGCTCCGCGCATCGCCCAGTTGACCAGAACGTCCGTGTCGATTCCCAGGGTCATCGGTCCCGCATCTGGTCGGCGAGCTCGCTGCGTGTCCACGTTCCGAGCAGCTTGCCGCTGTCGTGCGGCGAGAGGTCGAGCACCGAGCGGGCATTCGAGCGCTCGCGATCGAGGTATTCCGCCATCGCGCGCCGGATGAGCTCGGCGACGGGTCTTCCGGTGCGTGCAGCCATCGACTTGAGCTCCTCGTAGTCGTTTTCGGAGACGTGAACCGATATAGGTTTCATATA
>CAYSHI010000454.1:0-5527 GCA_964430745.1 uncultured Acidobacteriota bacterium | reverse complement strand
AAGAGCACGCTCATTCACGACGTGCTGCACGGCGGGCTGAAGCAGCGCATGGGCCCGTGGAAAGACAAGGTCGGTGGGCACGACCGTATCGAGGGCGCCGATCAGATCGAGCGGGTTGTTCTCGTCGACCAGTCGGCGATCGGCCGCTCGTCGCGTTCCAATCCTGTGACCTACATCAAGGCGTTCGACGGCATACGGGCGGCGTTCGCGGCGACGCGCGATGCGCGGGCACGCGGGTTCGCCGCCGGTCATTTTTCGTTCAATGTCTCGGGCGGGCGGTGCGAGTCGTGCGAGGGGAGCGGCGAAGTTGTGGTCGAGATGCAGTTCCTGCCCGACGTCAGCCTGCCGTGCGAGGAATGCGAAGGCCGCCGCTACCGGGCGGATACGCTCGAGGTCGGGTATCGGGGCAAGAACGTCCACGAGGTCCTGGAGATGACCGTCAGCGAGGCGCGTCGCTTCCTCTCGGACATTCCGGCCACCGCGCGGCGGCTGCAGGTTCTCGAGGACGTGGGTCTCGGCTATCTGCGCCTGGGGCAACCATCGACGACGCTTTCCGGCGGCGAGGCCCAGCGTGTCAAGCTGGCCGCCCACCTCATCGAGGGTGCGGGCCGCAAGACCCTGTATCTTTTCGACGAGCCGACCACGGGGCTTCACTTTGATGACATCTCCAAGCTTCTGTTCGCGCTGAACCGATTGGTGGACGCGGGCTCGTCGGTGGTCGTGATCGAGCACAACCTCGACTTTCTGAAGACCGCGGACTGGATCATCGACCTCGGACCCGAGGGCGGTGACGACGGCGGCTGGGTGGTGGCCGAGGGCACTCCCGAAGACATCGCCGCGGCGCCGTTGTCTCACACCGGTGCGTACCTGAAAGCCACCCTGTCCGCGCCATGATCGACCTTCGCTCCGATACCGTCACCGAACCGACGGACGAGATGCGGCGGGAGATGGGCGCGGCTCCGGTGGGCGACGATGTTTTCGGCGAGGACCCGACCGTCGCCGCGCTCGAGCGGGAGTGCGCGGAGATTCTCGGCTACCCGGCGTCGTTGTTCGTCCCCAGCGGGACGATGGGCAATCAGATCGCGATCCGGCTGCTCACCTCTCCGGGCGACGAGGTGATCATCGAGGGCACCGGCCACTCCTACGACTGGGAGCTTTCGGGAATGGCGGTCATTTCCGGCGTGCAGCCGCGGGTCGTGGAGGGGGACCGCGGTGTCTTCGAGCCGGGCTGCCTGGCGGAAGCACTCGCCCCGAGACCGGCGATCCGCTCGCCGGCAACGCTGGTGATCGTCGAGAACACCCACAACATGTCCGGCGGTCGAGTGTGGCCGCGCGCCGCGCTCGACGAGGTTCGGCGTATCGGACGCGAGTGCGATGCGGCGCTGCATCTGGATGGCGCGCGACTGTTCAACGCTGCCGTTGCTTCGGGTGCGCCGGTGGCGGAGCTGGCCGCGGGCTTCGACACCGTGATGGTTTCGTTGTCCAAGGGGCTGAGCGCTCCCATGGGATCGATGCTCGCCGCAAGCGAGCAGCTCATCGGTGAGGCCCGTCGCGTTCGAAAGATGCTCGGGGGCGGAATGCGCCAGGTGGGGGTGGTGGCGGCGGCCGGGCGCGTGGCCCTGCGCGCGATGGTGGAGCGACTCGCCGAGGATCACGCCAACGCGCGGCGGCTTGCCGACGGCCTCACGGCTCTCGAGGGCATCGAGCTGGCGTTCGGTCACGTCGACACCAACATTGTTGTCGTCGACGTCGGTGGCTGCAGCCGGGGGGCCGACGACATCGTCGAGCGGTTGGGCGACGGTGGCGTGGCGTGCCTGAAGACCGGTCCGCACTACATACGGTTCGTCACCCACCGTGGCGTCGATGCGAAGGCGATCGACGCGGCGGTGGCGGTAGCCCGGGAGCTCCTGCGCGCCGGTTGACGGGCCCCCCGGCCCCCGGCGTTGTCGCCATGCGGGTCAACTCGAGGGTGGGAACTCCTGCACCTGCTGCAGAAAGCCGCGCCAGTTGCGCTGCGTCTCCGCCAGGCTGTCACCGCCGAACTTCTCCAGGCAGGCGTCGGCGAGAACGAGGGCGAGCATGGCTTCGCCGACGACGGCGGCGGCGGGCACGGCGCACACGTCGGAGCGCTGCACGACGGCGGCGATCGCCTCTCCGGTGTCGATATCCACCGAGTGCATGGGTTTGCGGAGCGTCGCGAGCGGTTTCATGTACACGCGCACGCGCAGCTCTCCGCCGTAGGTCAGGCCTCCTTCGGTGCCTCCGGCCCGGTTCGTCGGCCGCTTCCAGCTGCCGGCTTGACGATCGAAGGTGATGGCATCGTGGACCGCCGAGCCGGGCTGCCCCGCGGCCCATACGCCGTTTCCTATTTCCATCGCCTTCATCGCGGGAATGGAGATCATCGCGTGCGCCAGCCGCGCGTCGAGCTTGCGGTCCCACTGGACATGGCTGCCGAGCCCTGCGGGGACGTTGCGCGCCGCGATCTCGACGACGCCGCCGAGGGTGTCGAGGTCGTCGGAAGCGGCGTCGATCGCCTTGATCATGCGCCGAGACGCGCCCTCGTCGACACAGCGCACGGGCGAGGCATCGGCGTCGCGAGCCATGGTTTCGAAGTCGACCGAGGCGTCCTCGTCGACCGCCGCGCCGCCGATGCGGATGACGTGCGAGGCGATATCGACGTCGAGAGCGGAGAGGAACTGCTTGCAGAAGCCGCCGGCGGCCACGCGGCTGGCGGTTTCGCGGGCGCTGGCGCGCTCGAGAATGTCACGCAGGTCCGAGCGATCGTATTTGAGGCCGCCCGCGAGATCGGCATGGCCGGGGCGGGGGCGCGAGACGCGGCGGGGGTCGGGAGCCGTCGCCGGCAAGTTGCCGCTTTCACCGACTGCGCCGGTGTCTTCATCACGCGCCACGGGTGCTTCGACCCCCATGACGTGTTGCCAGTTGGGCCAGTCCTTGTTCTCGATCAGGAAGGCGATCGGGCTGCCGATCGTCGTGCCGCGCCGCACACCGCCCACGATGCGGGCGCGGTCGCTCTCGATCTTCATCCGCTTGCCGCGGCCGTAGCCGCCCATGCGACGTTTCAGGTCGGCGTCGATGGCGCCGATGTCGATCGGCATCCCCGCGGGCAGTCCCTCGAGAATGCTGACGAGCATCGGGCCGTGCGACTCCCCGGCGGTCATCAGGCGAAGGATTCTCAGCGACATGGGACGCCAGCCGTGCAAAAGGGGGCAACGAGGAACGAAGTCGCAGTATACCAGCGGGACGCAAGGCTATAATCGCTCCCATCATGAAGATCCTCGATACCGAACAGATCCAAGCGTGCGACCGCGCCGCCATCGAAGACCACGGCATTCCCGAGCTCGTGCTGATGGAGAACGCCGGCGTGCAGGTGGTCGAGGCGATGGAGGAGTTCTTCGGCGAGGAGCCTCCGGAGTTGGTCGCCATCATGTGCGGCAAAGGAAACAACGGCGGCGACGGATTCGTCGTGGCGCGTCACCTGCACGCGCTGGGCCGCGTCGTGCGGGTGTACCTGTTCGCCGCCGCCGATGATCTGAACGGATCGGTGGCGGCCAACCATCAAATGGCGGCGAAACTCGGTGTCGACATCGTCGAGCTGCCCGACGAACCGGCGTGGAAGGACAAGGCTGAAGAGATCGTCGGCTTCGATTGCATCGTCGACGCGCTGTTCGGCACCGGCATCAGCGGCGCGCTGCGCGGGCATTTCGGCGACGTTGTCGAGGCAATCAACGAGAGTGATGCCGCGGTCGTGGCCGTGGACCTGCCCAGCGGGTTGTCTGCCGACAGCGGAGAGATCATGGGCCCGGTGGTGGCTGCCGACCTGACGGTGACCTTTGCCGCCCCCAAGCTGTGCCACGCCTTCGCTCCCGCGTGCGAGCTCGTCGGCGAGCTCAGCGTCGTCGATATCGGCATTCCACCGCAGGCGATCGACGCGATCGACAGCGCCCTGGAGGTCCTCACGCCGCAGGAGATCGGCGCGACGCTTCCGATCCGCGAGCCCGACAGCCACAAGGGCAGCTACGGCGCTGTCCTGATAGTCGGAGGGGCGCCGGGGATGTCAGGGGCGGCCGCGCTCGCGGCGCAGGCAGCGCTGCGCGGTGGAGCCGGTCTGGTGACGGTCGCCGCGCCGGCGTCCGTCGCGGACATCGTTGCGGGCCATGTCGCCGAAGCGCTCGTGCGCCCGCACGCGACCGACGCGAGCGGCGGCCTGAGCGAGGCGGCGGAACCGGGCATCGCGTTGCTGGCGCGCGATGCCGACGTCATGGCTGTCGGACCGGGTGTCGGCACTTCCGACGAGACGCGGACGCTGATACGCCAGGTTGTTCTCGGCGCGGCGGTACCGGTGGTTCTGGATGCAGACGGACTGAACGCCTTCGCCGGCGCCTGCGAGGTGTTGCAGGGGGTCGGTCCCCCGTGCGTGCTGACGCCGCACCCCGGCGAGGCAGGGCGCCTGCTCGGCCGCGACACCGCGGATGTCCAGAGTGACCGACTGGCGGCGGTTCGGGAGCTGGCGGAGCGCGCCGGCGCCGTCGTCGTCCTGAAGGGCTACCGCTCGTTGGTTTGTGACGAGAACGGTCGCGTGGCGGTCAACCCCACCGGCAACCCCGGCATCGCGACCGGTGGATCGGGCGACGTGCTCACCGGCTTGATCGCCGCTTTGATCGGCCAGGGAGTGGAGCCGTTCGATGCCGCACGCTTGGGGACGTTCCTGCACGGCGAGGCAGGGGACATCGCCGCCCGCGAGGTGGGCGAGATCTCGCTCATTGCTTCTGACATCGTCGGCGCGCTTGCCGACGCCTTTTTGAGCTTCAAGCTCGAGGACTGAGACCGACGGTGGGCCGTGAGATCTTCGCGTGACTACGTAACCCGCAACGCCGACGAGACCCGCGAGGTCGGTCGTAAGCTCGGCGAGCGCCTGCACGGCGGAGAAGTGGTGCTGCTTTTCGGACCGCTCGGCGCCGGCAAGACGGTGTTCGTGCGCGGGCTTGCCGAGGGCATGGGGCTGAGCGCCGACGAGATCAAGAGCCCGTCCTACACGCTCATCAACGAGCACTCCGGATCGCTCAACCTGTACCACGCCGACCTCTATCGGCTGAGCCCGGAATCGCTGGTGGAGCTCGGACTCGAGGAGCTCTACGGCGAAGGCCGAGTGGTGGCGGTGGAGTGGGCCGAGCGGCTTGAGGAGGCCGGGTGGGACCTGGGCGATGCGGTGATCGTCGAGATCGACTACCACCCGACCGAGGACGACACGCGCATGATCGTGTTGGAGGCTGTCGACGTCTTTACTACCGCCGGCAACGGCTCCTAGCGTGTAGCGTCGCCGGAGGACGGCGATCGCGGCGTTGCGACTTGCTCGTTCGACTGCGGCGTACTGGGGTACGCCTTTGTCTCTCTGCGCTGCGCGCGCCTTGCGCTCCCCGCCCTCCGGCGACGCTACGGGCGGGCGAGGGCGCGAAGAAGGGTCGCTGCGAAGTCTCGACAGGATAGCTTCGGAAACAACGGGCGTAAG
>CAYSHI010000453.1:0-5983 GCA_964430745.1 uncultured Acidobacteriota bacterium | reverse complement strand
CGCCGAGGCCCAGGCGATCATCGGCGAGATCGAGACGGCCGTCGTGAAACACGCGATTTCGTTCCATGCGGCGCGCACGATGACGCCGGCGGCCGCGCAGGCGTTGATCCGCGAGACCGCGGAGAGGGCCGTGCGAAGGATCGGCGACTTCCGCCCGTACACGCAGCGAACGCCGATCAACGCCGAAGTGCGCTTCAAGAACTACCGACCCAGCCAGGTACTGGCGCTGCTGCCGATGTTCGAGCGCCCCGACGCGCACTCTGTCAGCTTCACCGGAGCCGACATGCTGGAAGTGTCGCGGGTGTTTCATTTCATCCTGCAGTACGGAGCCGTGATCGACCCGTAGGCGCCGCGAAGCGCGGGTAACGGATTCTTCGATATCCGGTGATACGGTTCCTCCTCGCCCGCGTCCGGAGGCTGTCGATGTAAAAAGAATGTAAAAGCGGAGCCGAAACTCCGTTTCCCGACGGGGCAGGGTTGACGCTGCGGCCTTCCGGCGGATTTCATAGGTGCTCTAACGACACCTATGCGATGCGAAAGCCCGACTTTTCAGCGGGTCGGACCCCTCCGGCCCCGCACTGCTCGCAACTCCCAGGAGGTACCGCTTTGAGGAAGCTCAACCAGTTCGTTTGGTATGCCTCGTTTGGCCTGATGGTCGCCGTACTCTCGATCGGCGTGGCTCCCACGACTTCAGCGCAGGAGAGCTCCGTCGCCGCGACGGGCGTGGCTGCGGTCGCCGCCGCGACGCTTCCCGGTATCGCCATCTCGGAAGTTCATGAGGGGCACCTCCATTACGGCCTCGCGGCGACGCCGCAGGACGACCCCAACGTCACCGTCGATCCGAAGTTCTTCTCGCACCTCTCCTACCGGCCGACCGGTTTCAATCGCGGCGGGCGTGCGACCGCGGTGACCGGCTTTGCCGACGAGCCGTTCACGTTCCTGGCCGGCTACACGGGCGGCGGCGTGTGGAAGACCACCGATGCGGGCACCACGTGGCAGAACATCTCCGACGGCTTTTTCAACGTCGGTTCGATCGGCGACATCAAGGTGGCGCCGTCGGATCCCAACGTCATCTGGGTGGGTACCGGGTCCGGCTGTCCGCGCGGCAACATCTCCACCGGTGACGGCATCTATCGATCCACCGACGGAGGCAAGACCTGGGCGCATGTCTGGAGCCCGGGCTTTGTGCAGGTTCCCGAGATGGTGGTAAGCCCGTCGGACCCGGATCATCTCTATGCCGCCGTGCTCGGCGACATCTACGGGCCGGGTGAGGCACGCGGCATCTACGAGACCAGGGACGGCGGCCAGACCTGGGAGCAGCTTCTCTTCATCTCGGAGCAGACCGGCTTCAACGACATCGAGATGGATCCCTCCAATCCGCGCATCCTCTATGCAACCGCGTGGACGGTGTATCGCAAGCCCTGGAGCATCCACTCCGGCAGCGAGGAGGGTGGCGTCTTCCGCAGCAAGGACGCCGGCGCCACCTGGGAGAAGCTCGAGGGCGGCCTGCCCACGGGCATGGTCGGCAAGATCGACGTTACCGTCTCGCCTCCGAATCCCGATCGGCTGTGGGCCCAGGTCGAGGCCGCCAACGATCGTGGCGGCGTGTACCGCTCCGAGAACGGCGGCGACACCTGGACGCGCATCAACGACCAGCGCATGCTGCAGCAGAGGGCCTGGTATTACACGCACATTTTTGCCGACCCGGTTGATCCCGATACGGTGTACGCACTCAACACCGGCGCCTACAAGTCCACCGACGGCGGCCGTACTTTCGACTTCCGCCTCAGCCCGGGCCACGGTGACAACCACGACCTGTGGTTGAACCCGAACGACCCGAACATTCTCGTCAACAGCAACGACGGCGGGGCCAATGTCTCGCTCAACGGCGGGCGTACGTTCTCCTCGGTTACCAACCAGCCGACGGCCGAGTTCTATCGGGTGACCGTCGACAACGCGACGCCGTACAACGTCTACGGCGCGCAGCAGGACAACAGCACAGCGGCGATGAGTGCGGCCTTCGGTGGCGGCCGCGGGCGCGGCGCCGGCAACTTCTACTCCGTGGGCGGCGGCGAGAGCGGCCACATCGCCGTCGATCCGGGCGACTCCAACGTCATCTGGGCGGGCAGCTACGGCGGCAACTTCACACGTATGGATCGCAACACAGGCATCACCCGCAGCGTGCGCATCTATGCCGACTCGGAGACCGGCCAGCAGGCTGCCGACATGAAGTACCGGTTCCAGTGGAACGCGCCCATCCGCATCTCGCCGCACGATCCGGATACCGTGTACATCACCTCGCAGTACGTGCACCGTACCCAGGACGCCGGTGTCAACTGGGACGTGATCAGCCCCGACCTGACCACCAACGACGTCACCAAGCAGGGCTACTCCGGTGGCGAGGGCATCACGCGCGACAACACCGGCGTCGAGGTCTACACGACGGTTTTCTCCTTCGAGGAGTCACCGTTGACGGCCGGTTTGTTGTGGGCCGGAAGCGACGACGGCCTCATCCACATCTCGCGTGACAACGGTGTGACCTGGGACAACATCACGCCGCCCAACATGGTCGAGGGCGGCACGGTCAACCAGATCGACATGTCGGCGCACGATGCCGGTCGGGCCCACGTGGCGGTGTACAAGTACCGCGAGCAGGACTACCGACCCTACGTCTACCAGACGAACGACTACGGGGCGACGTGGACGCTGTTGAGCGACGGCACCAACGGCATCCCCGACAATCATTTCGTGCGCACGGTGCGTGAGGATCCGAACCGGCGCGGCTTGCTGTTCGCCGGCACCGAGTTCGGCATGTACGCCTCGTTCGACGACGGCGCCCACTGGCAGTCGTTCCAGTTGAACCTGCCGGTGACGCCGATCACCGACATGGTCTTCAAGGACGGCGACCTGGTGTTGTCGACCCAGGGACGAGCCTTCTGGGTGCTCGACAACATGACGTCACTGTCACAGCTCGATGTCACGTCGGACGTGCCGGCGCACCTGTTCGCGCCCCGTACGGCCTATCGCGGCGGCGGCAATAGCCCCGAGGTCGACTTCTACATCGCCGAGGGCACCACTGGTGAGGTGACGCTGGACATCGCCAACAGCGCCGGCGAGGTGGTGAGCTCGCGCAGCGGACGCATCAGCGCGATGGTTCCGGGAACGCAGCCCGCGGCCGGCGGTGGAGGGGGTCGTGGTGGCCGCGGAGGACGCGGCGGCGGCGGTGGCGGAGGTGACAATCGCCTGGTGGCCCGCGAGGGCATGAATTCCGCCTCCTGGAACGGTAGCTGGCCCTCGCTGTACACCGTGCCCCAGGGCATCGTGCAGTGGGGCGGTGGCCGCGGCGGCGGCCCCGCGGCGGCACCCGGCAACTACACGGTGACGCTCACCGTGGGCGACTGGAGCCAGTCGCAGACGCTCGAGTATCTTGCCGATCCGCGTCTCGAAATCGCCCAGGCCGACTACGAGGAGCAGGCGCGTTTCGCGCGCGAGGTCGGTGAGGAAGCCGGCCGTCTCTACGCCGAGCTGGCGCAAATCCGCTCCGTCAAGGAGCAGGCCACTCGAATCGGCCAGTCTCTCGCCGAGGCGGACTACGGCAACGATGCCATGCAGGCCGCCCGCGCGATGATCCGCAAGCTCGAGGCTGTCGAGGGCGAGCTCACACAGCTCCAGGGAACGGGAGGCCAGGACGCGCTCAACTTCCCGGGTCGCCTCGACAACCAGCTCAATGCTCTCTATGGGCAAGTCTCGGGCGGTAACCCGCCGGTGCAGGGCGGTGCCTACGAGCGCTGGGAGGACATCAAGGGAGAGTTGCAGCCGCACATCGATGCCATTCACGCCATCTACGACGAGGATCTCGCCGGCTTCAACGAGATCGCGGGCGAGCACGGCATGCGGGTGGTGATGCGGCGCGAGCAGTAGGACGGCCCACTACCCACAGGGCTGCGACGTTCGAGAACCGACGGCCCCCCGCTCAACCGGCGTGGGGCCGTTTTTCGTGAGCGCACGGCTCCGCTCATTCGCTAGAATGCGGCCATGCACGGTGAGCAAGAGGTTTCGTTCGCGCCACGCCTTGTGTGGATCCTGCTGCATGCCCTGATCGTTCTCGCCTCGGGGTGGTTCCTGGTGTTCGACGGTTTCGAGGTGGTGTTCGGCTGGTTCGGCATCGTGACCACCGAGGGGCACGCGGGAAGACGCGGCGTACTGCTCGCCTTCGGCATCATGATGTGGATACGTATGACCTTCGGCGCGTTGCTGTTTCTGCGCCGGAGGTTCGACTGGAGCGAGTGCTTCGCGGTGACCGGGGCCTGCGCGCTCTACCAGTTCGGCTTTGCCGCCGCCGGCGTCTCGACGGTGACACCCCTTGGCTGGTTCGACACGGCTGCCGCTGCTCTCTATCTCCTCGGCAGCGGCATCAACAGCTTCGCCGAGATGGAGCGCGACCAGTTCAAGAAGGACCCTGCCCATCGAGGACGCCTGTATACCGGCGGGCTGTTTTCTCTGGTGCAGCACCCCAACTATCTCGGCGACGTCGCGTGGCTGACCGGTTGGGCATTGCTGACGCTCAATCCCTGGGCTTTCGCGTTGCCGGCGGTGGCGACGGTATGCTTCGTCTTCTTCTTTATCCCGGCACTGGGCCGATATCTTGCCGGCCGCTATGCAGACGAATACAGCGCCTGGGCCGCCCGAACGCCCAAGTTGATTCCGTTCTTGTACTGAGCGGCCCGGCCGGTTCGGGCATATGATCTCTTCATGGAGGGGACGGACAAGAATCTGACCGCGCCATGAAGTGGTCCTGGAAGATCGGTGCCATCGCGGGCATTCCGATCTACATCCACTCGACGTTTGTTCTGATCTTGGTGTGGATCGGCTGGATGAGCACCTCGCGGGGCGAGGGGCTCGCGGCCACGTTGGCCAGCCTCGTCTTCATCCTCTCGTTGTTCGGCTGTGTCGTGCTGCACGAGCTCGGCCATGCCCTGACCGCGCGCCGCTACGGCATTCGCACGCGAGACATCACCCTGCTGCCGATCGGCGGCCTGGCGCGATTGGAGAGGATGCCTGAAGATCCGCGACAGGAATTCTGGGTCGCGCTCGCAGGCCCCGCGGTCAACGTGGTGATCGCACTGGCTCTTTTCTTTCTGTTGCTACTGCAGGGTACGTACGAGTCCGCCGCTCGTTTCGACATCCTGGCCGGGCCGTTTCTGTGGCAAATCATGGTGGCGAACATCTTTCTCGTGGTGTTCAACATGCTCCCGGCGTTTCCCATGGACGGCGGGCGCGTCCTCCGGGCGCTGCTGGCGATGCGCCTCGACTACACCCGTGCCACACAGCTCGCGGCCAACGTCGGGCAGGGGATGGCGTTGCTGTTCGCGTTGGTGGGCCTGCTCTACTACCCGGTCCTGGTCTTCATCGCCTTGTTTGTCTGGATCGGGGCTTCGCAGGAGGCCGGCATGGTGCAGATGCGGTCGGCGCTCGCCGGCATCCCCGTCTCCAACGCGATGATCACCGAATTTCACGCGTTGACGCCCGATGAACCACTCTCGGAGGCGGTCTCATTGACGCTGGCGACGGCGCAAAAGGACTTCCCGGTCGTCGAGCACGGCGAGGTCGTGGGCGTGCTGGCGCAGGCCGAGTTGTTCCGCTCGCTGGCCGAGGACGGCCAGCACGTCGCCGTTCGCGAGGTCATGACGTCTGATTTCGCCACTGCGGATTCGTTCGAGATGCTCGAGCCGGTGCTGGCCCGACTGCAATCGTGCGCGTGCTCGACCATACCGGTGCTGCGCGCCGGAGTCCTCGTCGGCATCGTCACGTCCGACAACATCAGCGAGTTCCTCAGCATCCAATCGGCGATGGGCCCGGGGCGTGGCTGACGGGTGACGTAGCAGGGGTTGGAGGTAGACGGGAGGGGGCGTGGATCGAGGGCGCCCTTCGCCGTGAGGTGCGAGTTCTTGAGCGGCTGCGCCGCGTCTGCGGAGCGCAGTAC
>CAYSHI010000452.1:0-5334 GCA_964430745.1 uncultured Acidobacteriota bacterium | reverse complement strand
GTTCGTCGTCGTCGCCGGCGATCACGGCGAGAGCCTGGGCGAGCACGGCGAGCTCGAACACGGGTTTTTCGTCTACGAGGCGGCGACCCGCATTCCGCTCATTATTTCCTCGCCGTTCGAAGAGCTCCACGGCCTCGAGGTCGAGCAACCCGTATCGTTGATCGACGTCATGCCCACGGTGCTGGAGATGAACGGGATTCCGGCGCCGGAGGGAGTCGAAGGCCGATCCCTCGCTCCCCTCTTTGCCGGCTCCGGCCCACCGGCGCCGCGGGTCATCTACTCGGAGACCCACTATCCCCTGCTGCACTACGGCTGGAGCGAGCTCACCGCGGTGCAGGACGAGCGCTACAAGCTCATCGACTCCCCCGATCCCGAGCTTTACGACGTCATCGACGACCCGGGCGAGACCGCCAACCTGGCGAACGCGATGCCGCAGGTATACGACCGCCTGGAGGCGGCGGCGGCAGAGCTGCTGGCCGGCGCCCAGGCGCCGGACGCGAGCATCGAGATCGACGCGACGACCCGACGTAAGCTCGAAAGCCTCGGATACATCGCCGGGCCGGCCGCATCGGCGGGCGACGGAAGACGCGCGGCTCCACGGGAAAAGATCGACGTCTTCAACAAGTCACTCCAGGCTCGCGCGCTGGTCGGGCGCGGCGACCTCGACGAAGCCGCGCGGCTGTATGACGAGATCCTCGACGAAGATCCGGACGTGTTGATCGCCTACCAACGCCTCGGTGAGATCTACATGCTGCAGCAGCGCTTCGACGAGGCGTTGGAGGTCTTTTCCTTCGCCGTACCGCTACGGCCCGATTGGCACGAAAGCTACATCAACGTCGCCGAGGCCCAAATCGCGCTGGGCCAAACGAGCGAAGCGGAGCGGACGCTGCGCGGCTCACTCGATCTGGCAAAGCCCGTTTCCCATACCTATTGCCTCCTCGGCTACCTCAGCGAGGTGAAGCCGGACCACGCGGAGGCGCTCGAGAACTACCGGCTATGCGCGGGCCTCGACGAAGGGTCGCCAACGCCGCTTGTTCGCATGGCGCGCGTGCACCTTCAACTCGAAGACCTCGGCGCGGCGGAGACGCCCGCCCGCCGCGCGCTGTCGCTCGACGAGGGCGCCAGCGAAGCGCACTTCCTGTTGGCGCAGGTGTACACCCGCCGGGGTGATCGGCCCGCCGCCGTCGCCGAGTACCTCGCCGAGGTCGACAATACTCCCGATCACGTCGGCGCGCATTTCAGCCTGGCGATGAGCTACGGCGAAGCCGGCCAAAGAGCCGATGAAGAACGGCACCTCGAGCGCATCCTACAGGTCGAGCCTGAGCACCCGCTGGCAGCCTTGTTCCTGGCGAATATCTTCCTCGAACGGGGGGAGAACCTCGAGCGCGCCGCCGCGCTGGTCACCTCGGCGGTCGAAAAGCCGCTGCAGCGACAGGACCTGGCCGCCGGCTACTTCATCCTGTCGAACATTCATCAACGACTCGGTAATCCGGCTCTGGCGCGGCAGTACCTGGAAAGAGCGCAAAGCCTCCGCGCCCCCTGACCGACGTCTGTCACGGCGCGGCCGGACCGTAGCGTCCAATCGTCACCTGCTTTTCAGCGCGGACGCCCACGATGGTGACGAGATCCTCACGCTGTACGCGCTGGCTGCCCACCGTGCTGCCTTCGCCTCGCGCGTCGATCGTCCGGCTCGTGTTGGACTGGCTCTCCCACGAACCGTTCGGCGGCTCGATAACCGAAAGGCGCCCCCGCCGGAACGACCCGGACTGCCGCCAGGCCGGTGCCTGTACCCGGTATACTCCCGACCATGATAGGTCCCCCCCGAAACAACCGTCGGTCGTCGACCTCGAGCGTCGCTGCCTCGGTCGTGTTCTGCGCCCTCGCTGCGGCCTCGTGTGCGCCGCCCGGTCCCGAGACACCGGTCTATCCGCAAGCCAATGTGCTGCTGGTCACCATTGACACGTTGCGGGCGGACCGTCTCGGCGTCTACGGGCACGAGGGGGCGGAGACGCCGCGCCTCGACGCCTTTGCCGCCTCAGGCGTTCGCTTCGACCAGGCCATCTCTCCGATGCCGATGACGCTTCCCTCGCACACGTCGCTGATGACCGCGCTCGATCCCTATCAGCACGGCGTGCGCGACAACGCCGACTTCGAGATCGACGAAGACATCGTCTTGCTGGCGGAGGCGTTCGACGCCGCCGGCTACGACACCGGCGCCTTCATCGCCGCCTACGTCCTGCACTCGCGCTGGGGCCTGGCCCCCGGGTTCGATCACTACGACGACGAAGGGATCAACCGCATCGACGACCTGGCCGGAGAGAGTCGTGCCGAGCGCCGCGGCGACGAGGTCCTCGAAGTGGCGCTCCCCTGGTTGCTGCAAACACGCACGGCGCCGTTCTTCGGCTGGGTCCACCTCTATGATCCGCACGCGCCCTACGAAGCGCCCGAACCCTGGGGTACCCGGTTCGCCGACGAGCCTTACGATGGCGAGGTCGCCTTCGTCGACAGCCTGATCGGCGAGCTTATCGATGAGTTGACGGCGGCCGGCATGATGGGGAACACCATCGTCATGGTCACGGCGGACCACGGCGAGGATCTCGAAGATCACGGCGAGCCCGGACACGGCATCTTTCTGTACGACAGCACGCTGCGCGTGCCGATGATCCTGCGGCTACCGGATGGCGCCAACCCGGGGACCGTCGTCGAGGAACAGGTGCGCCTCATCGACGTCGGCCCGACGCTTCTCGATCTCGCCGCCATCCCCACGCCTGCAGATACCGCCGGAGAAACGATGTCCCCCCTGCTCGTCGGGGCGGGCGCCGCCCGCCCCGCCTATTCGGAAACGATGTACCCGCGCTGGCACTTCGGCTGGCAGGAGCTCTATGCGCTCCGCGCCGACGGACTCAAGTACATCCTCGCGCCGACGCCGGAGCTCTACGATCTTCGGGCTGACGCGGGAGAGACCACCAACCTCGCCGAAACACGCACCGACGAGGCGGACGACCTGCGCGATCGCCTCGAAGCGCTCGGGGCGGACGTCGACGACAGCGCCCGCACCGACGTCACCGGCGACGCCGCCGCCCGGCTCCGAGCTCTCGGATACATCGGCACGGCGCCGGCCGACCTCGGCGACGGCCCCCTACCCGATCCCAAGGACAAGATCGACATCTATCGTATGCTGGTCGAAGCCGATTCGTTGATGAGCGAGGAGCGCTACGACGAAGCGGCGACGCTCCTCGAATCGATCGTCGCCCGCGACCCGCGCATCGTCGATGCGCACTACAACCTGGGCACCGCGCGCCGGATGCGTGAGGATTTCGTCGGCGCGGAGGAAGCTCTCCTCGAGGCGCTCGCGCTACGACCCGACTACGAGGCGGCGCTCGCCGATCTCGGCGTCGTGCACCGGAGCCTGGACGACCGAGATCTTGCGAGGGCGGACTTCGAAGCCGTGCTCGCCCTCGACCCGCGCAACACCAACGCCCACTTCAACCTCGGCGAGATGGAGCTCGAGGACGGCAACCCGGCGGCCGCGCTCCGCCACTTCGATAGCGTCATCGAGCTCTACGACGACACCACGTCGCCGCGTTTCTCGGCGGGCGTGGCCGCCTTCGAGATGGGCGACTACCGCAGGGCGCACGACGAGTTCGAGTACGTCGCCGCCAACGCCCCGGAATTCGGCGCGGTGCACTACCAGCGTGCCCTTCTGCGGGAGGCCAGCGGAGATCCGGAAGGGGCCCTGGAGATGTACCGACTGGCCGTCCGCCACGACCCCGACGACTACCGGGCGTTCTTCAACGTGGCGTTGATCTTGATCGACGGAAGGAGCGACCACGCCAGCGGTGTGGCGGCTCTGCGGGCTGCCATCCGCGCCAATCCGAACCTCGTGCGCGCCCACATCTACCTCGGACGCTCGCTGGTGTTTCTCGCCGACCCGTCGACCTACGACGAGGCGGAGGCATCGCTCACCCACGCGCTCCAGTTGGACCCGCCGGCCGCCCTGCTGCCGATGGCCCACTTTACGCTGGCGGAGCTGTATCGGCGCGTTGGGCGACCGGCCGACGCCCAGCGTCATCAGGCCCTCGGAGCAGCGGCGCAAAGAGCCGGCGGCTTCTAGACCATATAGAACGACCGATCCGTCGATCGCGATGCGCGGGTTACCGTGCATTATCGAGAACGCGGCAGAGCCGCAAGCGAACGAGGATCGGTCGTTCTATATGGTCTAGACGACGCTACTTCAAGGTGGCGCCACAACGGTGGCAAAACCGATCTGTTCCGCCCGCCCCGGTACCGCACTGCGTGCAGAACCGAGAGGCTCTCCCCTCCGTTGGGCCCGCTTCCCCTTTGCGGGTGGGCGCCGCCGACTGAGGTGCAGGCTGCGGCGTCTGCCGCGAGCGAACCATCAAGCCGATGACGACGGCCGCGGCAAAGGCCGCCATCGCCGCCAGCACGATCACGACCGTCTGGGCATCGGTCGACGCGACGACCTCCGTGCCCGGCGTCGCCTCGGGAGTCGATACGGGCGCCATGGTCTCGCTGCTGAGCTGGTCGGAGACCTTGTCGTAGGACGCCCGTACCTCGACGACCTCCCCCGCGGCGACGCCGGCGCGCGTCAGCGTGTGGTAGATCAACCCGTCGACGGACGGGCCGGAGCTCGTCGCCGGCGGGTCCATGACGAAGTTCTGCGCCAGGTCCGGCTGCTGCACGGAGATGCTGAAGTCGCCGACCTCGTAGTCGCCCGGCCAGGCGAATGCGAAGCTGCGTGTCGCTCCATCGCGATCAATGGCGGGGTCGTAGTACTCGATCTGTACGATCGGCCGTCCGGCGTCGACCCGGATGCTCGCCGTCTCGCCGTCGACCGTGCGCTCGTACGGGAGAGTGATGAGCTGCCCGTCGGTCTCCCGCTCAGCGACCGCGCTCGGCGCGCCGACGGCCGCGGGAATGCGAAAGAGCAGTTGTGCCGGCAGCGGCACTCCCGGGGCGATGGTCACTCGATAGATGACAAGCACACCGGCACGGTCGTAGTCGGGCCAGAGGTCGATGCCCAGGGCGCTGAACACGGTATCCGACTGCGCCGCAGCGCTCGGGATAACAAGAACCGCCATGAACAAAGCGCAGATTACAGGATAGAGCGATCGCATCCGCGAAGGATATTCGACGCACCCGGAAGGAGCTAGTGCGCTGCGCCGCTCCTCGTCGCCGTTGCCGGGGGCGAGTGGCCCACGGATTAGCGCCTCCTCGTGTGCTGTCTCCAACATGGCTTGACACTTGCAGTGGGAATTGCGGGCGAGATCAAGGAAGGGCGAGGAAGGCGATGCTTCGGCATCGTCGACGAGC
>CAYSHI010000451.1:0-18191 GCA_964430745.1 uncultured Acidobacteriota bacterium | reverse complement strand
GTCGCCACAAAAGTGAAGACAATAGTGACGCGGCACACTTGCAGGGTGTACCCAGAAGAGCTCGGGTTAGCAGCGCCGTTTCAGAGAGCGGCGGCAGACGGGTAGCGGTGTATTCGCGGCCTGACCGCTAGACCGAAGTCGTCGCTGCTCCTGTTCTCCAGTTCCGGGCCTGTTGGTCGCCCGGGCGCGGTGGTTCGAGCGGCTCAGCGCACCGGCCCGACATACCTGTCGAGCCAGTCCAGGGAGAGCCTCTCGACTTGATTGCGAAACTGCGTCATCACGAAGTGGCCAGTCGGTAGCAGCACATGGCGCTTGTCGGCTGCCGGCGTGCCCAACCGGTCGAACATCACCTTCTGGGTGCTTTCGAGGGGAAACGCGGCGTCGTGTACGCCACTGATCATGATGACGGGAATCGTCACGCGGGGCATGTAGTTGGTCTCGTTGACCTCGGCCCGTGGCGCCTGCGGGTTGATGCCGCCACCCAAGAGAACCGCCGCATCGATGCGATCTTCCACCGCGAGCGCGATGTTGGCCAGCCGGGCCCCCCAGCTGAATCCCATGTAGCCGATGCGCTCGGCGTCGAGATCGTCGCGGGTCGCCATGTAATCGAGCGTGCGCCGCATGTCCTTGATCCACCAGACTACGTAGTCGACATACTCCTGGCTCGAGTTCGCGTCGGTCACCCGGAGCCCGAGGTCGTTGCGCTCGTAGCTTCCCTTGTAAATGGGATAGACAACGGCGCGACCACTCCTGATCAGAAAGTCGATGATCTCGGTGCCAAGCCGATCGGCGGAGTTGCCTCTGTGCAAGACGTCGCCCCCCGGCCAATAGACGACAGACTGATAGGGAGGCTCGACGTTCTTCGGCAGGAAAACGTAGGCGATCATCTTCTCGCCGCCGTAGGCAGCGTCGAACGTCACCCTCTCCCTCGTCCAATCGCGCGGCCTCTCGTCGACCGACTCGACGGTGTCGTTGAGTTGCCGCGCGGGATCGTAATCGAAACGAGCCCTGTAGAGCTCGAAGATCTCGTCGGAGACCGGCACTTCCGCCGAACGATTCCCGAGCGGTCGCTCGATCGGCGCGAACAGATCCTCGACAACGGCATTTGGGTCGCCCACTGTCACACGGTCAAAATCCGGAACGTCGAGCCGTTCAATCTCGAGACCCATTTCGAGGCGCTCCATGAGTCGAATTCCGTTTGTCTCGCCACGATCGAACGGCGGCTGGATCGCAGGCTCGTAGAAAAGGTAGGGCGGGTCGGACCATGCGCCGCCAATGAGGTAGCGGCCATCACCCGATGCATTCCAGGCCCACTCCTGCACATTCCCAGCCATGTCGGCGGTTCCGCGAAGGCTCACGGGAGTGCTTCCGACCGGCAGAAGTCCCTCGGCCTGGATGTTGGCGAATGGCAGGATGAGCTCCGCTTCCCACACCGACGTCGCTCCCATCCAGTGGTAGACGCTGGGAAGGCTCTTGCCCAAGAACTCGGCGTAGGCAGCCGCCTCGTACCAGCTCACTCCCGCCACCGGAAAGCTCTCTTGCCCCTCCGGATAGGTCCCGGCGCTCCAGGTCGACGGCCCGGGTCGATTGCTGCTGTCGCGAAACTCCGCCATGGCTTCTTCCCAGGTGAGCTCCTGCCCCTCACGAACAAACCCGTGCTTCCAGAGCTCCGAGGTTCGATAGCCTCCCTCGTCGACGAATTGCTTGAACTGCTCGTTGGTGACCTCGTCCCTGTCGATCAGGTAGCCAGGCGATTGGAATGCCGGCTTCGTTTCGAAACCCGCGTAGGGTATCCACAACATGCCGGCCGGGACGCGCACCATCCCGTCGCCGCGCTCCTCGTCAAGGGTGAAGCTGTAGCTGAGGACCGAGTCTCCTGCATACTCCAACACCGGTGGCGGCAGAAGCTCCTCGATGGGCTCGTATCCTTGCCTCTCGATCCGGATCCAGAAGGCGTCCCTGGGAATGCGCGCGGCCTCCACAGGCGTCGTGCCCAAGGCCTGCCACGGCGCATCGGGAGCTCCGAACGAACGGAATGAAACGTCGGCCGCCGCCGGCTCGGTCTCGATGGTGACAAACAGCGTCATCTGCGGCCACAGCGCGGCGAGCGTCGGGTCGTTGTCGAAGTCCTCTTCGTTCTGCCGGGCAAGGGCAAAGGCCGCCGCGTAGTTGTCTTCGTCGATGAGTCGGACGAGTTCGGGGATCACCGTCTCACGCACCGACTGAGCGCGCCGCGCGCCGAGATACGACCAGCCGAGCCAACCAAGCGCGATCAAGACGGCCGCGGCGGCGCCGGCGCCCAGTAACGGATGCCGCACCAGCGGCCTCATGGCGGCGGGAACGGCCGCCCCTTCGACGGCCATGGCGCCGTCGTCGGTGAACCGTCGCCGCACCGGCTCCAGAGCCGCAACAAGCTCGTCGACGTTGCGGAAACGCTCTTCCACATCGACCTGGAGACACCGATCGACGACCGCTTGCAGCTCGGGGTGTTCCCGTGTCGCCGCATTCATGTCGGCCAACGCCCGCGGGCGTTCGCTCAAAACGGCCGACAACGTATCGGCAAAGGTCTCCCGCACGAACGCCGCTTTACCGACGAGCATCTCGTAGAGCAAACAACCGAATGCCCAGATGTCGGTGCGCCCGTCGATCTCCCTGCCCCGTATCTGCTCGGGGCTCATGTAGGGGCCCGTTCCGAGCACGGTGCCGGTCCGGGTCAATTCGGTGGCCATCGCAGTCGGCTCGGGCGCCGGATCACCCGCCGGGCCTTCGTGCGGCCCGCCCGTCTGGCCGCCGCCCGGATCGGGGGTTTCCGCACGTTGCACCGCTTTGGCGATGCCGAAGTCGAGCACCTTGGCCTGCCCGTCGGAATCGATCAGCACATTGGCGGGTTTCAGATCGCGGTGGACAATACCCTCGCTGTGCGCAGCGCGCAGTGCGCCAGCCACCTGGCCGCAGATCGAAACGGCGTCACGAATAGGCAAAGGCCCATTCGCCAGCCGCGCCTGCAGTGACTCGCCTTCGATCAACTCCAGCACCAGAAACCGTACGCCATCAAACTCTTCGAAGCTGTGGATGGCGGCGATGTTTGGGTGGCTGAGCGCCGCCAGGAGCTTCGCTTCGCGGTCGAATCGGACCAGTCGCCCGGCGTCCTCGGCGAAATCCTCGGGAAGAACCTTGAGGGCGACCTCCCGATCGAGGTTCTGATCACGGGCCCTATACACGTCGCCCATGCCGCCCGAGCCGAGCGGTTCGACGATCTCGTAATGGCTGAGGGTCCTGCCGATCAAGTCGATGGCCTCTTGTGAGGAGGAGAACCCGTGGCATTGTAGCCGGAATGCGGGAGATGACTACAGGGGCTACTGAACCGCGTTATCGCCACGCCGCCCGTCAGCGAAGGCGCGCCACTGGCCATGGTCTCGCGGGTGGCTGGGGAGGACTGACCCAAGACCCGGTGCTAGACTGCCTGCAAATCCAAGGAGGATTCCGGTGGAAAAGAGAGTGAGGCTCAAGGACCGCACAGAGGTCTTGATTCGCGACATGATGGAGGAGGATCTCGACCCGTCGCTGGCCTTTTTCCACGCGCTGCCCGAGGAGGATAGGGATTATCTGAGGCGGGATGTGGTCCAGCGCGAAGTGGTGGAGAAGCGCATTCGCGAGATTCGTGCGCGCGATGTGGTGCGGCTGGTTGCGGTGGCTGATGATCAGATCGTGGCCGACGGATCGCTCGAGCGCTCGCCGGAGGAATGGAAGAAACATGTAGGTGAGCTGCGGCTGATCGTAGCCCATCCCTATAAGCGTAAAGGCCTTGGCCGGCTGATGGCTCGGGAGCTGTTTTTGCTCGCCGCCAGCGCCAAGATGGAGGAAATCCTGGTCAGGATGATGCGGCCCCAGAAGGCGGCCCGGAGCATTTTCCACCGACTCGGATTTCACCAGGAGGTTGTTCTGCCCGACTATGTCGTCGACCTGAAAGGCGAGAAGCAGGACATGATCCTCATGCGCTGCGATCTCGAGGCGCTCTGGCGCGATATGGAGGACTCCCTGGCTACCGGTGACTGGGAGCGAACCCGTTAGCGTGCGACCGAGTCTCGATATCGGTGCGAGATTGGGCTGAATATGAGGCGGAGCCCCTGTAGCTCAGGTCCCTCGATCCGTCACCACGGCGGCGGCAGGGCGCGCGGCAGCATCTCCTCACGCATTGCGGCGTGGTACACGAACGTCGCCAGGATCACCGAGTTGGCCATCAAGTCCTCGGGGATCAGCCGGTCATAGACATCCATGTTGGAGTGGTAACGGCGATCGTCGCGCCTGTCCTGGCGAAAGTAGAAGCCGTTGAGGCCGACCTCTTCGTAGGCCTCGTGGGCCATGCCGGTGGAGAACAGGTGGCGCATGCCCAGGTTGTGGAGCGGCTTGATCCACTCCGCGAATATGCCGCGGATCTCCTCGCTTCCCAGCACCGAGAGTCCGACGATGCGGGCCGCGCCGTTGTCGACGTTGAAGTAGGCCGACAGGTTGTCGTAGTCGGGTAGGTAGCGGCGGTTCTCGAGGTCGGCGTAGTTGTTCGCCACATGCGACCGGTTGCCGAACAGCCCCATCTCGTGACCGCCGAACAGGCCGATGCGCACGGTGCGGCGCGGCCGGATGCCGAGCGCCTGGAAGATGCGCACCACCTCCATCGAGATCACCACACCGGCGGCGTCGTCGGTGGCGCCGGTGCCGATCGGCTCCGATTGCAGGTGGCCGCCGAGCAGCACGATCTGGTCGGCGAGGTCGGTGCCGGGGATCTCGGCGATGACGTTGAAGTCGATGGTGTCATCGGCCGGGAAATCGACGCGTACTTCGGCCTCCATCTCGACCGGGATGTCGTGTTGCAGGAGGCGCAGCATCCGGTTGTAGTGCTCGGCCGCCAGGATCCACTCCGTGATCGGCGGCTTGTTCCCCTCCCACATGCGGCGGCGCAGACCGTAACCGTTTACCGCGCCGTCGACGGTGCCGTAGGCGTGCGTGCCGTCGGTACGGGCGACGGCGGCGGCGCCCGCCTCGAACAACAGATCGACCCGCTCATCGTCGGTCAGTCCCGGTTGCGAAGGTCGTCGCCGGCGTGGCTCGGTCGGGCCGATCGGGATCCGGGCCATCGCCTCGAGCTCCTCTTCGGTATAGGGGGCCGTCGATGGCCAGTACTGTTCGCTCAGATCGCGCAGCGGCTCGATGAGAACCACCTTGCCGGGAATGTCGCTACGGTAGGCATCGAGGTCGGCCGCGGTTTCGATCTCGTCGAGATTCACGTATACGGCCTGCAGCCGCATCTTGCCGTCGGTGCCCGCCGACCACGCCGCCGGGTAACCGATGATCGGCATGTAGACCGGCTCCATCATGTGGAACGACGTGTATGTGTTCTCCCAACCTCGGCCGAACTCGAACGGCTCCAGCCGGGCGTTGGAGAGGCCGTAGTCCTCGAGCCGTTGCCGGGCCCACTCGGCTGACGCCACATAGCCGCTCGACTTGGAGTTGCGCGGCCCGAACACGTCGGTGAGCCAGAAGGCGTTCTCCATGACCGAAGAGTTGTCGAACGCTTCGTCGATTATCCGGTCGACGACGTCCCAGTGAACCGGTTCTTGGGCCGGTACCAGGGCGGCAAGGAGGAAGGGAACCAAACAACCGATCGTCACGATTCTTGCTGCGTTCATGTAGAGCCTCCGACAAGTCGACGTAGCGTGGGCACCGGGCGATCCGTTGTCCCGTGGCAACGCCCCACATAGAGTTGCGAGGCATCGCACATTTATCAAGGAGGCGTGGTGATGAAAGCGTTGAGGCGGGCAGCCCTGAGCGTGGTGCTGCTGGCGGTTTTGGTTGTCGGTGATGTGTCCGGGCAATCGGTTTCGAGCGACATTCTCGACTGGGTGCACTACCGGGAGATCGGCCCGACCCGCCAGGGGGGCAGGGTGGTGGCGTTCGCGGTGTCGCAACAAGACCCGTACGTCTACTACGTCGGTGCCGGGCCCGGCGGCTTGTGGAAGACCGTCAACAACGGCACTACGTTCGACTCGATTTTCGACAACGAGCGAACGTCGTCGATCGGCGATGTGGTGGTCGCCCCTTCCGACGACAACGTCGTGTACGTCGCCACGGGCGAAGGGAATCTCCGGAACAGCACCTACCACGGTGACGGTGTCTATCGTTCGGGCGACGGCGGGGCGACGTGGTCGAACATCGGCCTGCGCGAGTCGGGGCAGATCGGCAAGCTGGTCGTTCATCCGACGAACCCCGAGATCGTCTACGTGGCGGTACAGGGTCAGTACTACGCCGACAATCCCGAGCGCGGGGTGTACAAGACAACCGACGGCGGCCGCTCGTGGACGAAATCGTTGGGCGTCGTTGTCGATGGTGTCGCGATTGGGGCAACCGATATCGTCATGGACCCGCGCGATGCGGACGTGTTGTACGCGACCACCTACCAACGCATTCGCCGGCCGTGGGGCTTTTCCGGTTCCGGGCCTGGCAGCGGCATCCACAAGACCACCGACGGCGGCGCCTCGTGGACGAAGCTATCGAACGGCCTACCCGAAGGGCTGCTCGGCAAGATCGGCCTGGCGATCTATCCGCGCGACCCGGACATCCTGTACGCCGTTATCGAGAACGACAACGCTCCGGGGGTTGCCGACGACTACCGGTGGCGTGAGGTTCAAGCGGGCCAACCCGGAGCCGTCGAACCGATCGGCTCCGTCATCTACCGGAGCGACGACGGCGGGCAGTCGTGGCGCCCGACCACGGACGACACGGTCAGTGAGCGCAACAACTACTACGGTCAGATCGTTGTCGATCCCGACGACGAAAACACCGTCTACGTGATGGGCTCGATGGTGCACAAGTCGACCGACGGCGGTCGCACCTGGAGTCGCGGCTTCGAGTACGGCGGCGACAATCACGTACTTTGGATCGACCCGAGCAACACCCGCCACATGTTGCTGGGATACGACTACGGCTTCGCGGTCAGCTACGACGCGGGCGCGAACTGGGCCCATCTCGACAATGTTTCGATGGCACAGATTTACGCCATCGGCGTCGATATGGAGTATCCCTACAACGTCTACGGCGGGCTGCAGGACTTCGGCTCGTGGAAAGGACCGAGCGCCAAGAAGGGCAGGTTTCCGATTCGCTTCGAGGATTGGGAGCACGTGCAGGGTGGCGATGGCTTCTACAACCAGGTCGACCCGACGAACGGTCGCTGGCTGTACACGGAGTCGCAGTTCGGCGGGCTGTCGCGCAACGACCAGAAAACCGGCGTGCGGCGGCGCATCCAGCACCGCGATCCGTCGATTCGCTTCAACTGGAATGCGCCACTGCTGATCTCACCCCACGATGCGGATGTGATCTACCACGGCGCCAACGTGTTGCTGCGCTCGCCGTATCGCGGCGAGCGCTGGGAGGAGGTCAGCCCCGACCTCAGCAAGAACGACGCTACGAAGTTCGGCGGCCGCGAAGTCAGCCAGTTCGGCACCTTGACCTCGATCGCGGAATCGCCGATCGAGCAGGGCGTGCTGTGGGGCGGCACCGACGATGGCAACGTGCACGTAAGCCGTGACGGCGGCGAAAGCTGGACGTTGCTGAACGACAACATCCCCGACAACCCCGAGTACTGGGTGTCACGGATCATCGCCTCGCACCACGCAGCCGGCACCGCCTATTTGACGTTCACCGGCCGTCTCATGAACGACTACCGTCCGTTCGTTTACAAAACTACGGACTACGGGGAAACTTGGGTCTCCATTGCGAGCGACCTGCCCGACGAGAGCATCAACGTGATCCGCGAGGATCACAAGAACGCCAATTTGCTGTTCGTCGGCACCGATCGCACCGTGCACGCGTCGCTCGACGGTGGTCGGAGCTGGAACGAGCTCAAGAACGAATTGCCGACGGTTCCGGTGCACGATCTCGTCATCCATCCACGCGAGAGCGACCTCGTTGTCGGTACCTTCGGGCGCGGCTTCTACATTGCGGACATCTCGCCGCTGCAGGAACTGACACAAGAAGTGATCGACAGCGACCTCCACTTTTTCCGCATCGAGAACAAGGTGCAGTGGGTAATGCCGCGCCAAACGGCGGTCGCCGATTCGAACTTCGAGGGCGAGAATGAACCGCACGGTGCCATGCTCAATTACTACCTGCGAACCCCGGTGCCGGAGGGCGTGACGCTGTCGATTTACGACGGCGCGACGCTGATCAACGAGCTCCAGGGCCCCGGCGACGCCGGACTCAACAGCGTCATGTGGGGGATGACCCGGCGAGGCCGCAAGAAAACGCCGGAAGAAGTCGCCCGCTGGGACGAGGAAATGCAGTTCGGCGAGGCGGAACCGTTTTACGACTACTACGACACCAACGAGTTTTTCGGAGCCCCCGACCAAGAAGTCGGCAGGACCGGCCTCTCACTGCGAACCAGGGTGCAGGGCCGGCCGGGAATGCGCGGCAGAGACTACGTCCTGCACCGTGTCCAGCCCGGCGAATACCGGGTGGAGCTGAAGGCGGGCGAAACGGTTCTCACCCGGACATCGCTCATCCTTCAGGACTTCTGGTACGACAAAACGTTCCAATAGGATCGGAACGTCAGGCGCGCAGGGAAAATAAGCACCGTCACGTCATCTGGTCACCGCGAGGAGGATCCCCGTGAATCGCAAACGATTGCTCGCCCTATGCGGCGCCCTCCTCGTTGTTGCGATCGGCATGGGCGCCGCCGCACAACAATCGAAACAGGCCTACGAGATCATGCGGCTCATCCGTCGCGAAAAAATGGATCTCGTGCTGCCGGGCGCCCTGCGCGACAACCGCGTCGACATGTGGATCCACGTGGTGCAGAGCGGCAACATGGATCCTCTCGCCTTGGATCTCGGGGGTTGGTTCGAATACCGCGCCTGGGACCCTATCGGCTACCATATCTTCACGGATCGGGGTGGCGACAGGATCGAGCGAATACTCCTGGGTGGCGAGGATCAAGAGGACCTGTACGACATCGTCGGCTCGGGATCGGACCTCCTGACATTGGTCGAGGAGCGCGATCCGCAGGTGATAGCCGTCAACATGTCGACGCTGCTTCCCATCGCCAACGGTATTTCTCACACTGCATACGTGAGTCTGACCGACGCTTTGGGTGAGAAATATTCCGAGAGGATTGTCTCCGCGGAAGGGGTAATCACCGATTTTCGCGTGCGCCGGGTGCAAAGCGAGATCGTCGCCTTCGCCAACGCGCTCGAGATCCAACGGCAGATCATGGAAGCGGGGCTGAGGCGAATCGAAGCAGGCGTCACCACTCCCGAAGACATCGGCTGGTGGGCCGCGGACCGGCTGTTGGAGCGGGGCATCGGCCCGTCGTACCAGGCGGCGACGCTGTTTCTTCCGTACATGCCGTCGGGAGCGACAGACGGTGTCTATCGGCGCGGCGCGTTTCTGTCGTGGGACATGGGCATCGGCTACTTGAACTTCGGCACCGACATCAAGCGGCATGCCTATATCCTGCGTGAAGGTGAAACCGATATTCCTGACGGGCTGAAGCTCGCTTGGGAGCGGGGCCAGATAGCCCGCGAGATTCTTCGCAAGACGTTCAAGGTGGGCAGAAGCGCCGGAGAGTCTCTCGAGGCGATTGTCGATGCCCTCGAAGCGGCCGACTTCGTCTACACCCCTTCCGACGATCGAACCTCGCAATACCGAGACCTGGTGAGAGCGCTCGGCGACGACGAGCGGTCGGGCTTCTCGATCGATTTCCACGCCACCGGCAACACCAGCGTCGGCGACGCAACCGCGGGCCCGTCGATGGCGCCGTGGCGCTCGACGACGGCCCATATCATCGTGCAGCCGAACTACATCTTCGCGCTGGAGTTCGAGCTCAATACGTGGATTCCGGATTGGAACCGGCGGATCGGCATCAACTTCGAGGACAACGCCATCGTCACGAACCTCGGTGTCGAGTACCTGAGTCCCATCGACGAAGAGCTCATCATCATCCGCTAGCTCTTTGCGGTTGCCGGCTGATCAGCGGATGAGGCGTATTCCCGGGTCCGGCGGGTAGGGGAACTCGACGCCGTCTTCCGTCACCACCGCACCGTCATGGAAGGCGATGTAGATGTGTTTGCCTCTGCCCCACTCCGGCACAGGCATGTGGATCATGTACTCGAACGTGAAGGTGTGCAGCACCGGGATCGTCATCTCGCGTTCCCAGTCGGAGCCGAGCGGAGAAATCCTGGGTGCAACCAGGCCGCTTCTTGAAACGGCGTGCACATCCAAGTGGACCTGCGTCTTGGAGGGGTCGGCTGTGCGGTCGTATTGATCGACAGGGTTGTAGTAGTAGCCGGCCTCCTCGATCTTCTCGACCAGCAGATCGAGGGTTTCCCCCGCCGTTCGCCCGGCCACGATGTTGTCGAGCAGGATTCGCCGGGTCTCGAGCGCGGCTTGCCAGACCTGCTGGATTTCCGGCGGCGCTTCCGTCTCCCCCTCGCGCAATAGGTAGGCATTGCCCCCGAGGTCCGACGAGAAGATCCGGTTGCCGGCGCCGTGAAGAATGGTAAAGACGTCACCCGGCTGCAGGACATACGGCTGCGGATCTTGCGCGTGGAATTCGACGCCGTCGGGATCGCGCCGGAAAACGTTTCCCTGCAGGTCGCTGAGCTCGGTCACACTGGGCACCACCTTGCCGAATTCCCGGTCGAGGTTGTCGGCGGCGATCAGCCCGAACTGGTGATAGAGCTCGATCTCCTCGGCGACTCGCCCCGCAAGGTAGTCGAGGATCAGGTACTCGGCCGACACGGCGCGTTCCGTGTAGGTTGCGCCCAGCTCGGCCATCAGGAGGTTGTAGTCGGTATGGGAGAGTCCGTCGGTCAGCGGGTCGCGCTCCGAAGCGGCCGACAGCCCCAAGGCTTCCGAATAGTTCACGGCGATGCGACGCGGGTCGCGGTCGGCCACGAATGCGCCGACCCCGTCGAAACGAAACTCCAGATAGTCGGTTTCATCGCCGCCGGGCTGCTCGGCGATGACCCCGTCAACGAACGTGGGTAGCTCGGCGTACGGCCGGTCGATGATGTCGTAGGCGTCGGTGTCGGCGACGGCCCCGGCGAACACCGCCCGCTCGATCCGGTCGCCACCGCGGTCGGTGAAGATGAAGATCCCCATTTCACTGTCGAGCTCGAAGGTCAACGGATCGGGCGTCCATGGGCGCACGACATGAATCCACATGTCGACGCCGTTGTCTCGCATGATGCGCGGCAGGACCTGATCGAACTTGCTGTGGCGGATGCGGTTTTCCAACTCCACCGATTCGTCGGGCAGCACGGTGCCGGGATTCACCGTCTCGGGGTTTTGCGCCGTCAACGGCAGGGCGAGAAGAACGAAACAGCCGGCGGCGAGCTTTGCGAGCAGGTTCATGGATATGTGGGCGCGCTGCATCTACTGGTTACCTTCGCGCATGATGTACCTCCCGTGGCGGACGCGGCGGACGATGACGTTTCAATAGATCAGCACAATCCCGTCGTTCGGCGGTTGAATCCACTCGACACCCAAGCTGGTTACGACCTGCGGATTGGAGAAGTTGATGGTGATCGGGAAGCCGGGGCGCTCCGGAAGGTGGGTATGGACCGCGTACTCGAACGCCAGAATATGATTTTCTTGGATCACGATGTGATCCCGATCGCGGCGAAACGGCGCCATCGAGGGGCCGACCGTCACCAGGCCGCCGCCGTTGTTGCCCATGGCGTGAAGATCGACGTAGAACCCCGATTTGTCGGTATCGACCAGGTAGTCGAGGATCATCTGGTAGTCGTCTTCGTCGACATCGGTGAACGGGGTGTAGATGTAGCCGGCCGCTTCCATGCCGTCGATCATCGCCTGCAACGATTCGCCGGCAGTCATGCCGACCCTGACGTTTTCTCGCAGGATCCCCTGGGCTCGCTTCCCTTGGTCCCAGGCGTACTGGAGACTCCCGGGAACGTCGATTTCTCCATCTCGGAGGATGTAGGCATGATGCTTTGTATCGACGCCGAAAGAGGCGAAGTCGAAGTCCATCCACTCGGCGCCGCCGCCGAAGGCGAAGAAATCACCGCGCTGGAACACGTATTCGGGGTGGTTGATCCAGGCGCGGGCGCCCGGTGGACGGATCGGATCGGACACCGCGGAGTAGTAGATCCGCGCCCCGCAGCCACACTCACCGATCGTCGTTTCACCCGGGACGATGCGGGCGACGGCCGCCAGTGAGTTCTGGCGGGCGATCTCGAGCGTGTTGGTTTGCACCGCCACTTCGCGGAGCGTGCGGCGCGATCGGTACGCCGTGATGACGTTTTCCGCCGATACGATGCGGGCCGAGTACACCGGTCCCAGAATCTGCTCCAACTTTCGATACTGGGTGTACGAGATGCCGTCGGCGACGGCGAGCCAATCGGAGAAATTCACTGCGATCGTCTGTGGATCACGTTGCTCGACGAATTCGCGGATCTCGTCATAGACCGAGAAATCGACGCCGCCGTGCTCGTATCCCTCCATCGCCCGCGCCACCGCGAGCGAGCCGCGCACGTCGATGTCGGGAACAGCGGCGCCGCCGAAGATGCCACCGAATACCGCCCGCTCGATACGGTGTCCCAGGTCGGTGAAGATCAAATAGCCGTTGTACGCCCCGAATTCGTACTCCATGGGATCCGGATCCCCGGCGCGCGCCACCTGAATCCACATGTCGACGTTGTTGTCGCGCATGGCTCCCGGCAAAACCAGATCCAGCTTGTCGGCCCTGATCAAACGAAGGACCGCACGGGGGTCGGCGGTGTACACGTCCTGCTGAGCAGCGGCGAGGGCCGCGCTGGACAGCAAGAGGAACAGGACAGGGATCAGGCGACGAAGTTTCACTACGCTCTCCATTTGTGAACCGCTTTTCGGGGATCGCTTCTTGTCGCCGGGAATCTATCCTCTGTTGCGGTACGGAGACAATGAGAAGGGTCCGGAGCTCGACCGGAAGATCGCCTAGAATCCGTGCGGATCTATCGACATACCTGCCTATGTAACCGAGGAGTTGAACATGCGACTCACGAGTGGAATCTGCGTATTGGCCCTCAGCCTGGTCTCGGGGCCTGCCCTCACGGCTGCCATGGCGCTGGCGCCCCTGCAGTCCGACGTGCTGACGGCGAAAGCGAGCGGTGAAATTCTCCACCTGATGCGTAAGGAGAAGCTCGACCTCATCCTTCCCGGCGCCATGCGCGACAATCACGTCGACATGTGGATTCACGTCGTCCGCGAGGGTGATCCCGATCCGATGGCCCAGCAGTTCGGCAATGCCTGGGGCTACCTGGTCTTCACCGATCGGGGAGGCGACCGCATCGAGCGGGCCCTGTTCGGCGGCGGTGGGGATCCGGATTTCTTCGACATCTTCGGGTCACGAGAAATCCGGATGGCCATCGCCGGCTATGACTACGGCGCGCAAGACTTCTCGCTCTACGACGAACTGCGCGACTTCATCGCCGAGCGCGACCCGGAAACGATCGCCGTCAACACATCCGATTGGCTGGCGATCGCCGACGGCATATCTCACACGCAGTACGTCAAGCTCGAGAGAATCCTGGGCCCGGTGTACTCGTCGAGAATCGTCTCGGCGGAAAACGTCATCACGGACTTCCGGGTGCGCCGGACCCAACGGGAGATCGTCGCGTTCGCCAACGCGCTGGAGATACACCGCCAGATCCTCGAGCGGGCGCTCTCCAACGAGGTCATCACGCCTGACGTAACCACTTTGGGCGAGGTGGGTGAGTGGGTGACGGAGCAGTTTCACCGGCGAGGTTTGTTGCGACACCCGGACTCGGACGCCGGTTCCCCCGGCGTGCTGTATTCAGCGGCCGCGTCGACGCCCGGGCGGTTCGGTGGCGGCGACTACGTCATCCAGCGCGGTGATTTCCTCAGCTTCGATACCGGCGTCAGGTATCTCGACTACTTCTCGACCGATTACAAACGTAATGCGTACATTCTTCGCGAGGGCGAGACCGCTGCGCCGGCGAGCATTCAGCACGCGTTCGATCGCGCCGTCGGCGCCCGCGAGATCATCCGCGGCCAGATCAGGATCGGTAGAACGGCCGGCCAGACGTTGGCCGCCATCGTCGAAGCCCTCGAGGGAGCCGGCTACATCTACACACCCTTTACCGACATCGGCGCAGACGACTACATGCTCCTGCAGGAGGCGCTGATCAACAAAGACCAGTCGGGGTTCTCCATCGATCTTCACAGCCAGGGCAACAACAGCGGCAGCCTGGTGACCGTTGGTCCCTCGGTAGCGCCGTTCCGATCGGACCGGGATCATCTGGTCATTCAGGAAAACCACACCTTCTCTTTCGAATACATGGTCCACACGAATCTTCCCGAACGTCCCGGCTATCCCGTTTCGATTAACATCGAAGGCAACCACGTCGTGACCAACCGGGGTGTCGAGTATCTTTATCCCCCCAACGACCGAATTCTCCTGATTCACTGACGTTCTCGAGTCCACGGTTTTCGGGCGACCTGTTTCCTTCCGCTGAGCAAGGAGATACGCGAATGAACCGCCGCATCTGCACCAGCTTGGCCGTTGTCGCCATACTCGGGCTCGTTGTCATCGGCGCCACCGCGCCGCGCGCCGCCAGCGGCGCCGTTGTCACGCCCGGCATCGCCACCCAGGTGAGCTACGACGATTTGCTCGTGCTGTTTCGCGAATTCCGCGACTTTCAAAACCCGCGGGTGGAAGAGGGTGTTGTCGATTATTCTGCAGCTACCATGGCCGAGCAGTTCGCCGAGCTGCGCGGATTTCAGCGCCGTCTTGCCGCCATCGACAGCAGCGCGTGGCAGATCTCCGAGCAGGTCGACTACCACCTGGTGCGTGCCGAGATGAACGGCATGGAGTTCCAGCACCGCGTGCTGATTCCCTGGTCGCTCGATCCGGGGTTTTACAACGACGTCATGCCGCGGCTCGGCCGAGGGCTCGACTTTCCGCTCGAGGCCGCACGCGTCGAAGTTGTGCGCGAGCGCTTGGGCGCCGTGCGCGGCGTCGTGCAGCAGGCGCAGGCCAACCTCAACGACTTCTCCCGGATCGCCGCCGACCTCGGCACCCTCGCCGTGCTGTCGCTCGGCGACACTCGCGCCGGCTACGAACAGGTAGCCGCCGAGATTGCCGCCCACCACCCTGAGCTCGATGCCGATGTCGGAGATGCACTCGCTGCCATCGACGAATACATCGCCTGGATCGAGGCCAACAAACCTCGCATGACGGCGCGCGCCGGGGTCGGCAAGGAAAACTACAGCTGGCTGATGAAGAATGTCTATCTCTTTCCGTACTCCTGGGAAGAGATCCGCATGATCGTGGAGCTCGAGGACAATCGCGTGCGGACGTTTCAGCGGCTCGAGGAAAACCGCAACCGCAATGTCCCGCCCATCGATCCGGTGCAGTCACAGGAGGAGTACAAGGCCAGCGTCGCGGAGGCGATCGATCATCTGATGGATTTCCTGGTGGAGCAGGAAATCTTCACGGTGAACGACTACCTGACGCCGGACGATTACTTCGGCTCGTGGCACGGCTTCGACAACACCTGGCCCGAGACCCACGACTACTTCTTCAACTTCTCCCACCGCGAGCCGGTGATGGAGGAGACCCACGAGATGGTGGGCCACCACTTCGACGGCCTGCGCTCGCGCAACGACCGGCGTGAGATCCGCGGGGGTCGGCGCCCTTACAAGATCGGCACGGCGCGTGGCGAAGGGTTCGCGTTCGCGCTCGAAGAGCTGCTCATGCATGCCGGCTATCTCGACGGCCGCAACCCGCACGGCCGCGAGATTGCCTACGAGCAGTCGGCTTTTCGCACGGTTCGCGCCCTCTCGGACATCTATATGCACAGCGGCGACTGGAGCTACGACGACGCCTACCGCTTTTGCGTCGAGAACGCGCCGCACGGCGAGTTGCTCGACGGCAGCCATCATCTGTGGTTCGAGCTCGACACGACGCTGCGCGGCGTCGGCCACCACATGCTGATGATCGTCGGCAAGGTGCAGTTCATGAAGCTGTTTCGCGATCGAGCCAACCAGCTCGGTGATGAATTCGTGCTGCGCGACTTCATCGACGACGTGCTGAACACGGGGTCGATTCCGTGGTCGTTGATTCGCTGGGAAATGACCGGGCTCGACGATGAGATCCGGGAGCTTACGGCGCAATGACCCGGTTATGGGTGGCGGGCTGCGCGATATCCCTGCTGCTGCCCCTCTCGGCGGCGGCCGCAGCGCAGGATCGGGTGCGGGAGCCGTTTCCGCGCATTGAGACCGGCGCCCGCGTTGTTGCCCCGCCGGACGGTGTGCATCCGTTCTACGCGAAATACATCAATGCCGGCGGCGTGCTGATCGTGAGCTCCGACGCCGTGCCCGATGCGGCCTTGCTGGCCGCGTACCGGACAATCCTGCACCTGACTGCGGCGCGGCCCGACATTCTCCAGGCCATGCTGCCGAACAACCCGCGGATATCGATCTTAGGCGTGTCGGAAACCGCGTCGGACTTGCCGGAGTTCGGCCCCATCAGCGATGGTCAGTGGGGGCTCGGCCAGATGCTCGGCGACCCGACCAGCCTGGTCTCCGTTCGGGGTGTTTGCTACACGGGAAACGCCGAGTATCGGGCCAACTTCCTGCTGCACGAGTTTGTCCACGTCATGCAGAACCTGGGCTGGCCGACCACCGAGCCGACAATCGAGGACGAAATCTGGGCGGCCTACGTGGCGGCGGTCGGACGCGGCGAGTTCGCTAAGCCGCGCGACGAGCCGCTCACGGGCATCACCCCGTTCGATGCCTTCGGCGACGACGAGTATCTCACCCACAACGTGAACGCCTGGTTCGATTTGAACGAGTCGCTGCCGGGCCCGTGGGTCGATGTGGAAATCGGCGACAGCGGGCCGTCTTCGGGGACGAGGGCCGAGCTCCGGGCCCGCGATCCGCAACTCTACGAGATCATCGCGCGGTTCATGCCCGACACGCTGGGCGACTTGATGGAAGGCTGCGGGCCGGCCGGCGCCGTTTACGATCCGTCGTCGAGGCTGCGGTAGATCATCTCAATGAGGCTCGCGCCGCCGGCGACGTAAGCGCCGATGGGGATAGAACGTGGTTCTATCCGCGGGGTCAGGTCAACTGGCCCTCTCCATCATTGATTGTGACAAAGCTCATGACAGTGACCATTTGGAGAATGCTGAAAATGAGAGACAAAGTCTTCATCGTTACGGGAGCCGCCTCCGGTATGGGCCGTGCGGCGACTGAAATGCTGCGTGCTGAAGGGGCGATGGTGTACGCCGCCGACCGACAGCAAGACACGTTGGAGCAAAGCTGCTTGTCATGCGGGGCGTTGCCACGTGTGGTGGACATCAGCATATCCGCGGAATGTGACCTCCTTGTCTCGAACGTCGTTGACGAGCAGGGCCGGCTCGATGGCATCGTCAATTTCGCCGGCGTACTCAAACGCACCGGGATTCTGGATTGCAGCAACGAAGAGTTTGATTTCGTGATCGACGTCAACGTAAAGGGCTGTTTCTATGTCTGCCGTGCGGCCGCCCGGGTCATGAAAGTGCAGGGCTTCGGGTCCATCGTCAATATCAGCTCGATCTGGAATGACGTGGGCGCCGCCGGAGTGCTGGCCTATTGCGCCTCCAAAGGCGCTGTGAGCCAGATCACTCGCAGCGCAGCGCTTGATCTGGCCGGCAGTGGCGTAAGGGTCAACGAAGTTTGCCCAGGTGAGACCAACACGCCGATGCTTGCGTCGGAGCGCGGGTTTGCAATGTCGCAACAGGATATCGATGGGAAACTCGAGGAAATCGCCGCCACCATTCCTGAAAAGCGTCTCGCTGAGCCCCGTGAAATCGCGGCCGCTGTGCTCTTCCTACTATCCGATGCCTCCAGCTACATGCAGGGGAGCAGCATCACAGTCGACGGCGGATACAAGGCACGCTAGATGAACGGTTCTATCGGCCATTGGGCCGATCTGGTCTGCTCGTCTCGCCCATTTTTCTGGGCACCGACCAACGATCCCAGAAGCAACATTAACCGTAGAACCTTTGCCGGCTGCGGGACGTATCTCAGCATGTAGGCAGGGGCCTTCATCGACCGTCAAGGCAGGCAGCTCATGGAAAACCTCCTCGAGGACCTCCGCTACGGGGTCCGCGTGCTTCTCAAGCATCCGGGCTTCA
>CAYSHI010000450.1:0-18278 GCA_964430745.1 uncultured Acidobacteriota bacterium | reverse complement strand
CAAACCAACAATGGCCCGAACACCATCAGTGCCGCCAGCGTCACGGCCATGCGCAGCAGGATGTCGGCGACCGAGCTCATGATGCGACCTCGCCGGCTTCGAGCGTCATCCACACCGGCGCCTGCCACCAGCGTGTTTCCGGGTACCCGCCGGGAATAACGACGACGTGGCTCGGCAACGTCGATTCGAGAACGACGGTGGGTGCGAGTCGCACGCTCAGGCCGGCGCCGTCGAGACGTATCCGTCGTTGGTCGCCGTGCTCGAGGCCGAGAGCCGTGGCACGCTCGGGGTGCATCGCGATGTATACCTCGGGAGCGAGCTCGGCGAGCGCCGGCGCGCGGCGGGCGGTTTCTTCGCTACCGAAGATCTCCGCGGCGGCACACACCAGAACGTCCCCGGTGTCGGGAGCGTTGCCGTCGCGCTGTACGCTCTCGCGGGCCGAACGGGGTCCCGCAGGCGGCGCGGAGGGCTCGCTACCGAAGATCCTTACGCCGGGATCTCCGCCGTGAAGGGGGCCGCCGACCTCGATCTGGAACTGATTGATGGCTTCGTTCGAGTTCCATCCTGGCGACCACACGCGCGACATGAGTGCCGGCGGCGCATGTCCGGCAAAGCCTTCCATGGAAAACGCGAACGGGGTCTCGGGGTCCGCGGACTCGCGGCGTACCATCGGCAGCTCGCCGGTGCTCGGGTCGGGGCCCGTGACGCGAGCGTCGATCCCGTCGGCTTCGAGGGTGGCGTTGCGGCCCGAGTACCGTCGCGACATGCGCGGGATGCTCTGATGCTCGTGCCGAAACCCGGCAGGAGGGGCCGCGGCGCCGGCGCCGGCGAACACGGGGGCGGCTGCTTCGATCGCCGCCGTTACCTCGTCGACGTGTTGCCAGTCGCACCCTGGCTCGGGCGTGAGATCGCGCACGATACTCCAGCTCGGGACGATGTCGGCGGCCGGGCGCAGAACCTGGTAGAAGCGCTGCATGCGGCCCTCGTTGTTGACCAGGGTGCCGTTGGATTCGGCCACGGCCGCGACCGGCAGCGCGTGGCTCGCCGACGCCACGGTCGGTGTCACCATGTGGTCGAGGACCACGAGCGCCTCGAGGCGCTCGAGCGCCTCGCCGAGGCGATGGGTGTCGTCGAAGCGCATGAACAGATCGTTTTCGGCGACGATCAGCGTATCGATCCGGTCCCCCTCGATCGCTTCCAGGAGAGCGGCAACGCTCATGCCCCGGTGCTCGTCGAGGAGGTTTGCGCCCATGCTGTTCGCCTCCGGCGCCGCCAGCGCGACCCACGTCGTCGCGTCGCGACCGGCGCTCAAGGCATCGGCGAGATCGAGCACGGCGTCGAGCAATCGCGTGCTCCGATGCTGCGTGCCGGTGACCAGCAGCGGCGTCCGGGAAGCGCGAAGGTCGGCCGCCAGCGGGTTGCCGTCGTCGGCGCTGCGAAGGGCGGCCGCCACTGCCTCCAGACGCTCCGCGGATTGGTCGGCATCACCGAAAGCGACGGAGCGCGCAAAGCTCTCGATGCGTGCCGCGCTCAGGCCGACGAAATGGATGGCGGCACCCGAGCCCTCGTGCGCTCGGTAGAGCGCCAGGTCCAGCAGCGGAGCCTCGTGAGTCGGAGCCGAGCCCGCGACGATCACGACGTCCGCTCGTTCGATATCGCCGAGCGCGGGCACGTGGAAGTCGCCTCGGCGCGCGGCCTGAGCGTAGCGGCTCACCAGCCGGTGCTCCTCTTCGGCCATGCCGGCACAGAAACGCTCCGCGCCGGCCAACGAGCGCAGCGCGAAGTTCGTTTCGAGACTCCCCCGCGGCGAGCCGACGGCGGCGAGTGATCCTCTGCCCGCGGCCCGGATCACGGCCTCCGACGCGCTGCCCCATATGCGCTCGGGTGTGGCGTTCATGTCGTCGCCCACGGCGCCGCGCGGCGACTGCGCCGAGCGTAGGCGGTCGTCGGCGTTGAGGTGCTCGTAGCCGAAACGACCACGATCGCACAGCCAATAACCGTTGACCTGGCCGTTGTAGCGGCTCGTAACGCGGCGAGCGCTGCCGTACCGAGCCCCCATCAAGTTGTTGCACCCGAGGCTGCAATGCGTGCACACGGAAGGCGCCTGCTGGAGGTCCCATTTCCGCGCGTAGTGGCTTCGCAGCGTCTTGTCCGTGAACACGCCGGTGGGGCAAACCTCGACGAGATTGCCGGAAAAGGGCGACTCCAGGACCCCTTCTTCGACGCGGCCGAAGTAGACGCGGCTGCGCGACGCGAAGACGCCCAGGTCATCGCCGCCGCTGTGCTCGCGGTAGAAGCGCACGCATCGATAGCACTGGATGCAACGGTTCATCTCGTGGTGGATCAACGGCCCGAGGTACTGGTTCCGGTGCGTCCGCTTGCGGCCGCGGTAGCGGCGGCCGGCGTGCCCGGTCATCACCGTCATGTCCTGCAGGTGGCATTCGCCGCCCTCGTCGCACACCGGACAATCGTGCGGATGGTTGATCATCAACCACTCGATCACCGAGCGGCGGAACTGGGCCGCCTCCGGATCGGCGATCGAGACCCGAGTGCCGTCGCCGGCCGGAGTCATGCAGCCCATCACCAGGCGGCCCTGCTCGTCGGTTTCGTCCCGATAGTGCCTGACCGCGCACAGCCTGCAGGCGCCGACGGAGCCCATCGCCGGGTGCCAGCAGAAGTAGGGCAGGTCGAGCTTGTTGTCGAGGGCGGCCTGCAGCACGTTGCGACCTTCGCCGACCTCGTACTCCTTGCCGTCGATGAAGATCGTGGGCATGTCAGCTCCTCGCCTCGTCGGCATCGGAAGCCTCCACCGGTGCCGATGTGGAGGTGGAGCCGTCGCGGTCCTTCGAGCCCCGAACGAAGGCCTCGAACTCCTCCGGGAACTTCTCCAGCGCCGACAATATGGGGCCCTCGGCGCCGAGCGCGAGGGCGCAGAAGGCGTTCGGCCCGATCATGCGCATCTCCTGGCCGAGAAGCTGCGGATCTCCGACCTCGCCGCGCCCCTCGACGAGATCGCGCAGCACGTCCTCGATCCACGGCAGGCCTTCACGGCAAGGGGTGCACCATCCGCACGACTCCTGCGCGAAGAAGTGCATCAGATTGAGCACCATGCCGACGATGCAGGTGTCCTCGTCGGCAACGATGACGCCGGCCGTGCCGAGGCGGTTGTTGGCGCCCTCGAGGTGGGTGAAGTCCAGTGGCGTATCGAGCTCGTCGGCGGTCATGAACATCGTCGAGGCACCGCCGGGAATCGCCGCCTTGAACTCCTTGCCGCCGCGTATCCCGCCGCAATGCTCATAGATGAGCTCGCGAAGGGTCACACCGATGGGCAGCTCGTAGTTGCCGGGGCGCTCGACCATTCCGGAGACGCAATACAGCTTGGTTCCCGCGTCTTCGGTGAGGCCGAGCTTGCGGAACCACTCGGCGCCGTTGGCGACGATGTGCGGCAGGCAGCTCAGCGTCTCGATGTTCTGAACGATGGTGGGCTTGCCCCAGAGCCCGGCGATTGCGGGATAGGGTGGACGCGATCGCGGGTTGGGTCGCCGACCTTCGAGGGCGTTCATCAGCGCCGTTTCTTCGCCGCAGATGTAGCGACCGGCGCTGGTGTGTGGATGCAGTTCGTACGACCAGCCGCTTCCGAGGATGTTCTCGCCGACAAACCCGGCCGCGGCGGCCTCCTCGATGGCCGCGGCCAGCAAGTGCGCTGCGCCCTCGTACTCGGGGCGCAGAAAGATATAGCCGGCATCGGCCTGCAGCGCCCATCCGGTGATGATCATCGCTTCGACGAGCTGATGCGGATGCCCGTGCACGAGCATCCTGTCCTTGAACGTGCCCGGTTCCATCTCGTCGCCGTTGGCGATGATGTACTTGGGGCTCGGCGAGCCCTCGCCCTGGGGAACGAAGCCCCACTTCACCCCCGTGGGAAAGCCCGCCCCTCCGCGCCCGCGCAGGTTCGACTGCTTCACCACCTCGCGCACCTGTTCGGGGGTCATTTCCAGGACCGCCTTGCGCAGGGATTCGTAGCCGCCGACGGCGCGGTAGCCCGCGAGGTCAAGTGGTGGGCCGCCCTCGACGATGTGACGCGTCAGGACGGGAATGATCTCAGCCAAGGTCACCTCCGTCGCCGCGGGCGGTGGTGAGGATCTCGTCGACCGACTCCGGCCGCACCTGATCGTGCAGGTCGTCGTTGACCATGAGGGTCGGCGCCTTGTCGCAGTTGCCCAGGCACACCACCGGCAGCAGGGTGAACTCGCCGTCGTCGGTGGTCTGCCCGAAGTCGATGCCCAGCCGCTCCCGCAGCCGGTCGCGAACGTCCTCGAAGCCGCATATCCAGCACGACACGCTGTCGCAGATCTTGATCACGTTGCGGCCGACCGGCCGGCGGAACAGCAGGTTGTAGAAGGTTGCCAGCCCTTCGAGATCGGTCGCCGGCAGCCCCAGATACGCGGCCGCGTCCTGCAGCGCCTCGTCCGATATGTATCCGTCGCGCCGTTGCACCCACTTCATGACGCTGATCGAAGCGGCGCGGGCGTCGGGATAGTGCGCCCGAATCCTGTCCAGCTCGGTGATGTCGGCGGCACTGAAGCTCATCGGTCGATATCCGCGAGGACGTAGTCGAGGCTGCCGAGGATGGCCAGCAGGTCGGCAATCAGCCGGTCGCGAGCGAGCAGCGGCAGCATCTGCATGTGGGCGAACGACGGCGTTCGAATCCGCACGCGGTAGGGCGTCGGGCTGCCGTCCGAGACCAGGTAGTAACCGAGGTTGCCTTTGGGCGCTTCGATGCCCGCGTGCGCTTCTCCGGCGGGAACAGCGAAGCCCCACGACACGCCGATGAAATGGTGGATCAGCGTCTCGATGTTCTGCATCGTCTCGGGCTTGTTCGGGGGCACCGCGGTGTGGTCGTCGGCGATGTACCTGCCTTCGGGCATGTTGTTCGCCGCTTGATCGATGATGCGGAGGCTCTGGCGGATCTCCTCGAAGCGCACCAGGGCGCGGGAGAAGCAATCGCCGCCGTCCGCCGTCGGCACCTCGAAATCGAACTCGTCGTAGCTCGAATAGGGGCGCTTCTTGCGGAAATCCCAGTCCACTCCGCAGGCGCGGAGGTTGGCCCCGGTGATGCCCCACTCGATGGCCTCGTCGGCGGTCATCTCGCCGACCCCCCGGGTACGCGCCCGGAAGATCGGATTGCCGACGATGAGGTCCTCGTACTCCTTCAGGCGTTTCTCGAACCCGTCGCGAAAATCGTCGAGGAGCTCTCGCCAGCCGTTCGGCAGGTCCATGGCGACCCCGCCGATGCGGAACCAAGCGGGGTGCATGCGGCCGCCGGTGATGGCCTCGACGACATCGAAGATCTTCTCGCGGTCGGTGAAGGTGAAGAAAACCGGCGTGATGGCGCCGACGTCGTGGGCGAAGGTCCCGATCCAGACCAGGTGCGAAGCGATGCGGAACAGCTCGCACAGCATCACCCGGATGACCTGTGCCCGCTGGGGCACCTCGGTGCCGGTGAGCTTCTCGACGGCGAGCAGGTAGGCGAGGTTGTTGTTGACGCCCGCGAGGTAGTCGATGCGGTCGGTGTACGGGATGTAGGTATGGAAAGTCTGGCGCTCGCCCATTTTTTCGGCGCCGCGGTGATGGAAGCCGATGTCGGGCACGACGTCGACGATGCGCTCTCCGTCGAGCTTGAGCACCAGCCGCAGGATGCCGTGCGTTCCCGGGTGGTTGGGCCCGAGGTTGAGAAAGAGAAAATCGCCGCCGTCGCCGGCTACCTCACGCGCGTTGCTGGGGTCCTGTGCTTGCGTCGTCGCCCAGTCGTCGCCCGTCCAGCCCCATTCCTCGGGTCGGAAGCGCAGTGCCTCTTCGTGCGCGGACAGCTCCTCTTCGGGCAGGTGGTAGGGCCCCATCTCGGTGGCGCGCGCGGGGTGTTCCTTGCGCAACGGGTGCCCCTCCCAATCGGGGGGCATGAGGATGCGGTGCAGGCGCGGGTGGCCGTCGAATCGGATGCCGAACATGTCGAACACTTCGCGCTCGTACCAATCGGCGGACGGCCAGATGTCGGACACCGTGCCGACGTGCGGATATTCGCCGTCGAGAGCGACTTTGAGGCGGACATCTTCGTTGGCGTCGTAGGACAGCAGGTGATAGACGAGGGTGAAGTCCCCGCGTCGTGCACCCTCGCGATTGCGTTCGTCGATGGCGGTGAGGTCGTAGAGCATCCGGTAGCGCTGGGGGCAGTCCCGCGATAGCCACGACAGCGCTTCATGCGCGTGATCCGCGCCCACCCACGCGGTGGCGATTCCGTCCGCCGTGGGGTCCGGCTGGACAGCACCTTCGCCGGGGCGAGCGGCGAGCGAGCCGAGGGCGGGCGCGGCGTTCGTCATCCTCAGCGTCCCTCGCTCGGCGGTCGCAACAGACCGTCGGCTCGGCGCTCCTCACGCTTCAGGTCGCGATGGACGGGGAGCTCGACGGACGGAACAACGCCGCCCTCGTCGATGACCCAGGAGAGCGGCCGCTTCTCGATACCGATGCGCTCCTGCAACATGATCAGACCCTGCAGGAAGGACTCCGGTCGCGGCGGGCAACCGGGTACGTAGACGTCGACCGGTAGAAACGAATCAACGCCCTGAACGACGCTGTAGATGTCGTACATCCCGCCGGAATTCGCGCACGACCCCATGGAGATGACCCAACGCGGCTCCAGCATTTGGTCGTAGAGTCGCTTGATCACCGGCGCCACCTTCTTGAACACGGTTCCCGCGATGACGATCACGTCCGCCTCGCGCGGCGTGCCGCGCAGCACCTCGGCGCCGAAACGGGCGGTGTCGTACTCCGACGTGAACGCGGTCATCATCTCGACGTAGCAGCACGACAGGCCGAAGTTGAACGGCCACAGCGAGTTCTTGCGCCCCCAGGCGACGAGGTCGTCGATCTTCGTCATGGCGAACGACTGCTGCATGGCGGCGGCAAAGGAACCGCTGGCGCCGCGGGTGGCCGCCTCGGTGGGGTCGGGCGAGCGGTCACGGGCGGCGGCTTCGAGAATCTGGTCCCGCAGCGGACGTTGATCGGTCACGGTCGACTTCCCCAATCGAAAGCCCGCTTGGCCCACAGGTACACCAGGCCGGCGAACAACATGGCGGAGAATACGAGCATCTCGAAGTAGCCGAGCCAGCCGACGTCGCGCGCGGCAACCGCCCAGGCGAACAGGAAGGCGACCTCGAGGTCGAAGACCAGGAACGCGAGTGCCACCAGATAGAAATGAACCGGAAAACGGGGCGACGCCTGCGGCGTCGGCGGCACGCCTGATTCGTACGGAAGATTGCGCCTGCGCGAGTTGCTGCGTGGCCCTAGAAATGTGGACAGGGCGATCACCATCGCCATCAGGATGGCGACCCCACCGATCCAGACGGCGAGCGGCCAAAAGGCTTGATCAGGGCTGGCGAGCGGCGGCATCAGTGAGGCCGTTTTCCCTTTGCCAATCGGTGTTTACAGAGCTTGTGAAAAATTTCACAAGCGCGAGCCGGAAAAAGGCGCTCCGGAAAATCACCTAATGTCGAGAGCGCCCTGATTACGGCGAGCCCGCAACCAGGCGAACGGAGCGGTCGTGCCAATTCCACACTGTTCCACAACTATGCCGCCACGGGAGGTGCGCGTCAAACAGTGCCGTGCACCGCCTCTGCTTGCCCGGGCGAGGCCGAGAGACTAGCCTGCCGAAATGAGCGATCAACAGGCAGGATTCGATCTGAATGAAGTTCAGGAAGCCATCCGCGACGCGGGCGTCGACGGCTGGCTTTTTGCCCAGTTCCACGGGCGAGATCCGCTCGCTACTCGCGTGCTCGGGTTGCCGACCGACACCTTCCAGACACGACGCTGGTACTACTTCATTCCCGCCGAGGGCGACCCGCGCGGGCTGGTCCACGCCATCGAGCCGCACGCTCTGGAAGACCTCCCGGGTAGTCGCCGCCAATATCGCACCTGGCAGGAGCTCGACGCCGGCATCGACGCCCTCGTCGACGGCGTAGGCACCGTCGCGATGCAGTACTCGCCGCAGAATCGTGTTCCCTACGTGGCGATGGTTGATGCGGGCACGGTCGAGATCGTGCGCGAGCGCGGGTTGAACGTGGTCTCCGCCGCAGATCTGGTTCAACGGTTCACCGCCGTGCTCACGGATGAGCAAATCGCCTCGCATCGTTTCGCCGGCGAGAGGCTGCCCGACGCGGTCGAGGCAACGTTCAAGGAGTGCCGTGCCCGCTTGTTGGCCGGCGACGAGTTCGACGAGTATCAGCTCCAGCAGTACCTGCTCGAGCAGGTCGAAGCCATCGGGTTGGTGACGCCCGACCCGCCGATTGTCGCTGTCAACGGTCATGCAGCGGATCCACACTATGCGCCGGGCCCCGACGGAAGCAGCATCATTCGGCGGGGTGATTGGCTGCTCATCGACGTCTGGGCCAAGCGGCCGGGTTCGGAAGAACACGTCTTCGCCGACATCACCTGGACCGCCCAACTCGACGGCGACGTCTCAGATCGCCGCGCCGAGGTGTTCGAGGCGGTGGTCGGGGCCCGCGATGCCGCGATCGATCTTGTTCAGGATCGCTATGCCGCCGGCGACAAAGTTTGCGGCTTCGAGGCCGATCAGGCCTGCCGCGGCGTGCTCGAGGCGGCGGGCTACAGCGATGCCATCCGGCACCGGACCGGGCACAGCATCACGAACGAGATCCACGGCAGCGGAGCCAACCTCGATGATTTCGAGAGCCACGACGACCGCATGCTCATGCGGCGTACATGTTTCTCCGTCGAGCCCGGGATCTATCTCGAGGACGACTTCGGCGTTCGTTCGGAGATCGACATCTTGATACCGGCCGAAGGGGCGCCCGAAGTGACCGGGCGCAAGCAGCGGGACATGATCCTGCTCCTCGGCGACGACCCGAAGTATCGATAAGTCTGTGAGGTGAGAGCGTGATCGGTCCGTTCGAGGCCGCGTGCGGAGGTTGATGCTCGCCGCGCTGGTCGCCGGCGGGCTCGTGCTGCTGGTGTTTCTGGCAGTGCGGTCGGTGGAAAGCAGCTTGATCTTCTTCCCGGCTCGCTATCCTGACGGAGTCTGGGACCCGACGCTTTTTGGCCCTCATGTGCGCGAGGTGACCTTTCGCTCCGCCGACGGCGTGCTTCTCCATGGCTGGTGGTTCGAAGCGGAGCGCCCGCAGGCAGCGGGCGCCGCCGCGCCGGGTGCCCCCGTACCCGGTGCCCCCGTCGTGCTGTGGGCGCACGGTAATGCGGGCAACCTCACCGGGCGCGCGCCCCATGCTCAGGTGCTGGCGGGTGAAGGGCTGTCGGTGTTCCTCTTTGACTATCGCGGCTACGGCAAGAGCGAGGGCACTCCGGACGAGCAAGGTATCTACGCCGACGCGGAGGCCGCCTATGCCCACCTTGTCGGCGAGATGGGCATACCGGCGAGTCGCATCGTGCTGCTGGGTCGTTCGCTCGGAAGCGCTCCGACGGCGAGGTTGTCGACCATGGTTCCGCACGCGGCGACCGTGCTCGTTTCGCCGATTCCGTCGGCTCGTCGCATGGCCCGCCGCATGTTCGCGGGCGTGCCCGTCGACTGGTTCGCGCGCTCGGGGTTTCCGGTCACCGATTGGGTAGGGGAACGCGCCATGCCGCTGCTGGTGATCCACGGCGATCGAGACGGCGTCGTCCCGCTGGATTTCGGCCGCGAGGTTTTTGACGCAGCCGCCGAACCGAAGCAGTTCCTCGAACTGTCGGGCGCGGGGCACAACGACATTCTCCACGTCAGCGGCCGCGATTACATCGAGCCGCTGGTCCGTTTTGCCAAAGAGGCAGTGGCGACGGGTCGTTGACCGGCGAAGCTTCCGTGTTCTCGGCGCCGGTAGCGTCGATCGGCCCGCAGCGGTAACTCCCTGCTAAACTGACAACCCGTTCGCGAGCCCCTTGCCGTGATACTCCGGTCCGATTTCCGTTTCGCGGCTCGCGGCTCGGGGCACCGGGCAGGCGTGCTTCTTGTTCTTCGTGGAGGAAAGCAGTGGCGATCCAGGCGGTTCAGCTTCGTAAGGGAATGATCATCGAGATGGACGGCCAGTTGCTGCGCGTCCACGATTTCCAGCACGTGACGCCGGGCAAAGGACAGGCGGTCATGCAGACGCGGCTGCGTAACTTGCGTACGGGAGCCATGATCGATCGTCGGTTTCGCTCGCAGGAGGCCGTCGAGCGCGTGCAACTGGACTCCAAGGAGATGGAATACCTCTACCAGGAGGGGGATGCCTACGTATTCATGGACTCCGAGACCTACGAGCAGACCCACCTGCAAGCCGGCGCCATCGAGGAAGCCCTGCCGTACCTGATTCCGAATCTCCCTCTGAAAGTCGATTTCTACGGCGGCGAGCCCGTGGGCATCGAGCTGCCGACCACCGTCGACCTCGAGGTGACGGACACTGAGCCGGGGCTCAAGGGAGCCACAGCCAGCGCCAGCTCCAAGCCCGCGACGCTCTCGACCGGACTTGTCGTGAACGTTCCGCAGTTCGTCGATATCGGCGACACCGTGCGCGTCGAGACCTCGAGCGGCGACTACCTGACCCGCGTTTGAGACGACTTCGCCAAGACGTCTCCGCGGCAGGGTCGTAGGAGAGACGACGACGTCCACAAACAAGGGAAAGGATCTCGATCTCGGCGGTCTCTCCCGTCGCCTCGCAGCGGATCTCGGCTACGCTGTTGTTTCCGCCGCCGTTGCTCTGCCGTTGCTGCACTACCTCCACGGCGAATGGCAGCCGGGGTGGGCGCTGGGCTCCGGGTTCTTGGCGGGCGCCGTCGTTCGACGGGCGGTCGAGCCGACCTACCAATCGTTTCCCGATTTTCTCCGGCGCCCTCTGGGCATCGCGGTGGTGCTCGTGGTCACGATCCTCGCGGCCTGGGCGACGCTGATGGTGCCGGGCTACGGGTTCTACTACTTCGTCGCCCGCTGGCGTCAGGCGTTGACGCTGATCGTGGTGGCGGTTTCGCTCGGGCTGGGAGCCGCCGGTGTCATCTACTCTCACAAGCGGCTCGAGCGCGAGGTCGAGCAGCGCGAGCGCCTCGAAGAGGATATGCGCCTGGCTCGGGGCATCCAGGAGAGCCTGCTGAGCGCCGAATTTCCGCGCTTGCCGTGGGTGGATTCGTCCGCCTTCAACGTCCCCTCGCGCGATGTGGGCGGCGACTACTACGAGGTCTTCGACGACGCGGAGACCGGCGATCTGGAGTTCGCCATCGGCGACGTGTCGGGCAAGGGGGTGCCGGCGGCCCTTCTCATGTCGACGCTCCAGTCGTCGTTCATGGGCGTCTCGAGCAACGATCAGAACCTGGCGCGTGTTTGTGCCCGGGTCAACAGCTTCCTCGTCGAAAGAACCTCGCCGGAGCGCTACGCCACCTTCTTCGTCGGCCGGCTGACCGAGGACGCGCACCTGGCCTACGTCAACGCCGGCCACAATCCTCCGTACCTGCTGCGGGGTGAAGAGCGACATCGGTTGATGGGTGGCGGTATGCCGCTGGGTCTGTTCGCCGAGGCCACGTACGAGTTACAGAAGATCCGTCTCGCCCCCGGCGACACGGTCGTGTGCTACACGGACGGGGTCACCGAGGCGATGAGCCCGGACGACGAGGAGTTCGGCGAGGAGCGCCTGCTCGAGGTGGTCGGAGCCCAGCAGGGCAGAAAAGCGGCGAAGATCATCGAGGCCGTACGTGAGGCGGTCGAGGCCCACACGCGCGGGGCGCCGCAGCATGATGATCTGACTCTCGTGACGCTGTGTTTCCGATGAGCGTGCGCGCTCTGCTGCGAGAGGCACCATTCGCGCTCGGGAGCGCGGTCGTAGCGCTCTTCCTGCTGCGCTACCTGCACGGCGAGTGGATGCCGGACTGGGCTCTGGGATGCGGAATCGTCGCCGGGGTGTTCCTGCGACGCGCCGTGGCGCCGAACTACGCCTCGTTTCCGAACTTCTTGCGCCGGCCGTTGAACCTTGCCGTTGTCCTCATCGGCACCATCTTCGCCGTCTGGGCGACGCTTGCCTCTCCGCGCTTCCTGTCGGGAACGTACTGGCTGAGCGTGTGGCCGGAAGCGCTCGCATTGGCCGTGGCCGGTATGTTGCTGGGCCTGGCCGTGGCCACGGGTGTCTACACCCACGCGCGCATGAGTCGCGAGGTCGAGGAGTCACGTATCCGCGAGTCGGTGCTGCGCGAGACGGCCCTTCGGGCACAGCTCAAGGCGCTGCAGGCGCAGATCAATCCGCACTTCCTCTTCAACGCGCTCAACGCCCTGGCCGAGCTTACCCACGACGATCCGGACCGCGCCGAAGAGCTCATCGAGGATCTCTCCTTCCTGTTGCGCTACAGCTTGCGGTCGTCCGCGGTGGCAACGGTGCCGCTCGCCCAGGAGCTCGAGGCGGTCGAGCGCTACCTGCGCATCGAGCGCGCCCGGCTCGGCGACCGGTTGACGGTGGAACAATCAATCGACGCCGGCGTCGGCCAGATTCACGTGCCGGGATTGATCCTCCAGCCCATCGTCGAGAATGCCGTGCAGCACGCCGTTGCCGTCCGCCCGGAAGGCGGCCGGGTTCGTATCCGGGTGAAGTCGGAAGACGGTGGCCTGAGGGTCATCGTCGAGGATGACGGTCCGGGGCTGCCCGATGAGGTCCGAGAGCAGCTCGATGGATTCGCGGCCGTGGCCGCCCTCGCAGGTGTGGATCGCGCCGTCGACACCGGCACGGGAGGGGCCGGCGGCGGATTGGGGAACGTACAGAAGCGGTTGGCGCTCAGTTATCGTGGCGCTGCTCGCATGAGCTTCAAGGAATCGTCCGACGGCGGATCGCGCGTCGAGATCGAGGTGCCGACATGAGCTTGCGTGTTCTGGTGGTCGACGACGAACCTCTGGCCCGCAGTCGCTTGCGCCGCCTGCTGAAGGTCCACGAAGACGTTGACGTCGTGGGAGAGGCGACGACCGGCGACGAGGCCGTCGCCGCGGCGCTCGAAGTGCATCCCGACGCCATGTTCATGGACGTGCGGATGCCGGGGAGCGACGGCCTGCAGGCGCTACGTGCGCTGCGCGACAAGCTCCCCGCCGACGTCATGCCGATGGTGGTGTTCACCACGGCCTACGAAGATCATGCCGTCGAGGCCTTCGAGCTCGAGGGCACGGACTATCTCGTCAAGCCGGTCGACAAGGCCGCTTTGGCGCGCGCCATGCAGCGTTTGCGTCGCGGGCAGTGGCAGCGAGGGCGCGGGGTGGCGTCGGAAGTCGGCGACGGCTCGGTACCGGAGCCCCCGGCGGCCGACGACGAGAGGGTGGCGGCGGTCGACGAGGCCGCGGCGGCGGTCGACAAGGGGGCTGTCGGGCACCTCGCAGCGCACCGTGCCGGAAAGATCATTCGGCTGACGCTCGCCGACGTCGCCTGCATCCTCGTCGAGGACACCATCACCTGGGCCGTGACATCGGAGGGCAAGCATCGTCTCCGCCAGGGCATCGGTGAGCTCGAGGAGCGACTCTCCTGTCCACCGTTTTTTCGCGCCTCGCGCTCATCGCTCGTCAACCTGGGCTGGATCGACCATCTGGCGCCGATGTTCTCCGGCACCTACAGCGCCTTCCTGCGGGCGCCCGTGAGTCTGGAGGTGCACGTTTCTCGGCGTAGGGCGCGCGAGCTGCGAAAGCTGCTCGGATGGTGACGCCCGCCGGACACCGTTCAGCGACCGTTCATCCAGGCGCAGGGCCGCTGGCCGGTTTTGCATGCCGTGCACGGCGGGGCGGATCTACACTCGGATAGAAGGAGCATCGATCCACAAAGCCATGAACATTCGTCCAATCGCCACTTTGCTCGCCCTGTTCACCGGCGCCCTCGTCGCGGGCGCCGCCGCCCTGTATGCAGCGCCCGGCGGTCATTCGCCCATCGGGGGCGGCCCGCAGCGGCCGGAGGGGCAGGATCCTCCCGCGCAGGAGGGTGCCGGGGAGCTGCAGCTCACGGAGCGCGAGCAGATGGACGACGGTGGGCAGCGGGTTCGGGTCGGTGACACGCAGTTCATCTTCAACGACATCTTCGATTTCACCGATACCGCCAACGATCTGTTCGTCTGGGCTTGGTTGCCGACCATCTCCGGTGAGGTAAGCGACAATGGAGTCTTCGGCGGCCAGAAGGTCGAGATCGCGGCGGATGCGAACATCGGCGGAGACGTCTTTCTCTTCGCCCAGACCGGTTCCATCCGCGGCAATATCGGCGGCGACCTGTACGCTTTCGTCGCGGAACTGACCATCGCCGAGGGCGCGCGAATCGAGGGGGCGATACACGGAAGCAGTGGCGCGCTCACGATCGACGGCGAAGTGGGAGGCCCCGTGAGCTACGCCGGCGGCGCCGTGGTGTTGAACGGCATGGTGCGTGGCGACGTGAAGCTCGAGGTCGGCGAGCTCGAGATCGGCCCGAACGCCGTCATCGGAGGAACCCTGAGCTACGAGTCGGCGCGCGAGGCGACGATCGACCCCGGCGCGAGCATCGGCGACGTCCGGTATTTCGCACCACGTGAAGGCGACGAGGGGGAAGAAGAGGACGAGCAGAGCTCGGGACTCGGCATCAGCCTGTGGGGCTTGATGTGGGATACCTTGTGGCTGATCAGTAGCTTCCTGGTAGGCGCCATCGCGCTTGCGGTGGGCGGTAAACCGGCCCGCGCCCCGGCGGACCGGCTCGGCAGCCAGCCGGCCCTCGGGCTCGGTTTCGGCTTCGTCGTCGCGGTGGTGTTTCCGGCGGCGGCGATTCTGGCGATGATCCTCGTCGTGACGATCCCGCTCGGCCTCATTTCCCTGGCGGTGTACCTGGCTGCCGCCTATCTGGCCAGGTTGGTCGCCGCCCAGACCGTCGGCGCGTGGCTACTCGGCAGGGTTCGAGGCGGCAAAGAAGTGTCAGCGTATTCGTCGCTGGCGGTCGGCTTGTTGATCTTGTTCTTTCTCATGAAGATCCCTTACGTCGGCTTCCTCATCTGGATTGCGGCCATCGTTGCCGGCCTCGGCGGCATCTTCCTCGCCACGCGCGGCACGAAACTCGACGACAACGCCGTCATCGCCGCGCCGATGATGAATCCGTGATCTTCGGGAACGAGCCCGATTCTCTGCGCGTTGCGTGGCTACGCGCGCGGGCTCGGATCTCGCTGTAGCGCCGTGGCCGGTGCCGCCCGCATCCACTGATAGACTCGCGCTACGCATGAGCATCCGCCTCCGGTCTCTCACCAAAACGTACGGAAACACCGAAGCGTTGCGCGGTGTCGATCTCGACATCGATGCCGGCGGCGTCGTCGGCCTTCTGGGGCCGAACGGCGCCGGCAAGACGACGATGGTGGAGATCCTGGAGGGCCTCAGGGAACCCACTTCCGGCGAGGTTTCCGTACTGGGATTCGACCCCACCCGCGAGACCTTTCTCCTTCAGCAGCGCATCGGGGCGCAGCTCCAGGCGACGCAAATCCCCAACGACCTGACCGCGTTCGAGGTCTTGCGGTTGTTCGCGTCCTTCTACGAACGCTCGCTTCCGGTCGAGGACGTCCTGGAGCGGGTGAACCTGCGGGAGAAATCCAAGGAGCTCACGCGCCACCTCTCGGGCGGGCAGAAACAGCGGCTCGCCATCGGTATGGCCCTGATTCACGATCCCGAGCTGCTCATCTTCGACGAGCCCACATCGGGTCTCGATCCCGCCGCCCGCCGCCAGCTTCACGAGATCATCCTCGAGCTGAACGATCGTGGGCGAACGATCATCCTGACGACGCACTACATCGAAGAAGCGGAGAAGCTCTGCGAGCGGGGCATCATCCTCAACGCCGGCCAGGTTGTCGCGGACGGCACTCCCCTGGAGCTGGTTGGTCGTTCGGCCGGAAAATCGACCATCTATCTGGACATGGACGGCGAATTCGACGCCTCGTTGCTCCTCGCGGGGGGCGCCGAGGCTCAGGGCAAACGCGGCGATCATCACCTGTTCGCCACCGCCGACCCTGCCGCCTTCGTGGTGGCCTTGGGTGAGTTACTCCGCACCCAGACGGTCACGCTGACCGACCTGCACATGCGTCGTCCGACGCTCGAAGACGTGTACCTCGAGCTCGTCGACGATACGGAGATCGCGGCCTTGCCACCAGCCGCCGGAGTCGTATCGCCGGTGCCGTCGGGCGACTCCGCCGGGGAGGGCGTGTGAGCCGCGCCCGCGGCGTGATGGAGCTGAGCCGGGCCTACCTGCTGCAGACGGTGCGTTCGCGGTCCGCGCTCATCTGGACACTTGCCTTCCCGCAGGTCTGGCTGTTCCTGTTTGCGCTCATCTACCGCAATATCCCCGGCGGTGTCGGGGCGCGCCTGCCCGGCCTTCTGACTATTACGGCGTTTTCCGGCAGCTTTTTCGGTGTTGCCTACACGCTCGTGACCGAGCGGGAGCAAGGCATCCTGCGCCGCTTCTGGGTGACGCCGGCAACCGCCGCGACCGTGGTCGCCGCCAACGCGGTTCGCTCCCTGGCCACTGTAACCGCGTCGCTGATCATGCAGGGGATCGTGGCCTGGCTCGTACTCGACGTCGAGTTCGGGGCATCCCTGCCGGTTGTGGCGATCGTGCTCGCCTTCGGGGTGTGGGCGTTCGTGCCGCTCGGCCTGATCATGGGGAGCGCGGCAAAGGACATGCGGTCCGCGCCGGCGATCGGCAACCTGATCTTCTTTCCCATGATCTTTCTGTCCGGGGCGGCGCTGCCGACGGAGTTGCTTCCCGGCTGGCTGCAGGTCTTCGGACGCATGCTGCCGACCACCTACCTGGTGCAGGCCCTCGACGGCGTCATGGTTCAACAACAGAGCCTGGTCGAGCAGGCGGCGCCTCTGGCCGTGCTGCTGATCAGCGGATTCGTTTCCTTCGGCTTCAACAGCCTGCTGTTCCGCTGGGAGTCGACGCAGCCGCTCGGCGCCAAGCGGGTCGGCGCGGCGGTCGGTGGACTGGCCGTTCTCTACCTGATCGCCGCCCTGGCGACTTGATTGCGACCCTGGGGACCTGATCGCTGCCCGGCTACCCGATCAGCGTCGGCGCCTCGGGATTGCCGGCGCTATCGGACAAGGTGCTTGAGGAAGAACCCCAGGTTCGCCGGGCGCTCCGCCAGGCGGCGCATGAACCACGGGTACCACGCTTCGCCGTAGCTGATGTAGATGCGCACGGGAAACGCACCGGCAGCGGTGTCGTTCTGCAGGTCACGGGCAATGCCGTAGAGCATCTGGAACTCCAGCCCGCTGTCGATGCTCCGCTGGGCGGCCATCTCCTCGGCCTTCTCGACCAATGTGCGATCGTGTGTGGCGACCGCGAGCTGTACACCGTTGGCGCGGGCGTCGCCGTCCAGCATGCGGGCGGTCAGCTGCTCGAAGCAGCGGTCCACGTCCGCCTTGTCGGCGAAGGCGATGTCGGCCGGCTCCTTGTACGCGCCCTTCACCAATCGTACGGCGGCGCCGCTTTGCACCAGGCTCTCGACGTCGTCGGCGCTGCGCTTCAGGTACGACTGGATCACCACGCCGACTCCGGAAAAACGCGCTCTCGCCTGCGCATGGATCTCGAGAGTTCGGTCGACGTAGGCTGAGCTCTCCATGTCGATGCGCACGAAGGTTCCCTGTGCATCGGCGACCTCGAGAATTCGGCTGAGGTTGGCGGCAGCGGTGTCGGTACCGACGTCCAGTCCGAGTAGCGACAGCTTCACCGACATGTTGGACTTCAGCTCCTCGCTGCCGATTCGCCGCAGAATACGGATGTAAGCCTCGGTAGCGGTCGTGGCTTCCTCTTCGTCGTGTACGTGTTCACCGACGGGATTCAACGAAGTCGACATGCCGCGGCCGTTGATCCTTTGCGCCGCCGCGACGGCATCATCGAGGTGCTCGCCGGGCATGAAACGCTCGACGACGCGCCGGGTCGTGCGCCAGTTGCTGATGCGGCGTTCCCATGTAGGGCTCTCGGACATCTTCAGGATGACTGCGCTGACCGGGTTCATGACCTGCTCGCTGTCGCTGGGTGCCGAAGGCGGGAGGGGAGCCGGCGGGGGCCCTGCTAGTGTGCTGTCTCCAACATAGCTTGACACTTGCAGAGGGCATTGCAGGCGAGATCAAGGAAGGGCGAGGAAGGCGATGCTTAGGCATCGTCGACGAGCCCTGACGCCGAGATCGCGCGCAATTCCCTCTGCCCGAAGGGTAGCGGCGGGACGGGGCGATTCCTTTGTCGCGGCTCCTCGACGATGTATGAACATCGCCGTCGTCGCCTCTCCGCGGACTCGCC
>CAYSHI010000449.1:0-10701 GCA_964430745.1 uncultured Acidobacteriota bacterium | reverse complement strand
CATCGAGATCACACCCCTCCCTCAGATCTGATGCGCCGGGTCGGACCTGCCACGTCCCGCCGCCGCCCACCAAGACGACTCCCCGTGCCAACCAAGGGAACTTGACGACGGCTCGAAGGGAGAATTCTCCGGCGCCCGTGGGCGGCCGAGCGCGAGTGCATGAAGCTAGACAGCAGCGAAGGAGACACGCCGAACGCTCGGCCGCCGGAGAATTCTCCCCCGAGCCGGAAGACGGCGGAGCCGGCTTTCGGGGGATTCCGAGGCCGCGACATCGTCTCGCTCCTGTCTCTGAGCGGTTACTCCGTATTTCTTCGGCCGGGCGGAGGTGTCGGCGGGCAGCGGGCGTTCAGCGGGTCACAAAAGTAGCTGTCTGGCGCCAGGCACTCGCGCTCGGCCGCCTATGCTGCCCGCCGATACCTCCGGCGGACGGCAGTAGGCGGCATGGTCATCTCAGGGCATCAGGATCGTTGGCTCGGGTACGTTTGGGCATCGCTGCCCCGTCCCGACCCGCCTAGCACCAACGCTCCCGTCTACAAACCTGGCCGCCCAAACCACGCCACCGACAGCCCGTCGACCCGTCTTCCAGGCTGGCCACCTACTGCCGCTGCGCGCTCTCCGGCATCAGCGTGATGCGAACCCGGTTGTTGAAATCGATGTAGGTGTTGGCGGCCTCGTGTACCGCCTCCACCGTCAGGGCGTCGACCGACTCGAGGTAATCGTCGACCTCGTCGGGATCGCCTTCGTTCTGGTACACCGAGACGAGCCGCGACAGCCAGTAGCCGTTTTCCCGACTATTGGTCTCGTAGGAACGTCGCATTTGCGCCTTGATGTTGGCGACCTCCTGCTCGGTCGGGCCGGATTCCTTGAGCTTCTCGATTTCCGCGCTGACGAAGCCCACGAGCTCCTCGGCGCGCTCCGGGTCGGAGCCGAACGAGATCGATACCGCGTACTCCGGGTGGGGGACGCGCGTCAGGTTGCCACGCACCGATACGCCGTACGTGCCGCCGAGATCTTCACGCAGAACCTCGCGCAGCCGCACCTCGAGGATCGAGGACATGGCGCCCAGCGCGCGGGCCCGACCGCTCTGTTCCTCGTCGGAAACCTCATCACTACCGCTATCCGGCTCCGGCGGTACGCCGGTGAACCAGATGTTGGTGAGACTCTTGGGCTCGAGGCCGGCGTAGACCGTCTTCTCGATGACTCCGGTCGGGTAGTAGACGCCCTCGTCGACCCAGTTCTCTTCTCGTCCGATGCTCGGCAGCGTGCCGATGTAGTCGAGCACCAGCGGCTCGATCGTCTCGAGATCGAAGTTGCCGACGAAGACGAAGGTGAAATCGCTCGCGTCCGCATATCGATCGAGATAGAAGTCGAACGACTTGTTGATGTCCATCTCTTCGATGATCTCGAGCGTCAGCCCCCGGCGACGGAAATGATCCTGCGTCAGCGTCGCGCGCGTCTCGTCCTGAAGCACCTCTTCGGGTGTCTTGGTCTCGTTGGCGAAGCGCGACCGCATCTGATCGGTGATCAACTGGAAGGTCATCGGATCGGAACGAGGGAAATTGAACTTCAGATACAGGAGCTCGAACAGCGTTTGCAGGTCACGTGGCGACGCGACACCCGAGAATCCCTCGTAGAGCTGGTCGATGACCGGATTCACGTTGACGACCTTGTCGGACAACATGTTGGTGATCTGCCGCGGCGAGAAGCGGTCGAAGCCACTGGCGGAAATCATGTTGACGGCGGTGAGGGCGGCGATGTGGTCCTCGTCGGACGCCAGCGACGACCCGCCGGGGCTCACGGCGCGGAAGAGGATCTGGTCCTCGCGGTAATCCGTCGGCTTGAGCACCACGGTGGCGCCGTTGGACAGCTCCCATTCGGTCACGCCGACCTCCGGAAACTCCGTCCGCTCGACGATCTCGCCCCCGTCAGGGGTCATCGAAAGCAACGGAGCATCCGTGACCGTGTCGACGTAGCGAGCCAGACGGCCGCTGCCGGCGTTCTCGAGCACGGCGAGCAGATCTTCGTTGCTGGGGAGACTGCCCGCGGAGCTCTCCGGCGCGGTTACCAGCACGACACGGTTGTCGGGAGAGACCCAGCTCCCGCCGACCGCATTGACCTCATCGAGCTCGATCTCGGGCATGAAGCGCTGGTAGAGGGCCCACTCGTAATCGATCCCGGGGACCGACTCGTTTTCGAGAAAAGCCCGCTGGAACTCCTCGACGAACATTTCCGAGGGCTGCGTGGCTTTTTCCGTGTAGACGCGTTCGAAGGCGCGTAGCTGCGAGCTCTTCTCGCGCTCGAATTCGGTGGCGGCAAAACCCTGCTGGGCGATTCGCGCAGACTCGGCGAACAGCGCGTCGAGACCCTTTTCGAGGTCGCCCGGCGCCACGGCGGCGCCGATCATGTAGACCTCGCGCGTGGGTACGAAGATCCCCTGCGAGGCGCCCGCACCCAGAAACGGTGCCTCGGGCTGCTGGGAGAGCTCGCGCAGCCGCCGGTTGAGCATGCTGGAGTAGAGCTGCTCGACGATCGACTGACGGTAGCTGCCGTGGGTCCCTTGCTGCCGGATCGGCATCTTGTGGAACACCTGCACCTGCTCGACCTGCATCTCGGGGTCGGTGGCGACGCCGAAGAGCGTCTCATCGTGCTCCGGAATGTCATACGTGACTCGCGGTCGCTCGCCCTCCGGATTGGTCAGGCCGCTGAAGCCATCGATAATCCGCTGCTCGATCTCGGATTTGTCGAAATCGCCCACGGCGATCACCGCCATCAGGTCGGGCCGATACCAATCTTCGTAGAAACGACGTACCGCGTCGTGGTCGAAGTTCTGCAGGCTTTCGAGCGTCCCGATAGGCAGACGATCGGCATAACGCGAGCCGCCGAAGAGAATCGGGAACTGCACGTCACGGACACGGGCATCCGCGCCCAGTCCGAGCCTCCACTCCTCGATGACGACGCCGCGTTCCTTGTCGATCTCCTCGCCCTCGAAAGCGACCCCATCGGCCCAATCTTCGAGGATCTCGAACGCGGTCTCGACGATGATGCCCTCGTCGGTGGGGATCGTGAGCATGTAGACCGTCTCATCGAAGCTCGTGTAGGCGTTGATATGCGCTCCGAAACGCATGCCGAACGACTCCAGCGCTTTGATCAAAGCCTGCTTGGCGTAACGCTCCGTGCCGTTGAACGCCATGTGCTCGACGAAGTGCGCGATGCCCCGCTGGTCTTCGTCCTCGAGGAGTGAGCCGGTCCTGACCACGAGCCGCAGATCGGCGCGCCCGGCCGGATACGGATTCTCACGGATGAAGTAGCGCATGCCGTTGTCCAGCTCGCCGATGATGATCGACGGATCCACCGGCATGACCGCGCCGGCGGGCGCAGCGGCGGCGTCGAGGGCGTTCGCCGGGATCGACCACGCGCCCTCCGGAGGCTCGGGGATTCGACCGGTCTGCGCGAAGGCGCCCGGTGTGAGCAACAGAGAAACGGCGATAACCAGCGCCGACACGGCGCAGGTGAGCGTTCTGGAGACACGTGGATTCATATCGAAGACCAATCGAACGGAGGAAACGGCGGGGATAGGGAAACTATAACAGCGTCAGAAATCGGTCTCACGTCCGTGGAGCACGCCGGTGCAAGCCGGCCACCCGAGCCAAAGGTCGGGCGCGGAAGCCGATTCAGGACGAAACAGAGGAATCTCGAGGCGAGGTCGACGAGTGCAGAGGAACCCGCGGGCTCCGGTGCGTCAAAACGTCACGCCCAGCGGCTTCCGCAGCGCGAAGGCAAGCGCGATGGTGATGATGAAGAACGGCACCAGCCAATGCGTGCGCCATCCGAGAAAATTCACCGTCCCCTCGGGGTACATCACCTCGATGGAAGCGATGCCTGACGCCGAAGAGAAGCCCGGCTCGCCGGGATAGAGCAGCTGGTCGAGAAAGCTGTCCGAGCGTATCGGCGAACGTTTCACCACCCGGGAGCTCACCGTAACGCTCTTCGCATGCTCGTCCTGCCCGTGCCGCACGACGAGCTCGTAGTCTCCGGGCTCCTCGGGGAGAATGCGCCAGGCTGCCTCGTTGAGCGACGGAATCCATACCCGTGGCGTTTCGAGTCGGATGCCCTCGGGCACCTCCAGATGGATGTCCGGCGCCGACCCGGAAGCTCCGGTCGATCCTCCTCCGGAATCGCCGCCCGTTTCGGCGAGCGTCACCTTGACGAGCACCGGCTCGCCCACGGTCAAGCCCTCGTAACCGTAGTGGAGCTGGAGCTGAGCAACGATCAGCACGAAGGGCACGACCATGAAGAACAGCGGCCGCAGTGAAAGACGCAGGTAGGACAGGTTGTAGACGAAAATGTCGCGCTGCGCCGACATGATGGCGCGCAGGTCATCGTTGAACAGGCGAATCTCGAAGATGCCGGCGTGGATCCGGCGCTTCACCCTGTCGATCCCCTTCTGATCGGAGGTCCACTTGAAGACATAAAGCATGGCGACGCCCGACACGAGCGAGAACACGGCGAGCCCGACCATCGGAGAGAAGCTCCGGAACGGGAAAAGGACCGCGTCGATGATTCCGCCGGCGATGCTGTTGATGATCCACATGGCGATCTAGAAGGTTGATGGAAGGCTTGAGCGCAGTGCCGCGAGCGCGCCTGTCGACGCCGCACGCGCAGCCACGCGCCGCGGCTTCAGGAGATGTAGCCCAGGCCCTGCAGCTTCTTCTTGATTTCCTCTTCGCTGTCCGCCTCTTCCAGCACGGCGAGCTCTTTTTCGAGCGCGTGGGTGATGAACTCTTCGACTGACGAATAGCCGGCGATGTCCGCGAACTTCTTGACACGCGCCAGCAGGTCCTTGTCGAGGCCCACCTTCGATCCTCCGAACATGTCTTCTCTCTCCTATTGCCCCTCGACCGGCCCCGCCGGCGGGGGGAAATTCTCGATGCCGAACTCCGCCAACAATGCCGGCGCCAGATCGAGCAACGAGGTCACCTCACGCGACAGCGCACGGCTGGTGAACAGCACGCCCGGCACCGCCTCGTGGTCCATCAGGTGATCGCCACTCCAGGCATCGGCGTTGTCGAAAACGATCTCGTCGGTAAACTCGCCCAACGCGGACTCCTTCGAGCTACGTGTCCCTTTGGCGAACCCGACGATGAGGTCCGGGCCGATCTCCAGGTAGCCGGCGTCCGTGAACACTTCATCGCGCGGATACATCTTGGTAACCGCGGGCTGGCCGGTCTCAGGATCGATGAACCGCATCAGGCCCTCGGAGATATCGGCGATGAGCTGTTCGCGGTCGGACCGGGGCACACTGCCGTAGGCGTCGCGGCCCCTGAGATTGATGTAGATGCCGTTGAGACCCAAGGCGTATGCCTGCGTGCGGCGCCAGTCGACGTTGCCGAAATACGGCACACCGGTGCGGCGTCGCGGGTTCGTCAGAGTGATGAAACCGTTGTCCAGCAACCAGGTGTTGAGATTCATGGAGCGGCGCCAGGAGGTGAAGCCGTGATCCGACATCACCACCAGGTCCGTACCCTCAGGTAGCCGGTCCATGACCTCACCTACCATCTGGTCGACTTCCAGGTAACGATCGATCACCGCGCTGGCGAACGGCGCATCGGCAACCGGATCGTGCGCCGGATGATCCGGATCCATGGCACGCCACATCATGTGCGACACCTGATCGAGGTTGCCGAAGTAGTAGAACAGGAACCCACCCTCGAAGTTGTCGAGTACGTAGTCGAGCTGGTTGCGGATCTCGGCGTGAGCGATGGCAGCCTGAGCAAGGAAGTCGGTGCTGTTGAACACACCCTCCTGCAGCGCGTTCGTGTCTTCGGGCATGCCCTGGGTGTAAAAACGCCCGCCGGCCTCGGCGAGCTCCACGGCGTACTCCTCCGGAGTGGTAATCGCCATCACCGGAGCCAGCGCGTCGAGGTTCACCGGGCTGACATAAAGCTCGAACTCGGGGCGCACCTGTCTGAGAAAGAAACGCGCCTGGGCGGTTACCGACTGCACATAGGGGATCAGATCGAACGACACCGTCATCCAATCGCTCCACTCACCCTGCTGCAGGATGACCTCTTCGGACCCGACGACGATCTTGGCGGCGAGGTTGTCGGCATCGACGTACACGGTGAACGGAGCCTGGAGCTCCGTCTCCTCCACCAGCAAGGGGTTGGGCGGTCCGTGCAGCACCGTCTCGACAACGTTGTTGCGCACCCGCACCCGCTCGATAAACGCCTCCGGGTTCGAAGTGATGCGCTCGGGCTGGGTCGTGTAGAGGGAGTAGTAGCCGGGTGAGCCCAGGATGTCGGGTGTCCCCATACCAGAGAGCTCGCGATAGGCCGTGCCGGAGGGCGGGAAGTTCGCCGGCATGCGGATGATCGTGCTCGGCACGCCGTGCTCCTCGAGCACTTCCCAAAACGGCGTGCCGTGGCGCATCAGCTCCATTTCGCCCGCGCTCAGCGGGATGTTCCACTTGCCGACGGCCAGGTTCCGCCCGGGCTCGGGCTCCTTGGTCGTCGACAGGTACGGCAACATCGTGTCGGCGTCGCGGTGCACGAAGTCATAGATTCCGTGGCCACCCGAATCGAGACCGGTAATGAAATTCGACCACGCCACCGGACTCTGCGGCGGAACCGACGTCCCCAGCGCCTGGAAGCCACCCTGCCCCGCCAGACGGGAGAGGTTGGGAAGCCGACCTTCATCCATGAGCTGCCGGGTCAGCGAATAGTCCATGCCGTCCACCCCGAGCACCACCATGGACTGCTCGTGCGATCGGGTATCGGAACCGCAGGCGCCCATCAGGAGGACGGCGACCAGGACGATCACCGCGGCCGGCCGGCTGGAGCTACGCATCGGCTGTCTCCTTGAACAGAACCTTGCCGTCCATGAACTTGGGCGGCTTGATACCGAACTGTTGCAGCGCCGTCGGCGCGATGTCGATCAGCGCCGGATCATCGACGTCGATCTTGCGATTGGAGAACATCACACCGGGAACGATGCGCGGGTCGATGCAATGGTCACCGCTCCACGCCTTGACGTTGTCCTCGAACACGTTGCCGGCGACGACCCCGGTGGCCATGTCCCAGGAGCAGCGATAGCCGGCGTTGTAGCCGACGAGCAGATCCGGAGCGTTCTCCAGGTAAGGACCGCGATAGAGCTCGTGCGTGTCGAACAGCTCGCGAATTCCTATCTCGTCTTTCTCTTCGTCGCGCAGACCGCTGATCTTTCCGATGAGCTCCTCTTTCAGGGCCTGAGTTTCCTCGCCGGGCTGCACGATGCCGTTCTCCTCCCGGCCGGCCATGTTCAGGAACATGCCCGTCAGGCCGATGGCGTACGCCTTGGTCTTGCTCCAATCGACGCCACGAAGCCATTCGGCCGAGCCGTCGACGCCTTCCTCGAGGTGAAGGTAGCCGTTCTCGTGCAACCAGGTGTTGAGGTTGACGCCGCGGCGAAAGGAGTTGAAACCATGGTCCGAGCACACCACCAGCATGTCGTCCTCGCCCATCTTCTCCATCACGCGGCCGACAAGCTTGTCGTTGTGGATGTAGAGCTTCTCGATGGCGTCCTTGTGCTCGGGCTCACCGGCCGAACCGCCGTTCGCCGCGGCCCGGGCCCGGGCGGCCGCTTCCGCCGCCGGATGTCCCTCTTCGATGTATCGCCAGAACATGTGCTGGATACGATCGGTAGCGTCGAACACGCACACCAGGGCGCCCTTGCGTAGCTTGTCCAGAGCGGCGAAGAACATGTCCTCGCGCTCCTTGTCGATGTCGTAGGTCATCTGCAGGAAGGCGCCGTCGTCGATGATGCCCTCGTTGAGCGCCCAGGTGTCCTCCGCGAGGCCCAGCGTGGAGAACTTGCCGATCTTCTTGGCCAGATACGTGGAGTAGTACGAGGGATGCGATACCGGCATGGCCGGCTTTTCAGGGTCGAAGCTGATCGGCGTCACGTAGAGACCGAAGTGCTCGTCCATCTCGGTAACCAGCATGCGGCAGATCCCGCGGATCTTCATTCCCGGAGCCGCCCTGAAAGCGAGATCCACCCAGTCGGTCAGCTTGCCTGGCTTCAGCGTGTGCTTCTCGCCGTCGAGATCCAGGTGCACGAGGTTGGCGCCGCGGTCGATATCGATGGTCAACGGGATCTTCATCGGCGGGTTGCCCTCGAGGAGGTCGTTCTCCGGCCCCTCGAAGACGGTCTCGAAATGATCGGCTCGAGACCCCGTGCCGCCCGAGGCGGCGCCGTTGAGGTGTACCCGGATGCCGCCTTCCTTGATGTCCTCGCCGCCCTCGCGCGTGGTGAAGAAAATGAACGTGCCCTGCGTGCCCAGCAGATCGGGTACGCACATGGCCGAAAGCTGCGCCCCCCTGAACCGGTCCGGAGGAAACGTGATGGGCACCCGCAACACCGTGCTCCAGATGTTGTGCTCGCCGAGGATCGTCCAGAAGGGCTTGGACTTGCGCAGCAGCCGCAATTCGGGTTTGCCCATCGGGATACGGTAGCGGCCGATCTTCAATCGCTTTTCGACGGAACCGATCTTCGTCGACGACAACACCGGCAAGTAGGTGCGACGGTCGCGGTCGAGAAAGTCGTAGATGTTGTGGCGAGCGGGGTGCGAACCGGTCGAGAACGACGACCACGCCACGGGTGACACCGACGGAAACGTCGTCCGCAGAGGGTGGTAACAACCTTGCTCCGCGAGCTTGGCGAAGTTCGGCAGCTTACCTTCTTCCAGAAACCGGTCCGTGAGCTTCGGATCCTGCCCGTCGAGCCCCACGACGATGAATCGTTTGATCTTCGGCTTGGGCATCCCGCGGTACTTGAACGCGCGGATCGCCATCCGGAAGGGCCACAGCAGCAACGACAGGAACGACAGAACGATGGTCGTGAAGATGACCAGGAAGGAGCCCACGAAGGCAATCCCCGCCCCCGGACCCACGTAGGCGTGGGCGGTGGACGGAACCGCAATAACGAGAAGCGCCAGAACCCAGAAGACGGTGAGCACGGAACGGTCCGTCCGTGAGAAACCGCGGGGAACGAGCACTCGGTGAGCGAGAGCGTCGTGCATGGGGGAAATCCTACCCGGTTCCGCGCGTTCCCGCACACCCTCTTTGCCACGCGAGCTCGGCGGCTCGGACCACCGCCCCTCCGGGGGGAGCGAGTTGCGGACCGGGATCACGTGGATCGGTGCTCGGGGGAGCGTTGTCGATCGGGGATGCGTGTGCTCGGAATCGTGGATCGTCGCCCTCGTCGGTCCCGCGGACGGGGCCCGGGAGAGCCGCCACCGGGGGCGCTCAGGCGAGCGGTTCATCGCTTGTCGAGCATCGGCTGGAGACCTTCCCACATGTTCATCAAAATGCTGCGGGCTTCCGCCAGGCGGTCAACGCACGCCGGCACGCCCCGGAAATACCGCTTGGCCTTGCCACCGGGCACGGGGTCGGGATCGGCGAGCCGGGATGAAACCAGGCCCTTCTGCTTGAGCCGCCGATATAGTTACGATGATCCACTCGCAACCAGGTCATCGTGAAGGCGGCGAACGACGTCGGCGAGCCTTGCTCGCGGAACCACCATCGGGAGTGCGTGGGGACGCACCGCCAACGGCAACACGGTCGAAACTTCGGCGACGGCCCGCCGAACGCTCTCGACAAGGTCGGGCGCGCTACCGATGCCCTGTCCGACCGGGCACACCACGGAGCGCCCGGCCCAGCCGTCCGGGTCGTCGCCGCGAACATCGCCGTCGGCATCGCGGCGGCTGGCATTGCGGCGGCTGGCATCGCCGTGGCTGACGTCGCCACCGCCGGAGACCGCCGTGCGCACGGTTTCGAAGCTCTCGTCCGTCGGGTCCACCGTTACGGCGATCGACTTGACCTTCGGCGAACCGGCTTCGTCGCTGGCCTCTCCGATCCACGTGCCTTCGCCACCCGGATTTCGGGAGTGCAGGATACGCACCGAGATGTCGCGTTCGCGGGCCGGCGCGATGCTGTCGGGGTGCAGCACCTTGGCGCCGAACAACGCCAACTCCGCTGCTTCGTCAAAGCTCAGGCGCGGCACCACCAGCGGCTGGGCGACCGCGGGATGCCCGGTCGTCAACATACCCGGCACATCGGTCCAGATCTGAACTTCCGAGGCGCCGAGCACGGCGCCCAGCAACGAAGCCGTCAGGTCGGAGGCCTCGAAACCCATGGTCGTCGGCTCCCCGGTGAGCGTCGCTCCGACGAACCCTTCGACAACCGGCAACGAGCCCCGCTCGATCAACGGCAGGAGCAGCTCCCTCGCGCGGCGTCCCGTTTCTGCTCGATCGGGACGGGCGCGCCGAAAGCGACCATCAGTCACCACCACCGAGGCTGCATCCACCGGCGCCGGGGGCAGCCCGGCGGCCGCGGCGGCGGCGGTGAAGAGCACGGACGCGAACCGTTCACCGCGTGAAATCAGCGCGTCTTGCGCCGCTGGAGAATAGGCGCCCGACACGCCGATTGCCGACACCAGCTCCCGCACCTGCCTCACCTGGTCGTCGAGCTCGCGCTCCAACGCGCTGTCGGGATCGATTCCGTGGAGAATTCGCCGGTGCAGGGATTCGAGGCTGGTTACCTCCCGCTCGGCGACACGCTGATCTGTACCAGCCGCTGTCTCGCCGAGCTCGAGCAGGCGGCGAGTGACTCCGGCCACGGCGGAAACAACCACCAGCGGCTTGCGCGCACGATGCCGGCCGACGAT
>CAYSHI010000448.1:0-3099 GCA_964430745.1 uncultured Acidobacteriota bacterium | reverse complement strand
CGTAGCTCCGTACGACGGCCGGAAATGAAGACGAAAGCTGGGGTCGCCGCGGTAGCGGGTGGAGTCGCCGTGGACGCGCAGCCCGACACGGCTGCCGACGACGAGCTCGCCGTTCTCCCACAGCGACGCGTACGCGAGTCGTTCCCATTCCGGGCCGGTTTCCTGCATGTTGCTCATGATCCCGGTGTCGGGATCATCCAGGTAGTCTTCGTCGGCGGCGATCGACAGGACGGGGAACGGACCGCGCTGTTGCCTCCGCGTCAGGATCGTCGAGCTGGGTAAGGTCTCGGGGTCGCCGGCGAACATCCGTGCCGCCCCGAACCGTTCGAATGCACGGGCGGTTGCCAGGCCCACCTCGCCGTCATCGGGCATCGCCGCGGGGCCGGCCTGGCCGCGCAGCGATGCTCGCGCATTCTCGAAATAGGGGGCGCGGTCGAGAAACACGCCGCCGACGAGAAAGGCGACCAGCCCGCCGGCGATCAGGAATCCGCGCCGGAGCGACAGGCCGAGAAGCTCCCGCTGCGGTTCCGCCGCCCTGTCGAGAGGTTCAGACATCACCGGCGCGATGGAAGAAGATGCTCGGCCGCGCCGCGCCGTCGAGCGTCTTGATCTCCGTGTAGATGTCGGCCACCCCGCTTTGCTGCAGGCCACGGAAGTTGTACGAGACGCTGATCTCTCCGTCGCCCTCGGTGATGCTGTCGACCGACCCGCTGGGCAATCGGTTGCGGACCAGCGTCAGCACCGCATCGAGATGGGCGGAGGCCTCAGCGGGTAGGGTCACCATCAGGATACCGTCGCCACGACGCGTGGAGATCATGGGCAGAGGGCTGCGAAGCACGAGCAGCGCCGCCACGGCCACGGCGAGAATCAACCCGAGGAAGGTCAGGTTGAAGGTGGCGGCCGAAAGCGACGTGGCGATCACCAGCAGAATGAAGCCGATTTCCTCCGGCTCCTTGATCGGCGTCCTGAATCGGACGATCGACAACGCCCCCAGAAGTCCGAGCGATAGGGGGAGAGAAAACTGGACGCTCACGAAGATCGCCGTGATCGAGATCCCCATGAGAGGAAAAGCCCGATAAACCTGGCTCCCTGTGGCGCGAGCGCGATAGAAGACCTGATAGAGGAAGGCGATGAAAAAACCGCTCGTGAGTGATACCAGGAGCACGGCCAGCAGCGGCCCTATACCCAGAGCGCCCGCTTCGGGCGAACCCAGCCTCCCCATCGTATTCAGGAGTTGTTCCATCAGTCGTCGGCCTCGGGTGGCTCAGTAGGGGGTAGGGGAGCGATCAAAATGAGCTTCGCCGCGTGAGCTTCAAATAGCAACGCGCGTACTTGGAAAATGATTCCCGTCGACACCCCAGGCGGCTCAGCCAGAAGAGCCAGGGTGGTAGCGAGTCGTGAGCGCCTTTCACCTCCACCACCGCGTGGGACAACGGGGATGCGTGGGTCCACGGCAGCCGGCCTGTACCGACCGCGGCGCCGTGAATGGTGGTGTCCAGCGAGATCCTCGATCCGCCGATGGGGTCGACGAAGCGACGCCGGCGAAAAGAGATACGTAGAAACGGCCGGAGATCAGAGGGCAAGGCGTGCCCAGCCTGCCGAAGGGGGGCGAGCATGCGGCGGAGATAGTCGTGATTGTCCAGGGCGAGGACCAGGCTCGGCCCATCGATCTCGAGCGGCAGACGCGTCTTGAATCGTCGCCCACCCGACTTGCGCTTGAGCTCGACGAAGGCGCCGCCGCTCGCCGCGCCCGTACCAGGATCCTCGTACCAGCGGATCCTGACCTTTTCCTTGGAGAAGTCGCTGTTGATCTTCTGTCGCAGCAGCGCGAGCTCGCGAGTGTCGAAGTAGATGCTGTTGACGCGCCCGTCCGGGTATTGCGGATCCCGGCGACACTGGCCGCGAAGCAGCGCCAGCAGCGCATGTGCGCGCGGCGCAGGCACGGTCATCTTGAGCTCATGCTCGGCCGGCGCGGTGGCGTCGATGGGGTGCTCGGCCGAACTCGAGTCGACGGCAACAGCGTTCTGCAACGGGCAAGTCTCCCTATTTAGCGCGAAATCCGCTGCATTCTACCAGGAGTCGAGACGCATCGGAGGGTGCTGCGGGCCGCTGTGGAGAGGCGGCGGTAGGTGGGTTTGGTGTGCGGCGCGGGCCGTCGACGGGCCATACAACGCGCGTAGAGGAGTCTCGGCGGTGGCAGGGCAGAAAAAGGGCGAGCTCCGAATGAATCCGGGACTCGCCCCTCAACTCGGTGGCCCCAAGGACGGGCCACAGCTGCGCACCCGCGGGTGCGCGCGGCTAGCTCAGCCGATCATGAAGTCGTGCGCGCGCACGGTCTTGCGACCGTTCGCTGCCGCACGCTTCGCGGCCTGCTCGACGTACCAGTGCACGACCCCGTTCAGCGCCGGAAGGGCATCGCCGCCTACATTGCATCCCTGCTCCTTGAGCGCTTCTTTGGTCTTGCTTCCCACGAGCAGCATGTCCGCCATTGTTCCTCCTAACCGGCGAAGGCATCGCCGGAGTCTATTGCCGCCCGTCTGAGCTTCCGTGCCACCCACCCGGCGGCCTGCCCTCGCGCGGCGATCCGTCCCGATTAGCGGGACATCGCACTCATTGCTACAGCGGTTTTACCCATCAGAGGCCGATTTCGCAAGCCCAGGGGCAATTTAGCGTGATCTTACTCCCTATTGCCCCTCGCGCATCGGATCCTCGCGAACGGTGATTTTGCCGATCACTTCTTCGCCGTTGATACGCAGCGTTACGCGATGGTCACCGGCGGTCGCCATCATGCCCTGCGGTCCTCGGGCGCCGCGGCCGAAGCCACCACCGCCGCCACGACCACCGCCGGCCGGCGTCACGTCACCCCGACGGAACTCGGGAACCTGCGGGGCGCCGCCGCCGCCACCACCTCCGCCGAAGCCGCGTCCGCCGCGGCCGCCGCGGGCGGCGAGCTGCTCCTGGAAGGCCTGCACCTCCTCCTCGGTGGGATCGAAGCGCATGTTCCACTCGAGGACTCCGACGCCCGGCTCGGCGGGGAAGGTGAACGTGCGGGTGTGCTCACCGGTGACGTCGCTGATCTCGAGCTCGGCGTCGCCACTG
>CAYSHI010000447.1:0-9409 GCA_964430745.1 uncultured Acidobacteriota bacterium | reverse complement strand
CTTCGCCAAACCATCGCGGTCGCCGCACGCTGTCGCCCCGAGCGCTGCCGCGAGAGCGAGCGCGAGGACGGCTCGGCTGGGCGTCGAGCAACGGCGCATCCAACCGGGCGCCGGCGAACGCCGCAGCCTCGTCGCCCGTCGAATCCATCCCGTTCGCGTGCTCATGGCCGCACGATCCGCGAGCGCTGTTCCTCCGACTGAATCTCGCGTTGCTTGTCCTGATAGGCCAGCCACACCCCCCGGTGCGCCATCGCCCGAGCAAACGAATGGCCGCGAAAAAGGTCCTCGACCTCGGTCATGCCGACGGCGGCCGCCAACACCTGACGAGCCTCATCTCGCTGGCTTCGATCCCACAGCATCTCCGCCATGGCTTCCAGTCGCCCGCGGTAGCGCTTGCGCGCCTCGCCGTCGAAGGTACCGACAATGGCGCCCCGTATTGCGTCTTGCATGCGCTCTTTGCGCTGCTCGTCGGAGATCATCAGGGTGCTGCTCTCGGCCAGGCGAACCTCTTCGGCGGCTTCGCCGACGACGTCTCCGTAAAGGGCCCACGACTGGAAGTGAGGCTCTCGCAGTTGCGTCATCGCGTCATCGATGAGGGTCTCGTCACCGCGCAGGCTGAACTCCTCGATGTGATCGTAGATCGGCGACGAGCCGGCGGGCCGCGGCGGCACCTCAGCAAGCTCGGCCCAGCTCCGGTAGTCCGCCGGCAATGCGCCCTCCGCGCTTTCCGTAAGCATGGCCGCTGCCGCCAACACCTCGCTCGCCCGCTCATACGGCACCTGCTGGAGCAGTACCGTCGGGTTCTTCTTCATCTCTTCGACGTAGTCGCGAAAGCCCTGACGGGTAACGGTCGCCGCTTCGGCCTCGCGAACGCCGACCTCGTCGTCGACTACCGCCTGCAGCAGACGGCTACCACCGCTCGGCGCGCGCCACAGAACCCACACGAGGCGCGCGCCGCGCCCATCGATGCTCGTGAGGTACGTGCGCGAATCCTGCAGGGCTCCGGTTTCAATGGCCAGCGTGAAGCCGCCCTCGGTCTCCGTCGACGAGTCCTCGACCTCCACGCCCTGGGAGCGCAGGCGGTGGAGTGCCTTCTTCACCTGCTTGACGCGATCCTTGTCCCGCGCCTGCGACAGAAACCGCATGAGCGCGTCGGCCGCATCGCGACTACCGAGAGAGGCCATCCAGTCGAGCATGCGGGCGTCGAGCTCGGGCTGGATGCCGAGGGCTATCTCGACCGACGAAAGGCGGTCGTCGCCCGCCGCCGCGAGCCACTGATCCAGCGCGGGCTCTCGCCACGAAGCCGGCCACTCCATCAGCTCGGCAAGCGCATTGTTGGAGGGCTCGACGGCGAGAGCTTCAAGCGCGGCGAGTCTCGCGACGATCTCGGCCTCCGGCTCGACATCACACTTCCGCAGCGCCGCCACGGCTTCGCGCTTCGCCGTCAGATCCGCCGGCCCTTCGAAGGCGAGTTCGCGCACGGTCTCGAGGAGCTGCTCGCGCCGCATGAGTGTCACGAGGTGCAGCGCCGCCGGCAGGTCGTCCGGGCCGGCATCCTCGAGCACCTTCCGCAACGCCGCATCGACGTCGTCGCCCAGGTCATCGAGCGCCGCGATCTCGTCGATGGGTCTCGGCCCGTCGAGACCGTAGGAGCGAATTCGCGCGACGGCGCGTCGCGTTGCCCGCATGGCTTCCGCAGTAGGTGGCTGTTGGCTCATCCGTCAACTCTCGGGGCGTGATCGGAGACGCCTCGTGCGAGGATGGCTCGGGCGTCGCGACAGGTGGTGGATCGATTATAGGTCTCGCCCGCCGCGGCGACCACACGAGCGCTTTCCGAATCGGCGCAATCGCACGAAACGCGGGCGTTTCGCCGAGATGCTCCCTTGACACCCGACAAAAAGCGTTGCTATATAGGCGCCCGGTGGACACACTGCGTTCAACCTCGTATCCCAATGTGTGGACACACCGCGTTCAACCTCGTATCCCATGTCCGGAGGGCATTCCCGTAGATGAACAAAGCTGACTTGATCGACAAGATGGCGAACGATGCCGACATCACCAAGACGGCCGCCGCGGCGGCACTCGATTCGCTGCTCGACGGCATCACCGCCTCGCTGAAGGACGGTGGCAAGGTGACCCTCGTGGGATTCGGCACGTTTGCCGTGTCTCATCGCAAGGCGCGCACCGGGCGCAATCCCCAGACCGGCGCAACGATACAGATCGGCGCCAAGCAGGTTCCCAAGTTCACGGCAGGCAAGGCGCTCAAAGACGCCGTCAACTGAGTACCCCGCATTCCCTACAGAGAACGGCGCGGCCGTCAGCCGCGCCGTTTTTGCATTCCGGTGGGAGTGGGGCGCCGGGCGCGTTCAGCCGCCGTACCGCTCGGAGATCAAGCGGAGCCCGCTGAGCGTCAACAGCGAGTCGACGTGGTCGATGCGGGGGCACTCCGCCGCGATGCTCTCCGCCCATCCACCGGTGGCGATCACCACGGGGTCGCTGCCGAGCTCGTCGGCAAGGCGAGCGACGAGCCCGCTCACCATATCCACGTAGCCGAAGAAAATCCCCGCCTGCATGCTGCTCACGGTGTTGCGACCGATGGCGGTCGACGGCCGGGCGATGTCGACCCGCGGTAAGCGCGCCGCGCGGCTCGTCAAGGCGTCGGCCGAGATGCCGATTCCGGGCGAGATCGTCCCGCCCATGTAGGCGCCGTCCCCATCGATGACGTCGAACGTCGTCGCCGTGCCGAAATCGACCACGATCGCCGGCTTGCCGTACAGCTCGCGCGCCGCCAGCGCGTTGACGATGCGATCCGAGCCCACGTCCGTGGGCGGCTCGTAGAGCACCGGCATGTCGTGGACCAAGCCGGGGCTGACGAACAGCGGTTCGACGTCGAAATAGTCGGTGCCGAGGTGCTCGAGCGCGTTGTCGAGCGGCGGCACAACGGAGGAAATGACGATGCGATCGACATCGGCAGCCTCCAGGCCATCGAGGTTGAACAGCGTGCGCACGAGGATTCCGAACTCGTCCACCGTACGCGTGCGATCCGTCGACAGGCGCCAGTGAAAGCGCAACTCGTCGGCGGTGTAGATCCCCATGAGGATCTGCGTGTTTCCGACGTCGACGGCGAGAAGCATCTACAGGCTCCGGTTCATGTCAACGGCGCGGACCCTTCGGCGCCCTTAGCAGGATGCTGAAAAATTCCCGGGGGTGCCGTTACGGGCACCGTGGGGGCAGATGGGCGGCGCGACGCAGGCGAGCTTCAGCATCCTGCTAGAGGTCGCCGAAGTCGGTGAGCAACTGGAAGGCACGGTTGCGGTGCGCGATGCGCTCCTTGTCGAGGTCAACGAGGCCGTCGAGGCTGAATTCCTCGACGCAGAACGATGCCATCACGGAGCCGGCGATGACGGCGCGCCGCAGTGCCGCCGGGCCAAGCTCGCCGCGTTGCGCCAGGTAACCGAAGAAACCGCCGGCGAACGTGTCACCGGCGCCCGTGGGGTCGGCGACCTTCTCCAGCGGAAACCCGGGCGCGGAAAACATCTCGTCGCCGAAAAACGACAGCACGCCGTGCTCGCCCCGCTTGATGATGAGCGCCGAGGGACCTCGATCTCTGATGATGGCGGCCGCTTCGACGAGGTTGTACGAACCGGCCATCTCGCGGGCTTCGTCGTCGTTGATCACCAGGATGTCGACGTCCTGGAGTAGCTCCTGCAGGCGATCCGGCTTTCCCTCGATCCAGTAATTCATCGTGTCGCACGCGACCATCTCGGGAGAGTCCACCTGATCGAGCACGACCATCTGCAGGTCGGGATCGATGTTCGCGAGAAATACGAACGGCGACTCACGGTACGAAGGCGGCAACTTGGGATCGAATGTCTCGAAAACGTTGAGCTCGGTGAACGTCGTCGTGCGCTGGTTGAGGTTCCAGGAGTACTCCCCTCCCCAGCGAAAGCTCCGACCCGGGCGGCGCTCGATGCCGCGCGTGTCGACACCATGGCGCTCCAGCAGCTCGAAGTGCTCGTCGCCGAAGTCCTCTCCCACCACCGCGACCACGTTGACCGGGCAGAAGTACGAGGCGGCGAGCGAAAAGTACGTCGCGGCGCCGCCGAGCGCATCCTCCACCTCGCCGTAGGGCGTCTTTACCGTGTCGAAAGCAACCGAACCCACCACAACGATGCTCATCCTTCGCCTCCATCTCCGAAGATCGGATCGAGGAACAGCGCCAATCGCTCACGCGCCTCCGCCGGGATGGCGTCGGGGCGGGTGAGCACCGCATTGCGCAGGGCACTCCGGCAGCCGCATCCGCGATCCTCGGAGAACCCGGCAACCGCCGCGCGAACGATGTTCTGTGCGTCGCGCACGTTTTGCATCAAGTTCGCGATGATCATGTCCGCCGTCACCGTATCGTGTTCCGGGTGCCAACAGTCGTAGTCGGTCACCATTGCCAACGTGGCGTAGCAAATCCCCGCTTCGCGGGCGAGCTTGGCCTCCGTCAGGTTGGTCATGCCGATGATGTCCATCCCCCACGAGCGATACAGCTCGCTTTCGGCGCGGGTCGAGAACTGCGGTCCTTCCATACACACGTAGGTTCCACCCATGTGATGGGTGCAGCCTCCGGCGGCAGCCGCCGTGCCGAGGTTGTTGCGCAGCTCCGGGCACAGCGGATCGGCAAGAGCGACGTGCGCCACCACGCCATCGCGAAAGAACGTCGCGACGCGCCCCCGGGTACGGTCGAAAAACTGGCTCGGAATCACCACGTGGAGCGGCTCGATGTCCTCGCGCAGACTGCCCACCGCACTGGCCGAATAGATTGCCGTGACGCCCAGGCTCTTCATGCCGTATATGTTCGCGCGGAAGGGAACCTCCGACGGGCTGTAGCGGTGCCCGCGTCCATGCCGGGACAAGAAACAGACCTTCTTCCCCTCGAGCGTCCCCAACACGAACCTGTCGGAGGGGTCTCCGAACGGCGTCGGGACCTTGACCTCTTCGCGATCGGTGAGCTCCTCCATCTCATAGAGGCCGCTACCCCCGATCACGCCGATTTTCGGCTCAGACATTTTCTCTCCTGGTCAACATCTCGCGAGCGTTTTGCCGCGTCGCTTCCGTGACTTCGAGGCCCCCAAGCATACGCGCTAGCTCCTCTACTTGCTCTCCGTCGTCGAGAGCCTTCGCCGTCACCGCGACGCGCCCGTCGGGCGTCTCGGACTTGTGGATGGCCACGTGGGCATCGGCATAGGCGGCGACCTGCGGCAGGTGGGTAACCACCAATACCTGGTGGGTGCGTCCGAGCGCGGCCAGCCGCTGCGCGAGGCGCTCGGCAACACGGCCGCCCCCGATTCCGGCGTCGACCTCGTCGAACACCAACGTCTCGAGCGGGTCGTCCTCCGTGGCCGTGAGCTTGAGCGCCAACATGACGCGCGACAGCTCTCCTCCCGAGGCCACCTTCGACAGCGGACCGGGCTTCTCGCCCGGGTTGGCGGCAAGAACGAACTCCACGCGATCGCTGCCTCGCGGGCCCGCACCCTCGGGCAGTCCGGCGGGCGCAGGTCGGCTTCTCGGGGTGATGGCGGCCTCGAAACTCGCTCCTTCCATGCCGAGCTCTTCGAGCTCCCGCACTACCTGCGATTCGAGCTCGCCGGCTGCACGGCGGCGGGCCGCACCGAGGTCATCCGCCGCGCTCGAATACCGCTCGACCGCGCCGGCCAACGACGCCTGCAGCTCCTCGAGTTGCTCATCGTGCCGCTCGAGCGAGTCGAGCTCCAGGCGGGCGCGGCGGCCGTGCTCGATGATGGCGGCAATGTCATCGCCGTATTTGCGTTGCAGTCCGTACAGGGTCGAAAGCCTGGCCTCGACCTCTGCGAGGCGGGCGGGCTCGACGCTCAGCCCATCGAGATAGCGCTGCAGGGCCCGGGCAGACTCCTCCACCGCGAAGCGCGCGCCGCCGATGGCCTCGGCCTCGTCGGGAGCGCCGCCATCGAGCTCACGCAGCCGCTCGAGAAGACGCTGAGCTTCGGTCAGGAGTGCCGCGGCCGAGCGATCGGTCTCGTAGAGCGTCTCGACGACGTGGCCGGCGGTCTGCATCAGCTCCTCGGCGTTGACCAGGCGGCGGCGCTCGTCGTCGATCTCCCGCTGCTCCCCCTCGACGAGGGCCGCCGACTCGATCTCGTTGACCTGGAATCGCAACAGATCGAGTCGCTGCACGCGATCGCGTTCGTCGAGCGTCAGCTCGGCGACGCGTCCGACAACATCCACCGCCTCCGCGAAGGCCTCCATGACGTGCACACGAAGGCCTTCCGCTCCGGCGAACCGATCCAACAAGTCGCGGTGCGCCGCCACCGCCAGCAGCGACTGGTGCTCGTGCTGCCCGTGCAGGTCGACGAGGCGGTCACCGACCTGCTTGAGCATTTGCAGCGACACGAGCTGGTCGTTGACGTAGGCGCGGCTGCCGGAGGCCGTGATCACACGACGCACCACGATGGTCCCGTCATCGGCGGCGAGACCGGCCTCCGCCAGGTCGGCCGCGAGATCGTCATCCCGAGGAGCCGTGAACGCCGCCTCGACGAACGCTCGCGAGGCGCCGGCGCGTATGCGATCGAGCGAGGCCCGCTCGCCGAGTACCAGCCCGAGGCCACCGAGGATCATGGACTTTCCGGCGCCGGTCTCGCCCGTGAACACGGTCAGTCCGGGCGACAGCTCCAGAGCCACGTCGTCGACGACCGCCAGGTTCTTGATGCGCAAGTAAGCGAGCATGATCAACGTTCAGTATGCACCACGGTGATTCAACCAACTGAGACGGTCACGAAAACCGCGTTGACGGGCAGGCGGCGATCTTTCGACAAGCCCTTTTTGATCAGGCGGGCAGGGATCGGCGCGTAAAGCTCATTTACAGGGCGTCTTGAGCGTGCTAATTTGCCGCCCGGTGGTGGCAAGTGCGCATGTGCGCTCATCTGTGTTCGCAAGCGTCTTGTCACGTGGCTAACAGGCTGTTCTTTCGCGTTTCCCCATTCCCCCTTGAGTAGATAGAGTCCCGAATTGGACGCTTTGCTGGTATTGCAAGGCACCGGGATGATCGACCTGGTACGGGGCGCCGGGTTGATGGCCTGGGCCCTACTGCTGATTCTCGCGGTGTTTTCGGTCGTGTCGTGGTCGATCATTCTCGACCGCGTGATGCTGTTCCGCAAAGCCGATCGCGAGTCGGACGGTTTTCTCGAGAGCTTCCGTAACTCTGCCAAGTTTTCCCAGGCCAAGTCGGCGGCGCAGGAGCTCGAAACCTCTCCGCTGTCCGGGATGTTCCTCGCCGCCTATGCCGAGCTCGCCGCTCAGATGGAGGGCGGCAAGGAGGTCGGCGGCGGGAAGAGTCCGATTAAGCTGTCGCCGTTGGAGCGAGCGCTGAAGCGCTCCGGGCGCTCGGAGCGTGGACGGCTGCAGCGCATGATGATGTTTCTCGCCACCACCGCGGCCGTTTGCCCGTTCATCGGCCTGTTCGGCACGGTGTGGGGCATCATGGATTCGTTTGCCGCCATCGGCAGCTACGGCTCGGCCGATATCGCCGTCGTCGCCCCCGGAATCAGCGCGGCGCTGACCACCACCGCCGCCGGCCTTGCCGCGGCCATCCCCGCGGTGGTTGCATATAATTACCTGCAGACGCGCATCCGTGGGCTCAGCGCGCGCATGGAGGACTTCGCGCTCGAGTTCCTCGCCCTCATCGAGCGCAACTTCCCCACAGAGGACTAGAGGCGATGGAATTCGGTTGGTTCCACGACGAGCAGGACGGCCTCTCCGAGCTCAACATCACCCCCCTGGTCGACGTCGCGCTGGTGCTGCTGATCATCTTCATGATCACCGCGCCGATGCTGGTGCAGGGAGCAAGCGTCAACCTGCCGCAAACCCGGCCGATGAACAAGCTGCCGAGCGGCAACGTGTTTCTGGCGGTGAACGCCGACGGCGAAGTCTTCATGAACGACGATCCGGAGCCGCTCGAGCTCGACGACCTGGAAACTCGCCTCGTGCCGCTGGTCGAGATGGGCCAAACCGTATACGTGCAAGGAGACGTCGACGTGCGCTACGGGCGGATCATGGAGGTCATGGACGCCGTCGTGGCCGCCGGCCTCGACGCCGTGAACCTCGTCACCACACCCGTTCCGCCGAACGCCCGCTGACATGAGCACGATCGAGTCCCTTCAATCCGATCAGGTCTACCAGGCGATCGAGGACCGTCAGCAACAGGAGCTGCGCTTCCGCTCCGCAATGATCACCTCGACGGCGCTGCATACCGGCATGACGCTCGCGCTCCTGATCGGGCCCTTGTTCATCCCCGCGCCGGTGATCCTCGATTTCACGCCGGTGAACCTGGTGCAGCTACAGCCGGCGCCGCCGGCACCCGAGCCGGCCCCCGCGCCGGTCGAGGAAGAGGAGGCAGCGACACCGGAGCCGGAGCCCGAGCCGGAAGAGATCGCGCCGCCCCCACCCGAGGACGTTCCGGAGGATCTCGAGGCCCAGCGCCGTAAGGAAGATGAGGAAGAGGCGCGGAAGCGCGAAGAGGAGCGCAAACGCCGCGAAGAAGAGGAGGCGCGTCGCAAGGCGGCCGAAGAAGCTCGGCGCCGTCGCGAGGAGGAGGCGCGCCGCCGGCTGGAGGAAGAAGAAGCGCGACGCCGCGCCCCGCAAGAGGCCACACGACGGCAAGCGGCGCCTCAGCCTCAGCAGGAGATCACGCAGCAGGCCGAGCGTGGAGAGATGGGCCTCACTTTCGGCGATGAGGTCAGCGAGCAGGACCTCGACTACCTGGCGTTCTGGATCAACCGCGTGCTGACCAACATCTCGAACAAATGGGACCAGCCGCCCCGCCCGGCCGGCTCGCGCGAGATCATCGCCGTGGTGCACTTCCAGGTGAACCGCAACGGCCAGTTCATCGTCGATCCCAACGTCCGCTCCACCAGCGGCAACCGCCGCTACGACACGGCGGCCGTGCGGGCGGTACAGGCCGGACTACCTTTCCCCCCCTTGCCGCAGGCCTACCGCGGCAGCACCCTCGCCATCAACCTGGCCTTTCGACAGTGAGAGGGCTTATGGAACCCCGACAACGCCGGCACAACCGCCGTTCTCGCCGATCCAGCAAACGGAATTCAGGGGGGGCGGTCTCCGCCCTTTTCTTGGTCTCGATCGCCACTCTGCTGGGCGCTTCTTCCTTTGTTTCGGCATCCGCCTCTCCGAGCGCCTCTCCTCTCGCGGCGAACGCCGCGCCCCCGCAGGACCAGGAGCTCAACCTCGAATTGCGCGGCCGCGTCGACAAGGCCATCACCATCGCCGTTCCGACCTTCTCGGTCGTTCGTGGCGCCGAGGGAGAAGCGACGCTCCTCCACGACGTGTTGGTGCAGGACCTCGACCGCTCGATGGTGTTCGACATCGTCGACCC
>CAYSHI010000446.1:0-6258 GCA_964430745.1 uncultured Acidobacteriota bacterium | reverse complement strand
GTCGAGCGCAGCGACGGCGCGCGAATGAAGCCGACCTCGGGGGCGGTGCGTAGCTTGTCGGCCAGCGCCTGCATGCCGTCGTTGATGAGGATCTGCTCGAGCTCGTCGCGCTCCTCCTCGGTGCTCCAGCGGGTGAAGGTAAGCGCGACCTGTGTCTGCCCGCCGCCGCCGGTGCCGGCGTGCTGGGCCACGGCGCTGAACGTCAGGCTGTCCTGCTCGGTTTCACCGACCGCGCCGGACGGAGCCGCGAAGAGTGTGAAGACGACGGCAAACACGACGCCGGCCAATGCGGCGACGCGTGTACTTCGATGGGGAAAGGGCACTTTTCAGCCTCTATGGTAGAAGACGCCGGCAGATGCGCGGGTCTCGCAATCGAGCGACGGGCGAACCCCGGCCATGCCGAGAGTATCGACCGCGCGATCGTCGCTTATTGCTGGATACGGACGTTATTCAGACGGATGGGCTGGCTCGTGATGCTCTTGATCCCGAGCGCGTCGTTGCTCACAGGGGCTCCTGAAGTTTGCAAAAAGCTCCCAAAGACTATGCAATGAGGTTTCATCAGATTCTACCGAACCGAATGCCCCCGCGTGGGGCCGGAGACAAACCATGAAGGTCCCGTATCGCGCTTGCTTGACGGCCGGCCTCCTCCTCTCTGTCGCGACGGCCACCGCCTCCCCCACACCCCAGGCAACCGACTGGTCCTCGCGGTCGGGTTCATGGCAACAGCACGTCCGTATGGAGCAGGAGTCGCCGTTTCGCGACCTGCAGTGGCGCGCCATCGGCCCCAAGCAGGCGGGCGCGCGGGTCGAAGCGATCGCGGTGCCGCCGGGGAACCACGGCACAATCTACGTCGGCGTGGGCTCGGGAAACCTCTGGAAGACCACCAACAACGGCGTCACCTGGACGCCGATCTTCGAGCATGAATCGACCTTCACCATCGGCGACGTCGCGGTCTCGGCGTCGGACACGAACATCGTCTGGGTCGGTACAGGGGAGACGCAGCCGCGTCACAGCGGCTACTCGTTTGCGGGAACCGGTGTCTTCAAGTCTCTCGACGCCGGGCAGACGTGGGAGCACATGGGCCTGCCGGAAACGCATCACATCGGCAAGATCCTCATCGATCCGAATGACGCCGACGTCGTGCACGTCGCCGCGATCGGGCATTTCTGGTCGCCCAACGGCGAACGGGGCATTTTCCGCACCACCGACGGCGGAGAAACCTGGGAGCACACGCTCTTCGTCAGCGAGCACACCGGCGCCGTGGAGATGGCCATGGATCCGGGCAACAGCGACATTCTCTACGCCGCCACCTGGCAGGCGGTCGCCGGCACCGCCGACGAAGGCGGGCCGGAGAGCCGCATCTACAAGAGCACCGATCGCGGGGAAAGCTGGTCGATGCTCGAAAACGGCCTTCCCGGTGGCTCGCTCGGCCGCATCGGGCTCGACGTCTCGCCGTCGAACCCGAGCGTCGTGTACGCCTTCGTGGACAACCGCAACCCTTATGAGCCTCCGCCCGCGGCCGCGGGTGGAGGCGGGCGCGGCGGCCGCGGCAACAACCGCGAGATTATCGGCGGCGAGATCTATCGCTCCGACGACAGGGGCGAGAGCTGGTTCAAGGCCAACGTCGACGACACCTACCCGTTTTTCGGCATCTACGGGTGGAAGTTCACGGACATTCGCGTGTCGCCGGAGAACGAGGACGAGATCTTCGCCCTCGGCAACCGCGCCTACCGCTCCGTCGACGGCGGCAAGACGTTCCAGCAGATCGGCGAGACCATCATCCGCATGCACGACACGCGCGGCCTGGTCATGCACCTCGACCATCACGAGATCTGGATCGACCCGCTCAACCCCGACCGCGTGCTGCTGGGCAACGACGGCGGCCTGTACGAGTCACACGATCGCGGCCTTACCTGGCTGCACATCAACAACATCCCCGCGGCAGAGTTCTATTCGGTGTCGGTCGACCTGGACGTGCCGTACAACGTCATCGGCGGCACGCAGGACAACGCCGCGCTGTACGGCCCCAGCGACGCCGACGCGACGGACCACACCGACGACCCCTGGGAAAACGTCTACCTCGATCGCTGGACGGGCGGCGACTCGTTCGACACGCTGCGCGACCCCACCGACCCCGACGTCGTCTACTACGAGCACCAGCACGGAGCCATGTTGCGCATGAATATCACCGGCTCCGACGTGCAGTCGGGAGGCGATTCGGCCGAGAGCATTCGCGCTCGCGCACCCGAAGGCGAGCCGGAATGGCGCTTTTCCTGGTACACGCCGATCATCATCTCGCACCACGACCCGCGCACGCTGCTCGTCGGCGCCAACTACGTGCTGCGCAGTCGAAACCGCGGCGACGACTGGGAGACCATGAGCCCCGACCTCTCCGACGAGGGCGGCGGCATGCGCGCCGTCGTTCCCTTCGGAACGATCACCATGCTTTCGGAGTCGCGCCTGCTTCCCGGCGTTCTGTACGCGGGCACCGAGGGCGGCAAGATCTGGCTCACCACCGACGATGGCGAGAACTGGCAGCGCGTATCCGACAACCTGCCGCAGAAGTGGGTCAGCAGGGTGGTTGCTTCGGAGCACGATCTGCAGCGGGTCTACGCCGCATTCACCGGCTATCGCGAGGACGACTTCAGCGCCTACCTGTTCGTTTCGGACGACTTCGGCGCTTCGTGGGCGTCGATCACCGACGGGCTACCCGCCGAATCGATCAACGTCGTCGCCGAGGATCCGACCCACGAGGACATCCTCTACGTCGGCACCGACCTGGGCGTGTACGTCAGTCTGGACCGCGGCCGCACCTGGAGCTCGTTGTCGGCGACGCTGCCGACGACGCCCGTCCACGACATCGAGGTTCACCCGCGCGACCCGGAAATCATCATCGGTACCCACGGGCGTAGCGTCTGGGTGCTGAACGTCGATGAGGTTCGCGCCCGGGCGATGCGGTAGCCGCCTCCCGAAACTGAGCGCTTGTGGTGCCGCGAGACGTTTTGCTACGTTCGAAACCGTAGCGGAGGCGGGGAACCTATGTGGAATCGAAGAGACATTCTGCGCAGCGGCGGGGTGGTGCTCGGCGGTAGCGTCGGGCTGGGCCTCTATGCCTGGCGCATCGAGCCCCACTGGGTGGAGTTTGTCCACCGGCCCCTGCCGATAACCCGACTGCCGTCCGCCCTGGAAGGCACGACCCTGGCGCAAGTCAGCGACCTGCACGTGGGCCCGGACGTGGACTCCGGTTATCTCATCGACGTGCTGCGCGACGTCGAGGCGATCAAGCCGGATATCGTGGTTTTCACGGGGGATTTCATCACCTACCGCGGCAAGGGCGTCCTTGATGAGCTCGGGCGTGTACTCGAGCACTTCCCTTGCGGCCGGTTGGCAACCGTCGGCGCCCTCGGCAACCACGACTCCGGTCAGCGCTGGCGCTCCGCCCGTATCGCGCGGTCCGTGCAACAACGCGCGACCGACGCGGGAATCAAGTTGCTCCGCAATTCGACGCACGAGGTAAAGGGTCTGCGAATCGTCGGGTTGGAGGATCTCTGGAGCCGGAACTTCGAGCCCGAGCCCCTGCTCGGCCGACTCCCCGAGGGAGCGCCCGCGATCGTGCTGTCGCACAACCCGGACACCGCCGACCGCGACGTGTGGGCCGGCTATCAGGGCTGGATCCTCGCCGGGCACACCCATGGCGGCCAGTGCAAGCCGCCGTTCCTGCCGCCGCCGCTTCTGCCGGTCACAAACACCCGCTACTCCGCGGGAGAGTTCGACCTCTACGACGGCCGACGCATGTACATCAATCGGGGCGTGGGACACAAAGAGCGCGTGCGCTTCAACGTGCGCCCCGAAGTCACGGTCTTCACGCTCACGCGCGTCTGACGTACTCGCTTGCCGACGCCCGACTTCATGCGGTTGCGCCTCGCCGGAGACCCGTGTTGAGTGTCCCTTGAGCTCGATGCCGGCCGCAAAGCCCGCCGCACCCGAACTGGAGATTTACCGATGCGATCCAAGAAGTGGATGCTCGCCTCTGTTCTGTCCCTCAGCCTCGCTTTCATCGCCACCGCCCAGGACGCGGTGCCGCCGGCGGAAGGCCTGCAGAACGCTTTTCCCGAGGCCACGAAGTTCTCGCCCTATTCCGGACGCGATTTCCCGACGCAGGTGTTCTGGGGAGACACCCACCTGCATACCGGGATGTCCTTCGACGCCGGCGCTTTCGGGGCGCGTCTGCTGCCCGTCGACGCCTATCGCTTCGCGCGCGGCGAGGAGCTCGTGTCCTCGACCGGGCTGCCGGTGAAGCTGTCCCGACCGCTGGATTTTCTCGTCGTCGCCGACCATTCCGACAACATGGGCTTCTTTCCCGACCTGCTGGCCGGCAACCCGCGCCTGCTCGCCGACCCCACCGGGCGGCGCTGGTATGACATGGTGCAAGCGGGCGGACAGACCGCCGTCGAAGCAGCGGTGGAGATCATCGTCGCGTTTTCACAGGGAACGTTCCCCGATTCGCTTGCCGTTCTGCCGGGGTCGGCCCCGTACGCGAACGCGTGGGAAGTGGCGCTGAACGCGGCCGAGCAGTTTAACGACCCGGGCCGCTTCACCGCCTTCATCGGCTACGAGTGGACGTCGAACACCGGCGGCAACAACCTGCATCGGGTGGTCATCTACCGCGACGATGCCGTGAAGGCGTCGATGTCGCTGCCGTACACCACCTTGGCACCGCTCGGATCCGACAACCCGCGCGACCTGTGGAACTGGATGCAGGATTACGAGGACCGCACCTACGGCCGCGTCCTGGCCATCGCGCACAACGGCAATCTTGCCAACGGCATCATGTTTCCGATCACCGAATCGTTCACCGGGCGCATGGTCGATACCGAGTACGTCGAGACTCGCGCGAAGTGGGAGCCGCTGTACGAGGCCACGCAGATCAAGGGTGACGGCGAGACCCACCCCTTCCTGTCGCCGAACGACGAGTTTGCTGACTACGAGACCTGGGACCAGGGCAACCTCGACCTCAGCGTGCCGAAGCAGGACGACATGCTGCAGTACGAGTACGCCCGCTCCGCCCTCGGCATCGGCCTGCAGCTCGAAGAGCAACTCGGGATCAATCCCTACAAGTTCGGCATGATCGGCTCGACCGACAGCCACACGGCACTCGCCACCGCCGAAGAAGAGAACTTCTTCGGCAAGCACTCGGGCACTGAGCCGAGCCCGGAGCGTGTCGAACACCCGATGGCGAAGATGGGCGACCTCGAGTATCCGGGCTGGAGCATGGCGGCCTCGGGATTGGCGGCAGTGTGGGCGCAGGAGAACACGCGCGAGGCGATCTTCGACGCCATGAAGCGTAAGGAAACCTACGCCACCACAGGTCCCCGCATGGGGGTCCGCTTCTTCGGCGGCTGGGATTTCACCGAAGAAGACACCACCAGCCGGCTGCCGGCGGACGTCGGCTACGCCAAGGGCATCCCCATGGGCTCCGACATCGTCGGAGCCGCGGATGGGCGCTCGCCGAGCTTCCTCGTCGCAGCGCTCAAGGACCCCTATTCCGGCAACCTCGACCGCATCCAGATCGTGAAGATCTGGTACGACGGCGGCGAGCGCAGCGAGAAGGTGTTCAACGTCGTCTGGGGGGGCGACCGCAGCCTCGATGCGGACGGCAACCTGCCCCCGGTAGGCAACACGGTCGACATCGCCGGTGCCACGTGGACCAATACCATCGGAGCCAGCGAGCTCGTCGGCGTGTGGACCGATCCGGAATTCGATCCGAATGTGCGCGCAGCCTACTACGCGCGCGTGCTCGAGATCCCGACGCCGCGTTGGACCGCCTACGAGGCCAAGCGCTTCGGGATCACCGTGCCCGACGAAGCTCCGATGACTACCCAGGAGCGCGCCTACACCTCGCCGATCTGGTACACACCGACCCGTTAGGCGGGGGCGCCGAACCGAGTCGGCCGCTAGTGTGCTGTCTCCAACATAGCTTGACACTTGTAGCGAGCGCGACGGGGCGAGTCCGCGGAGAGGCGACGACGGCGATGTTCATACATCGTCGAGAAGCCGCGACAAAGGAATCGCCCCGTCCCGCCGCTACCCTACGGGCAAAGGGAATTGCGCGCGATCTCGGCGTCAGGGCTCGTCGACAATGCCGAAGCATCGCCTTCCTCGCCCTTCCTTGATCTCGCCCGCAATTCCCTCTGCAAGTGTCAAGCTATGTTGGAGACAGCACACTAGCAGGATCCCGAGACCCGACGGTGCCCGTGA
>CAYSHI010000445.1:0-8223 GCA_964430745.1 uncultured Acidobacteriota bacterium | reverse complement strand
TCCTGACGGCTGCCACCGGCGGCGCCGACGCGCTGCTATGGGTGACACCGGGCGTGCAGTCGGCGGCCAACCTGCGCGCGGCACAGAACGACTTCGGCGTTGCCGCCGCCGCCGCCATCCGCGCGAATGAAATCCCCCGCGTCGTGAACATCTCCAGCGTCGGGGCGCACCACGACGCCGGCACCGGCCCCATCGCCGGTCTCCACGACGTCGAGGAAATGCTCGACGCCACCGGCGCCAGCGTTCTGCATCTGCGGGCCGGGTATTTTTACGAGAACTACATCCCGCAGGCTCAGGTCATCAAGGCGATGGGCGGCATCATGCTGCCGGTTTCCGGAGACAAGACGGTGCGCATGGTGGCGACGCGCGATGTCGGCGCCGTGGCGGCCGAAAAGCTGCTCGACGAGAGCTGGTCCGGGAGTGAGGTGCTCGGTCTCTACGGGCCCGAGAACCTGACCTTCGACGATGCCGCAGCGGCGATCTCGAGCGCCATCGGCCGCACCGTCGGCCATACGCTGATCGACGAGATGCAGGCACGCATGGGTCTGTCGATGCTGGGCCTCGGCCAGGGGGTGATCAACGCGCTCATCGAGATGTATCACGCGATCGAGACCGGCCACCTGACGGCCGCAGAGCCTCAAATTCCCGAGACAATCACGCCGACGACGATGGTCGAGTGGGCCGCCGAGACGATGGCGCCGATGTTCGGTTGAGGACGTCCCTATGAGTGGAAAGTCCGAGTTCAAAGTGGCCGCGGTCGCCGCCACGCCCACGTTCATGGATCGTGAGGCGACCGTCGATCGTGCCTGTGACCTGATCGCCACCGCGGCTGCCGAGGGCGCCCGGCTGATTGTCTTTCCCGAGACCTTCATTCCCACGTACCCGATGTGGGCCTGGCAGATTCCGCCGAGCGAAACGGACATGATGGCGGAGTTGCACGCCGAGCTGGCGGGGCAATCCGTCGAGATCCCGGGTCCGGCGACGGACAGGATCGGCGAAGCCGCCCGCGATGCCGGGGCGTTCGTCGTGATGGGAGTCAACGAGCCCGTCACCGACACGCGCGGTGCGAGCCTCTTCAACACCACCATCTATTTCGGTGACGATGGCGAGGTCCTCGGTCGACACCGCAAGCTGGTACCCACGGCGCCCGAACGCCTCGTCTGGATGCCCGGCGACGGCAGCACGCTCGAGGTCTTCGACACACCGCTCGGCAAGCTCGGTGGCCTCATCTGCTGGGAAAACTACATGCCGTTGGCGCGCTATGCGATGTACGCGCAAGGCACGCAGATCTACATCGCACCGACGTGGGACTGCGGCGACACCTGGCTGGCGACGCTGCGCCACATCGCCAAGGAGGGCGGCGTGTACGTCATCGGTTGCGGCACGCCGACGCAGGTCGGCGATATCCCCGATGCCTACGCCTTCAAGGAGAAGTACTACGGCGCCGACGACGAGTGGATCAACACCGGCGACGCCGCCATCGTCGATCCGACGGGAAAGATCATCGCCGGCCCCGCCCACAAGACGCGCGAGATCATCTACGCCGACATCGACCCCAAGGTGGCCCAGGGCCTCAAGTGGAAGCTCGACGTCGCCGGTCATTACAGCCGGCCGGACGTTTTCGAGCTCATCGTCAACACCGACGAGCGGGCCCAGATCTGGACATCGTCGACGATCGACGACGGAGGTTCGTGAGCCTCCCGGGATCACCGCCCTTCGGCCCGACGCGATCTGTCACCGCCGCCGGAAGGATTGTTTGTAGGACTCAATGGTCCTAATATTAGGGTCAATCTCGTCAATTCCAGGGCCGCACCAACTGATATCGGAGTTTCCGCCGTGTCCCCGACGCCTGTGATTCCCATGCCTCGACCCGCTACCGCCAAGCCTCTGCTCGATGCCATCGGCAACACGCCGCTCGTGCCCATCGACGGCATCTTCGTCAAGATGGAGTGCTCCAATCCCGGCGGCAGCGTCAAGGATCGTATCGCCAAGTTCATGCTCCAAGAGGCGGGCTCACGGGGCGAGCTCGCGTCGACCGACACGGTCGTGGAAGCGACGTCGGGCAACACCGGCATCGCCATGGCAATGGTCGCTCGTGAGTTGGGTCACCAGGTGATCATCTGGATGCCCGAGCACATGAGCCAGGAGCGCGTGAACATGCTGAAGGCGCTCGGCGCCGACGTGCGCCTGACGCCTGAAGCAGAGGGCTTCGAGGGGCCGATCGAAAAGCGTGATTCCTACAAGGGCCGCGACGGTTTCTTCGTACCGGATCAGTTCGCCAACCCCGACAATATCCGCTGCCACGAGGAGACGACCGGCCGCGAGCTGGTGCGGCAGCTTCGCGAGCTCGGCCACGACGAGATCGACGCCTTCGTCGCAGGTACCGGCACCGGCGGCACGCTCATGGGTGTCGGGCGCGCCCTGAAGGCGGCCATTCCCCGCATCCAAATCGTCGCGGTGGAGCCCGAGGAGAGCGCCGTCATGCTGGGCGGTGAGCCCGGGTCTCACGGCATTCAGGGGATCGGCGATGGATTCATTCCGGAGCTCGTGGACATGGGGTTCGTCGACGACGTGATCGCGGTCAGCGAGGCCGACGCGCGAGCGACGGCGCGCCGCATCCACGACGAGCACGGCTATTGCGTGGGCATAAGCTCCGGTGCGAATACGGTGGCGTCCGAGCAGCTCCGCGACTGCGGCTTGCAGGTGGCCACGGTTTGGCCCGACTGCTCCGACCGCTACGTGTCCATGGGCCTGCAGTCGCCGGTCGAGGGAGACGGCGCGTGCCCACTCACCAGCCGTTGCGCCCAGCGCTGGGACAACGTCATCACGAAGTAGGAAAGCGGCGTCCGGTAGAGTCTCCCGTATGACCTCCGGAATTCCCGTTCTCAAGGACCTCGTCCTCGTCGGCGGCGGGCACAGCCACGTCAGCGTAATCAAGAGCTTCGGCATGGATCCTGTGCCGGGTGTGCGCCTGACGGTGATCTCGCGCGACGTCCATGCGCCGTACTCCGGCATGCTGCCCGGGCTCATCGCCGGTCACTACACCTTCGACGAGGCACACATCGATCTGCGGCCTCTGGCCGCCTTCGCGGGCGCCCGCTTCCTGCACGACGAGGTCGTCGGCGTGGACACCGATCGCAAGGAGGTTTCGTGCCGCGGCCGACCGCCGATCCCGTACGACGTGATGTCGATCAACGTCGGCTCGACGCCGGGGCTCACGGTTCCCGGGGCGGCCGGCTCGGTGGTCCCGGTCAAGCCGATCGACAGCTTCTGGCAACGTTGGGAGATTCTTCGAGACCGTTGCCTCGCCCGGCGCGACGAGACCCACGTTGCGGTGGTGGGTGGCGGCGCCGGTGGCGTCGAGTTGCTGCTGTCGGTGCAGTATCAGCTCGGCCGTTTGCTCGCTGATCAAGGCCGAAGCGCTTCGTACATCCGATTCCACCTGGTGACGGCGACCGACGAGATCCTGTCGTCGCACAATTTCCGGGCGCGCGCGAAGTTTGCTCGCGTGTTGGCGGAGCGGCGGATCGAGGTCCACGTCGGACAGCGGGTCGAACGGGTGCTTGCCGCGGGTGAGGACGACTCCGCCGGGCTGCAGCGCGCGCATCGGCTCGAGCTCGCCGGGGGCGGGCAACTCGATGTCGACGAGGTGCTTTGGGTCACCACCGCACGGGCGGCACCGTGGCCCGGGGACAGCGGATTGCAGGTCGACGAGCGCGGCTTCATCGAGGTGCACGACACGCTGCAGACGTTCTCCGACCCCGACGTGTTCGCGGTCGGCGATGTCGCCGCCGTGGTCAACCATCCGCGCCCCAAGGCGGGGGTCTTTGCCGTCCGTCAGGGCCCGCCGCTGACCGCCAACCTGCGCGCGCACCTGGTCGGCGAGGAGACCCGGGCTTTTCGTCCGCAGGAGGAGTTTCTCAGCCTCGTGTCGACCGGCGATCGCTACGCGGTTGCGTCGCGCGGAGAATGGGCGACGGAGGGCGGCTGGGTGTGGCGCTGGAAGGATCGTATCGATCGCCGCTTCATGCGCGATTTCAGCGAGCTGCCGGAGATGGAAGCGGGCGACGCAGCCGATGAGGCACACTTCGACCCGCGTCTCATCGACGACGAGGCCGCGGCGGAGCTCGCCCTGCACTCTTCTGCTGCCGCACCCGACGCTCCCACCGGCCTGTCCCCGCACGAGAAAGCGCTCGAGGCGATCGCCAGCCCCGCGATGCGCTGTGGTGGCTGCGGCGCCAAGGTAGGGGCCGACGTGCTGGCGCGCGTGCTGTCGCAGCTCTGGGTGGTCAATCGCGACGATGTTGTCGTCGGCGTCCACGACGCGGACGACGCGGCCGTCATCGAGGTGCCGGCCGGCAAACAGCTCGTGCAGACGAACGATTTTTTCCGCGCGTTCCTCGACGACCCGTACGTCTTCGGCGCAATCGCCGCTAACCACGCTCTCGGCGACATCTTCGCCATGGGGGCAGAGCCACAAACCGCGTTGGCCACAGTGATGATTCCGCACGGCCTCGAGGCCAAGGTCGAGGCCGACCTGATCCAGTTGCTCGCCGGCGCCGTCGACACGCTCAACGCGGTAAACACCGCTCTGGTCGGCGGGCACACCGCGGAGGGCGCCGAGCTTGCCATCGGGTTTTCCGTCAGCGGCCTGGTGGATGCGGGCGCGGCGCGCGGCATCGGTGGCCTGAGGGCGGGGGACGGGTTGATCCTCACCAAGTCGCTGGGCACCGGCGTATTGTTCGCGGCCGACATGCGGGCCCGGGCCAAAGGCCGCTGGATCGAGGCCGCGTTGCGCTCGATGCGGCAGTCGAGCCGCGACGCGGCGCTGTGTCTCGTCGAGCACGGTGCTTCGGCGATGACGGACATCACCGGTTTCGGACTGCTCGGACACGCGGTGGAGATGTCCGCATCGTCGGGTGTCGCGCTGACCTTGGTGCTCGACTCGCTGCCGGCGCTCGACGGCGCGGTGCAGACCATTCAAGCGGGTCTGTACTCGTCGCTGCAGGCTGCCAATCTGCGCCTGCGGCGGGCCATCGTCAATGTCTCGGAAGCCGCATCGCACAAGGCCTACCCGCTGTTGTTCGATCCGCAAACGGCGGGCGGCTTGCTGGCCGGCGTTCCGGGAGACAATGTAGATTCATGTGTCAACGCGCTGCGCGACCTCGGGTACGGGTCGGCGACGGCGATCGGCACCGTTTACGGGGATGCGGATGGAGGCACCGTGCGGCTGCTTCCTTGAGCGCAATCTCGAACACCGCCGAAGCGCGGACCGAGGAGCTGTGAAATGCGGTCACCGAACACGAGGTTGATGGGTCTGGCGCTGGTCGCGGCACTGGCGCTGATGCCTTCGGGCTCCGGCGGGGGCTTCGTCTTCGGCGCGGCCGGGGAGAACGGTAACCCGCACGCAGTGGCGGGCGCCCCGTGGGCGATCGGTGGTCACGACATCATCTGCGAGATTGCCTTTCAGCGACTCACCGACGAGGCCCGCGACATGGTGTTTGAGATCCGGGGCTACGATCAGGAGCCATCCGAGACCTTCTACCGATCCTGCGTCTGGCCCGATTCTTCACGCTATGCCGACCACAAGGCCACCTACGAGTACCACTTCATGAACGTGGTGGTGCCCGACGCGCCCGAGATGATCATGCAACGCGATTGCGCCAACTACGACTGCGTTCAGCTCGCGATCGTCCGCTACGCGCGCTACACGGCGATGGATCCGGGCAGGAGCGAGAGCATGCGCACGCGCCGGGCCAACGCGCTGAAGTTCGTCGGCCACTTCGTCGGCGACATGCACCAGCCCGTGCACGTCGGCTACGCGCACGACCGCGGCGCCAACGACGTATACGTGGACTTCTACAACGAGACCGATCAGCGGCTGCATGCGGTGTGGGATTTTCACATTCCTGATCGAATGGGTCTTTACAGCGACCCGGTGTCCACGGCGCGCCGACTCGAAGCGGAGATCACGGATGCCGAAGCGGCAGCGTGGGAGAACTTCGACGTCGTGGCCTGGTCGCACGAGTCCTACGAGATCGTCAAGGATCTGGTGTATGACATCCCGGCGAACGGGCGCCTGGGCGACGACTATTTCGACCGCGCCGCGCCCCTCGTGGAGCTGCGCTTCAAGCAGGCCGGTGTTCGCCTGGCGTACCTGCTGAACCACGCCGCCGCGGGGACGCTCGACTTTCCGCCGATGTTCGAGTCTCCCTGACGGGTATCAACCGGCTGTTCGAAACGCCCTTGGCGGGAATCAACCGGCTGCTCGAAACGGCCTGACGGAGCGGCTTGGTTCGGCGTCAGGCGTCGCCCGAAGGCTCGGGCTTCGGCTTCGCTTCGGCGGCGGGGGCTTCGGCTGCCGGAGCTGCCTCTTTCGTCGGCGCGGGCTCGGGGTCCGCCGCGGGCTCCGGCTCAGGTTCGGGCTCAGCCGTCGTCTCCTGCAGATCGCAGTCGCGGCACCGCCACACGCCTTCCGCTTCTTCGGCGTGCTCGTGGCGGCAGATCTCCTGGTAGTGGACGATCTTCTCCTCGAGCGCCTCGCGCTCTTCGGCCTGGTCGTCGCCCTTCAGGAGGTTGAGCGCCTTCTGGGCGCGGTAGCGATGGTCGCGTAGCTCTAGAGGCTCGAGTTTCATGATTTCGCTGGGTCGGGTGTCGACAGGGAGTCGCGAACCTCCCGAGAGGCTCTCGACGCCCTGTCAGAAGCGGGCTGTGTTACTCCTGCCCCGGACGCCCTACGTTAGCCCCGCGCACGGGGGCGTTCAAGCTCACTCGGCGCGCAGGGATTCCAGCGGATCGACTTCGGTCGCGCGCCGCGCCGGTATCCAGGCCGCGAGGGTCGCCGCCGAACCCAGTGCCGCCGTCACCAGCACGTAGGTAACCGGGTCGGTTGCCGTCACCCCGAACAACAAGTCGGCCAGAAAACGGGTCAGAAACAGTGCCCCGAGTATGCCCAGGACCATGCCGGCGGCGGCCGGCGCCAACCCTTCGCGGACGACCAGCGAGATGATGCTGCAAGCTTCGGCGCCGAGAGCCATGCGGATGCCCATTTCCCGGGTTCGCTGCGCCACGCTGTAGGCGACGATGCTGTAGACGCCGATGCAGGCCAGCAACAGGGCGAGGAGAGAAAACAGGCTCAGCATCAGGGTGGTAAACCGCGGGCGCGCGACGGATTGGTGCATCAAATCGTTCATCGTCGCCACATCGGCCACGGCGAGATCGGGGTCGAGCGACCAGATCGCTTCGCGGATCGATTTGGCGGCGCTCTCCGGGTCGAGGTCGGTGCGCACGAGCACGGCCGCCGTTCGTGTGAGACCTCCGCGATACTCCGCGGCTTGTGCGTAGGGCACGAAGATCTGCCGGGGCGGCTGGCTTCCCAGGCCTGCGTGACGCGTGTCGCCGACAACGCCGATGATCTCGAAGGGAACGTCGTTGGGGTTGGATGCGAGGATGCGGATTCGCTCGCCGACGGGATTCCGGTCCGGAAAGTAGCGGCGCACCAGGCTCTCCGTGACGATGGCGACGCGAGGCGCCCCCGCCCGGTCGGCGCCCGTGAAGTCGCGGCCGGCAACGAGCGGGATACCCGCCGTACGGAAATAGCCCGGGAACGAGAGCTGATAGTCGAAGCTCGGTGTGTGCCCCTCGGCTTCGGTGCTCGCCTCGGTCTCTCCCGAGCGCAAGAAGCGCTCCATGAAGGTCTCGTCGCGGAGCGGGAGGGCGCGCACGAGCGCCGTGCTCCGGAAGCCGGGGACGGCGTCGAGGCGGCTGCTCAGTGCTTCCCAGAACAATTGGGTCTCGCCGGCGTCACCGTAGACGCTGAAGGGCAGCGTCACGCGGGATGCCATCAGGTTGTCGGCGTCCACTCCCGGATCGACGTCCGTCAGGGCCGAGAAGCTGCGCACGAGCAGCCCGGCTCCCACGACGAGTACGACGGCCGCGGCAACCTCGGCCACCACCATGAGCCGCTGGAAACGTTGCCGGCCGACGCCGGACGTCGAGCGGCTGGTGGTCAGCGCGACATTGCCGCCGACCCGCGCCGCGCGCCACGCGGGCACCGCGGCGAAGGCGAGCCCCGTAACCACCGACAGCGCCAGAACGAAAGCCATGACCGTGGCGTCGTTGCCGATCCGGTCGAGGCGAGGGAGGTTGCCGGGCTCGAGGACGAGCAGCAGCCGGGTGCCCCAACCGGCCACGAGGAGTCCGAGGGCGCCGCCGAGCAGCGCC
>CAYSHI010000444.1:0-17226 GCA_964430745.1 uncultured Acidobacteriota bacterium | reverse complement strand
AAATAGGGTGACGTTCGCAGGCGGGAGTCACGGGTGAGCGCAAGGCGCGGCGAGGAGGCGATGCCTTGGGTATCGTCGACGAGGCGCAACGCTGCGATCGCGGGTGAATCCCGCCTGTCCAACGGATGGTTGCGAGATGGGCGCATCTACGACGTTGTCTCTCCTCCACGATGCGCCACGGCATCGTCTCGTCGAGACGCCTTGTATCTGCACCCATCTCGCAACCACGAACGTCACCCTATTTACGACGTGGGACACTAGAATCCGAAGGCCACGCCGAAGGTGAGCCTGATCATCGTTGGGCCCGTCACAGCATCCCCTTCCGCTCCTTCGAGATCAGCGGCGCGACTTCGATCCGCCGGAGGGCTCCCGTCAGCGCGGGATCGAGAAAGACGATCTTCCGCTCCTTGACCAAGGCGTCGATCCCCAATCCGATGCCCGCTCCGCCGGCCGCGTACACCGCGATGATCGCGAGCTGGTCGCTGGCACCGTCGGCAAACCCCAGAACAGCAGAGTGGCGACGCCGCCTCCCACCGCGGCTCCGATGAGAGCTCCGTCCCAGAGCGGACCACGCCGCTCTCGCGTGATCCGGCGGACGTTCTCCGCCTCGATCAGGAGCTCTGTTTGGTCGGCGAGGACGGTGAGTGACGAGTCCGTGCCCGGGAAGGACCCGCCTCGAGGTGGCATCGCATGCGTAGCCTCCTTAATCGAAAAGTAGGGAGGGCAGCCACGTCGTGAGCTCGTCGACGTAGGTCACCAGCAGGACCGCCACGACGCGGATCGCCAGGAATGGGAGCGCGGCTCGGTAGACCTCCGGCAGCGGTTGCTTGAAGCGGTAGGACGCCAGGAAGAGGTTCATTCCCACCGGCGGCGTCAGATAACCGAGCTCGAGGTTCACCAGAAAGATGATGCCGAGATGGAGCGGGTCGATGCCGAAATGCAGACCGATGGGAGCAATTAACGGAACGACCACGACAATCGCTGAATAGATGTCCATGACGCAGCCGACCAGCAGCAAGAAGACATTCAGCAGGAGCAAGAAGAGCAGCGGCGACTCTACGAACGTCCTGACCCAATCCACCGCGATTCCGGGCACGTCGGCAATAACCAGAAACTCCGTCAGACCGCGGGCGACGCCGAGAATCAACAGCACGCCGCCGATCAGCGTGACCGCGGCGGCCACGACCCGTAGCAGGTCGGCGCGGATGCCGAGGTCACGGTGGATGAAGAAGGTGATCACGAAGGCATAGAGGACGGTGATCGCCGATGCCTGAACCAGCGTGGCGTAGCCCCCCAGGATGCTGCCCAGCACAACGAACGGAATCGCCACCTCCCATTTCGCCTGCCAGAGGGCAGCCAGGGCCGGGCGCAGGGCGAAGCTGGTCCGCTCGACCTTGCGCCGCTTGCTGTAGAAGACGACGAAGCCGGCGACGAGGAGAATCTCGAGAACTCCCGGAATCAGACCCGCCGCGAACAGGCTCGGCACGTCGATCTTCGCCACCAGGGCATAGAGGATCACCGCCAGCGACGGCGGGAAGAGAAGCCCCAACGAGCCGGCCGAAGTCAACAACCCGGTGGCGAAGCTCGTGGAGTGGTTGTCCTGCCGCAGCATGGGGAACAGCAATCCACCCATCGCCAAGATGGTCACGCCGCTGCCGCCGGTGAAGCTGGTAAAGAACGCACAGACCACAACGGCGACCACGGCGATGCCTCCCGGCATCCAGCCGAAGAACGCGCGGAAGAGCTTCACCAGGCGATTCGGGGCGCCGCTCTCGGCGAGGATGTAGCCGGCCAGGGTAAAGAGCGGGATCGTCGGCAGGAATGGCTCGAGCACGAGGTGGTAGGTCTCGACCGCGACGTTGGCAACGGGCCAAAAATCGTGCCACACGAGGACCAACGCGATTCCGCCCAGGCCGACGAAGATCGGGGCTCCCAGCGCCAGCGCCAGGAGCATCGCCGCGAGCACCGGCATCAGCACGCCGGTAGTCGTCGGATCCTCGATGAACCAGAGGCCTAGCGGTACGAGCAGGAATGCGAGAGCGACGACCCGCTGCCATGCTGCCGGCAGCCGGCTGACCGCGCGGATCCCGATAACGGCGAAGCCCACGGGCATGATCACCGCGGTGACCCAGACGGGCACACCGAGCACCAACACGTCGCCGGCCGCACGTTCGACGGCGACGATCTGGTAGCCCGCCCGAGCCAGCACGGCGCACACCGCAACCGTGACGCCTGCGGTGAAGGTCTTGGCCGTGGTCTCGAGCCGACCCGACAACAGGTGCTCCGCGACATCAAGCGAGAGGAGCTCGCCCCGGCGGGCGGCGATCATCGCTCCCAGGAAAGCAACCCACAGCGTCAGGTACTGCACCCAGTTGGCCGCGCCCGGGATCCCACTGGGGTAGAAGAGACGCACCGCCGCCTCGGCGATCGGTAGCGACGCCATCGTCAGCAGCGCCACCGCCGCCGCTCCGCTCTCGAGGAGTCGCGCCTTTCCTCCCAGGTCGAAGCGACCGAAAGACGGTGGAGCGACGCCGGCCCTCGGAACGGAGGCCTTCATGCTCCCCTCCTGGTGTGTCGTCTCAGAAGTTCGTTGCGGTTTGTCGGGAGGCGCGGACGGTGGCCCGGTACTCGTCACGCAGCTCCATCACCTTGTCGAAGATCTCCTCGTCGACGAGGCGGCCGCGGATCTGGTCGTAGTTTTCCTCTGCGAGCCGCTGCCACGCCGACTTGGTGGCGGCGTCGATGGTCACGACGTTCAACCCTCGAGCGACCATCGCCTCCAGCGACCGCTGCTCATGCTGCCGATTGCTCTCCCGAAGCTCCGCGCAGATCTCCCGGCTGATCCGCGCCATGGCCTCCCGATGATCGCTCTCCAACCTCTCCCAGCTCCGCGTTTGCATGACGATGGCGCCCTGCAGGGGTGCCCACTGGAGAGACGTCATGTTCTTGGCGTGCCGGTAGAGCTGAGAGGCCTCCGCCATGATGATGGGGTAGTAGAAGCTGTCGATCATGCCGGTCTGGAGCCCCGTCACCGTGTCGACCATCGGAATCGGAATCGGGTTGAAGCCCAACGACTTGAGGATCTCGACTTCCTCGACGTCGGTCGCCGAGGCCGCCAACCTGCGGGACTTGAGCTCGTCGGGGTGGCTCAACGGCTCCTTGGCGAAGAAATGGACCCAGCCGATGTCCGACCACGCGAGGACGACGAAGCCCTTTTCCGCCAGCTTCTCCTCGAGCGTCGGGTTGATCTGCCGGCGGACGTAGTCCCACTCCTCGTAACTCTCGAAGACCAGCGGCATGTTCAGCGCGAACGCATCTCGCTCGATCCCGGCCAGGCCGTCGTTGGAGATCGCGGCGGCGTCGGGCTGGCCGAGGCGCATCTTGCGAATGACTTCGCTCTCTACACCGAGCGAGCCCCCGGCGAAGATCCGCAGCTGCACAGCGCCGCCCGTAGCGAGGCGCCACTCGGCACCCATGCGCTCGAGGTTGGTGTGCCAGCTCGAGCCCTCCGGCGCCATGGTTGCCAGCGTGATCCTCACCGGCCTTTCGGTTGCGCCGGCGGGAGTCGCCGCTCCGCTCGTCGCGAGTGCAACCAGCGCGGCCAGAGCGACGATGCTCAGCCTCGTCTTCATTGTCCTCCCCCTTCCAGAAACAAATCATCGGTGCGCGACATCAGCCAGCGGGCCCGCCGCTGGGCCAGAATGTTGAGCAGGCGCCCCTCCGGGTAGCTGTCGACATCGAACGCGAGGACGCGTTCGAGCAGCTCTTCGAACTCGGCGCGGTTCTGCTCGGCGACCGAAACGCTTTCGGCCCATCCAAGCCAGATCGAGCAGCGTTTGCCGTCGGAGAGCTCCAACGCCCGTTCGTAGTGGTACCGGGCTTTGTCCATCGAGCCGTCCATCCGGCCGGCCTCGTAGCTGACGAGAAAGCCGTGGATCGTGCCTCCGTCCCAGGTGTCATCGAGCTCGAGCGCACGTTCGAGAAGCGCGCCGACGACGGCGATATCCGCCGTGAACTCCGGATCGTCGGTTGCGGCGCCGATCCCTCCGCCCAGCGCGGCCGCGGTCCACACAGCGAGCGGCAGGTCGTCGGGGCCGAGAACCTTGACCGCCTCCTCGGGCTCGACGGGCAGTGCCTCGGCGAAGCCCGGATGCCCGACGTCGAGGCCGTGGAGGCCGTACCGATAAGCGCGCATGTACAGACGCGCGGCCCGTCCCCGAATCTCCTCGGCCCGGTAGTAGTCGGTGTCCTCGATCAGGTCCGCCTCGGGCTCGACGAAGCCGTAGCTGTAGAGCACGATTGCCGCGGTCGCCGACCGCAGCAGCCCCCGATGATCAGGGCTCGATACGAGAAGTGTCTCGATCGTCTTGACCTGATACGGCAATGCGTCGGCGATCAGCTCTGGATCTTCGTCGGAAAGATAGACCGTCTGAGCCTCGCCGAGCACATCGGTCAGCGAGTTGACCGCCATCTGCTTGACCGAGCAGCCCGTAGCGGCAAGCAGGACCGCGCCCATTAGCACGGTACGAGTCAGAGGGCCTTTTCCTCCCTTCGCGCCGACCCGGCGCATTTCGAACCTCCTCCTCTCCTAGCGCTGCTCGTGCAACGTCACCGCCATGCGACCGTGGAAGAACGATTCTCCGGTTTCCCGGCCGCGCCAAGACGTGCCGGACCAAGCAGTCCCCTGGTCGTCCGTGCAATGAATCCTGTAGCCGCTGTGATAATCGCCGACGAAGGCGCAGATCATCCGCGCATCGTCATCCCCGAGTGTGCCGGTGATCGCGGGAATCTCGGGCGCGACGACCTCCGCCGCGCTGACGAGTCCTCGACGTGTCTGCACGACTACGGCCCCGGGCGGAGCGCGTTCGCTGACCTTGCACCACGTCCCTTCCAGCACCCTACCGTCGGACAGGTATGCTGCGAGTCGGCCCGAATCGCTGGGGCCGCGGATCGCCGTGGTCGCGAGCGACGCTCCAACGAGAGCTCCGGCGGCCAGACCTTCGTGACCGATGCAGCCGCTGAGGGCGGGCACGAGCGCTACCGTCACGACGAGCCACTTGGCAAGATCGGCGTCTGCCGCGAGGCATGCGTGCATGGCAACTTCCTTATCAGTGCTCCCGATATCGCGCGTCTCCTGGAGTCGCTCGCTTGGAGCACACCACGAGCCTACCTACTCCTTAAGGCGCAAACGGCAAAGGTTACGGATCAATATTCCTGAGTCCTCCTTCACTCGGTACGCAACGCCTCCATGGGATCTACCTGCGCCGCCCGGCGAGCCGGGAAGTAGCTCGCCGCCAGGACCACGGCGGCAAGAACAAGCGCCACACCGGCGAACACACCGGCGTCCATGCCGATCATTTCGCTCTCCAGACTCGACAGGACGCGGACGAGCGCAAACGTGGTCAGTAGTCCTGCGCCCGTGCCCAGCAAAGCGATGCGCATCCCTCCTTGCATTACGCGCCGCACGACGTCGCTCCGCTTCGCGCCGAGGGCCATACGAATACCGATCTCGTGGGTGCGCTCGGCAACTCCATAGGAGATCACGCCGTAGAGAGCCACCGCCGTCAACAGCAGCGCAAGCACGCCGGAGACGCCGACCACCGCACCGGCAAACCGCCAGATCTCGGGGAAGAGAAGGCTCGATCCCGGGTCCAACATCCGCGGATGAAAGAGGGGGAGATTCACATCGAGCGCCCGGACCTCTCGCTGCACCGCCGGCAGCAGGCCCATCGGCTTGCCGCCCCCCCGAACGAGAAGCGTGATTTCATTCGCCCGCCACGGATGCGTTTGAAACAAGGGGTAGTACAGGAAGGGGCGAGCCCCCGACCGCAACGGCCGGTCCTTCGCGAGGCCGACGACTTCACGGACATCAGGCGACGAGAACGACCGCCTGAACGCGATCCGCTTGCCGAGTGGATCCTCTCCGGGCCAGAGCCGGCGCGCCAGGGTTTCGTTGACGATGACAACCGCGGCCGCCTCTTCCCGGTCCTCCGGAGAAAAATCGCGACCGGCCAAGAGCGCCACTCCCAGAGTCCGGAAGTATCCGGGCGCGACGATGTCATAGTGGACCTCCCTCCATGACTCGTCCGTCGCCCCTTCGCCATCCCCGCCCCTGACACGCTGCGTAAAGAAGCTCCTGTCGATCGGCGAGGCATTCCGCGCCAGGCTCACCGCCCGAACCTCCGGAAGGGCTTCGAGACGTCCCTGGAGCAGGCGGTAGAAGGTCCTTGCCCCGGCGTCGTCGTACCCCTGATGAGAGGGCTGGACCGACACCAACAAGATCCGGGCCGGTTCGAACACCGACATCGGCTCCTCGGAAGCACGCAGAGTCTCGATCAGGAGGCCGGCGCATGTCAGCAGGGCAAGCGACAGAGAAAGCTGCGAAACCACCAGCAGGTTGCGCAAAGGAGAGCTGCGTGCCGTGGCGCCACCCTGGCCCTTCATCGCCATCGCGGAATCGAGGCGTACAACTCGCCGTGCCGACGCCAGCGCCACCACCGTACCGCTGACGACGGAGAGGAGCAGCACGAAGGCGAGCACCCTGCCATCAGGGCTCAGATCGAACCTGGTGAACTCCTCCACGCCGATGGCCCAGCTCCACAACACGTCATCCCACCACAAGGCGAGAACGAGACCTACGGCACCGCCCAGCAACGCAAGGAGAATGCTCTCGCTCAGTAGCTGTCGGAGCACGCGCGCCCGCCCGGCACCGAGCGCCAGGCGGACCGCAATCTCCACGCGGCGGCCAACGATCCGCGCGAGGAAGAGGCTCGACAAGTTGGCCCAGACCACGAGCAGCAGGAGGCCGACGATCACGAACTGCCCGGCGAGGAAGGCGCCCTCACCGTCCGCGTGCAGTGCGCCGGGGGGAGTCGTTTCCAGCGTCAACACCGCGTCCGGGCCTACGTCGGGACTCACCTGCTCGAGCCGGCGCGCGAGGTGGTCCATCTCTGCCCGCGCGAGCTCGAGGCTGATGCCGGGCTCGAGCCGACCCACGAGCCTGAGCCATTTGCCCCGGTCGTCAAGCGATGCGAGGGCTCCGGGACTCGCCTCGCGAAACATGGACACCGGCACCCAGACATCATGTGTGTCCCACCCCTCGTGGCCTCGAAAGCCCTCGGCTGCAACCCCCACCAGGATGAAATCTCGGCCGTTCAGCGAGAGGGGCGTTCCGAGAATGTCGTCATCGGCAGCGAAACTCCGGTGCCAGAGGTCATGGCTGATGATGGCGACCGGGTGTGCGCCCGGATCCCGCTCCTCGTCGACGGAGAAATCACGACCGAGCGCGATGCGAGCACCGAGTACCGAAAAGTAGTTGCACGAAATCAGCGCTCCCCGAACTCGACGCGTCTGGCCCGTGCCGGCCACGTCCAGAACCGCCGAGCTGTAGGCCATCAAGCCGGAGAAGACGCGGTTGTGGTCGCGCAGATCCGTGAACTCCCGGTAGGAAAAGCGGCCACCAAGACCCGCCGTGTCCAGCAGCCACGAGGATCGGCCCGGGCCGTCCAACGCCCTGAGTCGGTCAGGATCCGTGACCCCCTGTGGGGTCGAGAGCAAGCCGTTGACGAGGCTGAAGATCACGGTGTTCGCGCCGATGCCCAGCGCCAGCGCCAATACGACGACGAGTGTGAACCCCGGGCTGCGCCGAAGTAATCGCCATCCGAAGGTGAGGTCCTGGGACACCTCGGCGACAACACGCCTTCCACGCACGCGACGTTCGGTGCGCCTCGACATCCGGTTGCAGTAACGTCTCGTGTAGTCGAGGTCGCCGAACTCTTCCAGCGCTTGATGGCGGGCCTGCTCGACGGTAGCGCCCTGCCCCCTCAGCTCCTCGATCCGTCGCTCGAGATGACAGCTCAACTCGTCGTCGACGTCCCTTACGATGAGCGTCGACGTGCGGGACGGAAGGCGAAACAGCCGTCTCCAGCCTGTAAACCGCGACATTGGAACCCCCTCAGGGGTGATCGAGCACCTTGAAAACCGCCTTCGCATGTTCGCGCCACGCCGCCGCCGCACCTCGCAGATGCGTGTGACCCTTCGGCGTCAACCAGTAGTACTTGGCGCGACGTTTGTTTTCGGAGAGGCCCCATTCGGCCTCGATCCAGCCTCTGGCCTCCAGGCGGTGCAGTGCCTGGTACAGCGCGGCGTCCTCGAGGCCGACCACTCCCTCGGTGCGCTCGCGAATCGCGCGCGAGACGCCGTACCCGTGTGTCGGACCGTCGGCGAGCGTCGTGAGAATCAGCACGTCGACCGTGCCTTGCAGCAGGGCGCCTGACTTTCGAGTCACAGTGGCTCTCCCCTCATGCGATGAGGGTAGCATGCTCGACACTGAGAAACCACGGTACGTTCTGTCCAACTCGTGGAATTCATCGCCGGTCGATGGCGTTTTCAATTTGTAACGTCTGCTCGTTCTTGTTTCAGTAACCGGCAAGGCTCGATGCTCCGTTTGCGGAATCGAAGCCCGAGGAGGCCGTGGCCGCTTGCAGTTGATCGTCCCATGAGCGAAATCGTCGAAGGCGGAGATCGCGACACGTGGGTCCAAAGACTCGGACTCGGAAGAAGGGAGCTACGTGCGTGGGCCATGTACGACTGGGCGAATTCGGCGTTCGCCACGACGATCATGGCGGCTTTCCTCCCCGTCTATTACTCGCGGGTCGCAGCTTCCCATCTCCCCGATACGGTGGCGACCGCCTACTGGGGCTATACGACGGCCATCGCCCTCGCCCTCGTTGCCTTGCTCGCGCCCGTGCTCGGCGCCGCCGCGGACTACATGGGAGCCAAGAAGCGCTTCCTCGCGGGTTTCATGTCGTTCGGCGTCACGTTCACCGCGCTCCTCTATTTCATCGGCGAAGGCGACTGGTTCCTGGCGTCAGTCATCTTCATCGTGGCCAACATCGGTTTCGCCGGCGCCAACGTCTTCTACGAAGCGCTGCTGCCCTCCGTGGCCCGCGACGACGAGATGGATCGCGTTTCCACGGCGGGATACGCCGTCGGCTACCTCGGCGGAGGGGTCCTGCTGGCGCTTAACGCCGCGTGGTACCTGTTCCCCGAGAGCTTCGGGTTCACGGACGATGGGCAGGCGGTGAAGGCAGCGTTCGTCAGCGTCGCGGTATGGTGGGTCCTCTTCTCACTACCGCTGTTCCGAAGGGTCCGGGAGCCCGAGCGGCGGCTCGGTGCCGGGGAGGCGGTCGGCCTCAACCCTGCGACAGTGGGGTTCTCCCGCGTCCTGTCCACCCTGAGAGAAATACGCCGGCACCGGGATCTCTTTCTCTTCCTGCTGGCCTTTCTCATCTACAACGACGGCGTCGGTACGATCATGAAGATGGGGGCGATCTACGGCGAGGAGATCGGGATCGAGGTTTCCCACGTGATCGGCGCCCTCCTCCTCGTCCAGTTCGTCGGTATCCCGTTCACCTTGGCGTTCGGGCAACTCGCCGCCCGCATGAGCGCCAAGAACGGCGTTCTGGTCTGTCTGGTCGTCTACTCGGGGATTGCCGCCTTCGGCTTCGTCATGACCGAGGCCTGGCAGTTTTGGGCACTCGCGGTCGGCGTGGCCATGGTGCAAGGGGGCGTTCAGGGTTTGAGTCGCTCGCTGTATGCGAGCATGATCCCGGCTGGTCGATCGACGGAGTTTTTCGGCTTCTACAGCGTGAGCTCGAAGTTCGCCGGCATTGCCGGCCCGCTGGTCTTTGCGGTGGTAGGCCAGTCGATGGGCACGAGCCGCTGGGGCATCCTGTCGCTCATCGTGTTCTTCGTGGTCGGGGCCGCCTTGCTCACGCGCGTCGACGTCGCGGCCGGCCAGAAACTGGCCCGCCAGGACGATTCGGCGATGCACGCCGCGGCGTAACCGGTCTGCCTGCTACCCTTCCGCCCCGTAGTGCTCTTTGTACCGCCCCCGCCGAAACAGCCACCCGGCGAACCATCCCAGGTACCTCAGTAACGGATAGCGAACCCGCAGGTCGATGATCTCGATCAGGTTGCCGTCGCAGTCCTTGACGAAGAAGAACGCGTGGCCGTGCTGCGATTCCTCGACCTCGCTGACGATCTCGACGCCGTTGCCCTTCAGGAAGTCGTACCACTTGTAGGGGTTCTTCACGTCGAAGCTGATGTGGGTCAGGCCGACGCGGCTCCAGGTGATGTCCTCGTGGGGCTTGTCCGGGCGGAAGTCGAAGATCTCGAGCATGCCGCCGCCCGGCGTGCGCAGCCAGCCGATCCGGCACGTCGGCGTTTCGTGGTCGACGCCGAATACCGTGCGCACACGTTCCGGGTCGCTGTCGCCAACGCCGACGAGGCGACAGCCGAAGTTGTCGGCGTAAAACTGAACGAACTGGTCGAAGTCGGCCACCGTGACACCGGTGTGGCTGAACGATCGTGCCTTCATGTGTACCTGCCTGGGTCTGGCGTATGGGTCTTCTATTTCAGATGAGTGTCTTTGATATGATCCGCGGCCCGCAGCGCCTGCGCGGCGATGGTCAGAGCCGGGTTTACCGAGGCCGACGACGGAAAAAACGACGCGTCGACGACGAACAGGTTGTCGACGTCGTGCGACCGGCACCAGGTATCCAGCACCGACGCCTTCGGGTCGGTGCCGAACACCGCCGTGCCGCACTGATGCGTGGTGTTGACGACGCCCAGCGAGATCGGCAGAACGTACCAGGCTCCGACCTTGCGGAGTATCCGGCGCGTCAGGGCAACCAGCTCGTGGTGCGCCTGAGCGTTGAGGGCCTCCCAGCGAAGCTTGATGCGGCCGTCGGCGGTGAGGGTCACGCGGTTGTCGGGATGGGGCAAGTCCTCGCTCATCGCCAGCCACTCGACGCCGCGCGCGAACCAGGCGTTGTAGGCCCATGTCGGCACTCTTCGGGCTGCGGGCGGGCCGCCGGCCTTGGCGATGGTGGCGTTGGAACGCCCCTGCGACTGGATCTGTCCGAGCGGATAGTCGCCGTCGGGGCCCCGCAGGTAGTAGTCGTTGATGGCGACGGTCTTCTGGAAGACCGTGTCGTGGCGCGGCGGCATGAAGGCGCCCAACATGGTGGCGAGGTGCGCCATGTAGTTGCGTCCGAGGAGCCCGGAGGAGTTGGCCAGCCCGCCCCGATGCATGTCGGTCGCCGAGCGCAGCAGCAAGGCAGCCGAATTGACGGCGCCGCACGAAACGACAAACAGCGGCGCCTCCACCCGCACCGACTCCCCGTCACGCGTGATCTCGGCGGCGACGACCTTGTCGCCGCTTCCGTCGGTGATCAGACGCTCGGCATGCGAATTCGTCCACAGGGTGACGCCATCTCGCCCGAGAGCGGGCGACACGGCGCACACATCGGCATCGCTCTTCGTACGGATCTTGCAGGGATACGAGTTGCACGTGTCGCACAGAACGCACCCGTCGGGCTCGCCCGGGCGCAACAGGCCCAGCGGCAGGTGCGAGGGGTGCAAGCCCAGCTCCCGCAGGCGCTCGACGATGACGGCGACGCGTCCCTGGTGCTCTATGGGAGGGTGTGGAAACGGGTCGCGTGCGGGTTCCGTGGGATCGGAGCCGTCCTCGCCGTGGACGCTGTAGAGCCGCTCGGCCCGGGTGTAGTAGGGGGCCAACGTCTCGTAGTCGATGGGCCACGCCGGCGACACGCCCCCCTTGTGTTGCATCTCGCCGAAGTCCTCGCGACGCAGCCGGTACAGCACGGATCCCCAGAACTTGGAGTTGCCGCCGACGCAGTAGTGCGTGTACGGGAGAAACTCCTCGTCGCGTCCATCGAGCCAGCGTTCCGTCGTTCGATAGCGGAGCTCGCCCCACACGGCCCGGGGGCTCCAGTTCTCGGGCTCCTGAGGAATGAAGTCACCGCGTTCGACGATCAGGATGCGCGCACCGGTCTCGGAGAGTGTGTGGGCGACGGTCCCCCCGCCGGTGCCGCTGCCGATGATGACAACGTCGAAGTGCTCGGTCACGAACGCGAGGCCCCCGCAGCCTCCGCGCTCGCGTAGGCAGCTTCCATCAGCCGATGGTCTTCGCGAGCGCGCTCGAGGCTCATTTCCGGCGCCCGACCCTCCCGGATGGCAGCAAAGAAGTCGCGGTACATGGCGCGGTAGCCGCGGATGTCGCGAAACCCGGGAAACATGAGCCGTGGAATTCCCTTGCCCCGCGAGAGCAGGACCAGGCCGTTGGACTCGAACGTGATGATGCCGTCACGTCCGAAGAGCTTCGACTGGCGGAGCCCGCGGAACAGCGAAGGGATTTCGCGCGAGTAATACAGCGCCCCCGCCGCGCCGTTGTCGTACTGAAACGACACCAGCATGCTCTTGCGCCGCGCGTCGCCCTCGAGCGGTCCGCTCTCGGCGGGCGGCGGGCGATAACCATGGATCGTGCGGATCTCGGGGCCGAGGCTACCCGCGATGTGCAGCCAGTGGATTCCTTCCTCGAAGAAGGCGTCGCCTCCCGCCATATCCTCGTCGTTGCGCCAGTCGTCCGCCGTCTTGGGCTTCTTCATGATGGTGACGAAGTGACCGAACACCATCTCGCCGATGGCGCCCTCCGCCAGCAGGCGACGGAGAACGACGCACAGTGGCTTGTAGTGGTCGTTTTCGCCGATGAGCACGGCGCGGCCGGCGCGGTCGCGCGCCTCGATGACGGTCTGATAGTCCTCGAGGCGGGGGAAAGCCGGCTTCTCGACGAGAACGTGCTTGCCGGCAGCGAGCGCCTGTAAGGCCACATCGAGGTGGTAGCGGGTCGGCACGGCGACCACCACCGCGTCGACGTCGGGAGCGGCGATCGCCTCGTCGTAGCTTCCGTAGTGCCCTACCCCGCCGTGGCGTCGCTGATAGTCGGCCGCGCGGCCTTCGTCGCGGCTGGCGTAGCTGCACACCACCTCGCCACGCATCTTGCGCAGGTGCCCACTGTGCACCCGCGTGATGAATCCGCAGCCGAGGAACGCGACGTGAACCGGCTTCAATCGCTGATCCGCAGGGGTTTCATGATCCGTCTCCTGGCCGATTCGTCACAAGCCTGCAGATGGTAGCAACTGCCGGCATCGTCGGCACGCGGGACCACCGTGGAGTCGGCTCTCACCCGATCGGACGTCGAGACGTCGGGCTGTGCTCCGGGCGGCCCGTCGACGCCTTGTCAGCGACGGTAGCCATGGCGCTCGAGTATCTCGTCGACCAACGCGTCGGGCGGGCGGCCGTAGTGCTCGAGCAAGAGATCCGGTCGGTTGGTGAAGAAGCCGTCGACGCGGTCGGACAAGGCGTCGAACGTCGCGGGGTCGTCGACCGTGTAGGTGTGGATGAACATGGCCCGGTCGTGAATCATCTCGGGGGCCCAGGGCTCGAGCAGATTCTCGTGGTTCGGGCCGATGCCGGTCGCTCCCCGACCGGCGGCAAGGTCCACCCACTCGGCATACGTTTCCGGCGAGCCGTCCGGCATGTATCCCTCCCCTATCCACAGGAGAAACAACGCCGGTATCTCCGGAAGATGGCGGCGCAGAAGCTCGAGACTGTCGCGCTCGAATGTCTGCAAGATGACGGAAGTGCCGCCGACCGCTTCTTGGCCCGGCGAATACCAGCCACGACGCTGCAGTAAGTCGGCGAGCTCCTTCTCGATACCGGGATAGCGGCCGGCTAGCTTCGTCTCGATGTACAAGCCCGGACGGTTGTCACCGCCTTCGGCAATGTCGATGACCTCCTCGAGCGAGAGAATCCGCAGCCCTTCGTACGACGTGCGCGCGCGCTCGCTGCGCTCCGGATCGGCGTTGAACCACGAACCCACGTCGAGTTGCCGGAGCTCGTCCCAGGTAAACGAGCTGAGCGGGTCCATCTCTCGACCCGGAAACACCGAGCGCACGTCGGTGGTGCGGCTCAGATCATCGTCGTGAAAGGCGAGGAGGACGCCATCCGCGGTACGTTGCAGGTCCAGCTCGAGGTAGTCGGCACCGAGATCGCGCGCCAGAAGGTAAGCCGGTGTCGTCTCTTCGGGCGCGTCGTAGGAGGCTCCGCGGTGCGCGATGACCGCCCGGCGCGGGGCGCCGGCGGCCCCTGACATTGGCTCACCCACGGGCTCGGGTGCGCAACCCGTCGACATCAAACCGACGACCCCCGCGAGCATCAGGGAGGCTCCGACGGCGCACCGGGGCACACATACACCGGGAGCGCCGAAACATTCGCCATGACCCCGTGATCGTCCGATTACGCGGCCCACTGGTTCTTCTCTCTGGAAATCAGGAGATCGGTGTCCTGATTCTAATGAGCTTGGAGCACCGGGACAACGGGTGACTGCTTCTCGCCCCTCGATGCCGCGCCCGGCCCGGCGAGATCGAATCGCTCCATTTCACGCCGCTGATGGGCGGCATTGCTCCGATAGGAGAGATTGGCCAACAGGCCGGCGGCCGCGCTCAGCGGCCTTCGGGTGCGCCACAGGGCACCCAGGGCACGGCGAAACATGGCGGGATACGAGTAGAAGGCCCTCGAGCACGTGGCTTCTTCTTCGATCACCTCGGCCCATGAGAGTTGCCGGTACTGCGCTACCGGAAAGGCCAGCGTGTAGTACCTCCAGTCGTCGGGAAAACGGTTGGCGACAATCCGGCCCTGCTCTTCCATCTTGGTCCATAGCACGGTACCTGGAAGCGGCGTCAAGATCAGCAAGGTGAGGGCGTCGAGCCCGTAACGCCCCGCGGCGTCGGCGATCTGCTCTCCGATGCCCGGGGCATCGACGTCGAGCCCGAGAATGAACGAGCCGACCACCATGATCCCGTGCCGCTGCAAACGTCGGACCGACGAACGGAAGTCGCGGTCTTTTTGGAGGTTGAACTTCTTGTGGACCTCGGCAAGGCCTTCGACGCTCGGCGACTCGAAGCCGATGAAGACGCCGAGGCAGCCGGCCCTCGAGGCCAACTCCAGCAACTCTTCATCGTCGGCCATGTTGATGGTGACCTGGGCGATCCACTTCTTGCCGAGGTCGGCTCGGATCATCGCCCGAAACAACTCCTTGGTCCGCGCGATGTGGTCCCCTCGGGTGCCGATGAGGTTGTCGTCGACGATGAGAACGTACTTTTCCTGAATGAGCCGAAGCTCGTCGACCACCTTGTCGATCGGTCGATGACGAAAATGCCCCCCGTTGAACGCGGTGACGGAGCAGAAGCTGCAGCGCAGGGGGCACCCGCGGGTCGTCTGGATCGACCCGAGCCGATACTCGCCCGCCAGCAGATCGTGACGAGCGATCGGAACCTCGTCCAGGCTGACCCGGGGGCCGACGTAGATTCCTTCCAGGGCTCCCCGCTTTGCGTCCTCCAGAACTTCATGCCAGACACCCTCCGCCTCGCCGGTCACCACCGCATCCACTCTCTCGGAGGCTTCCGCCGAGCACATCGACGCGTGAATGCCTCCCATGACCACCGGTACGCCACGGGCGCGGAACTCGGCCGCCACCGCGTACGCGCGCGTGGCCTGCGAGGTGAACGCCGTGATCCCGACGAGGTCGGGCCGAGGCATTCGAGCGTAGTCCGGGGGGCCGAGGTTCTCGTCCACCACCGTCACCTCCCATTCGGACGGCGTCATGCCGGCGAGTACGAGAAGGCCGAGCGGCTTCCATATGCGAAACCGATTCCAGAGGCTCTTTCGGTTGGTGAGGCTCACCGCCGGATTGTGTGGGTTGATCAGGTAGAGCCGCACGGTAACCTCCGGGTCGTAGCGACGAGCGCTGCGGCATCGACGCCGGCGCGGCTCGTCGGCCATCACCCGTACATGAAGAGGCCGGTTCCGGAGGTTACCGACGGGCCGCCTCTCGAACCTGTCCCGGACATCCCATGTCGACATCGTCCCTGGGGCTCGACGAAGCCCTGCAGCAGTATGTGATCGACGTTTCGTTACGCGAGCCGGAGATCTGTGCGCGGCTACGGATGCAAACGCTGGAAATGCCCAACGCGAGCATGTTGAGCTCGCCCGAGCAGGTGCAGTTGCTGATGCTGCTGTTCAAGATGCTGGGCGCGCGCGCGGGGCTCGAGGTGGGTACGTTCACCGGCTACACCCCCCTGCGCCTCACCCTCGGCATGCCCGAGCTACACATCACCTGTTGCGACATCAGCGAGGAGCTCACGACCATCGGACGGCCTTACTGGGAGGAAGCCGGGGTCGCCGATCGAATCGACCTTCGCCTCGCCCCCGCCCTCGAAACCCTCGACGCGCTGATCGCCGCGGGCGAGGACGCCGCCTTCGACTTCGCCTACATCGACGCCGACAAGACCAGCTACCGCGAGTACGTCGAGCGATGCTTGAAGCTGGTCCGCCCGGGCGGCTTGATCGCCGTCGACAACACGCTCTGGAGCGGACGGGTGGCCGACCCGGACAACGACGAGGACGACACCGTGGCGCTCCGGCGATTCAACGATTGGTTGTACGCGCAGAAGGACCACGACTACGACCTGTCGCTGGTGCCGATCGGCGACGGGCTGACGTTGGTGCGGAGGCCGTCGGCGAACTGAACTTCGGCGCCGAACGGATTACCATCGGAGGAGCACTCCCCCGGGAAAGGACCTCACGCATGATGACGATCAGATTCCTGACAGTCCTTACGCTCGGCGTGGCGGCGATGCCCTCGGGCGGCGGCGTGGCGGTATTGACCCCGGCCGCCCAGTCGCCCCGGGAGATCGTCGACCAGGTCGACCGGCTCCTGCGCGGCGATTCGAGCCGCGGTGTCGCCACCATGGAGGTCGTCACCGAGCATTGGACCCGCTCGATCAGCATGGAAGTCTGGTCGCTCGGCACCGAGCACTCGCTGATCCGCGTCACCTCCCCCGCGAAAGAGGCGGGCACGGCCACGCTCAAGGCCGACAAGGACATCTGGAACTACCTCCCGAAGGTCGACCGCACCATCAAGGTACCGGCGTCGATGATGTCGGGATCCTGGATGGGCTCTCATTTCACCAACGACGATCTGGTGAAGGACAGCCGGCTGATCGATCAATACGACATCGAGGAGAGCTTCGACGGCGAGCGTGACGGCGCGATGGTCTGGGAATTCACGTTGACGCCGAAGCCCGACGCGCCCGTGGTCTGGGGAAGCATCGAGTATCTCGTGCGTCAAGATGACCTGATGCCGCTCGCCGCGCGTTTCTTCGACGAGGACGGCGCGCTGTCGCGAACGACCGAGTTCACGGATTTCGAGCAGATGGGCGGTCGCCTGGTGCCGACCGTCATGAACATGCACCCGGCCGACAAGCCGGGTGAGCGGACGACGATGCGCTACGCCGAGCT
>CAYSHI010000443.1:0-7317 GCA_964430745.1 uncultured Acidobacteriota bacterium | reverse complement strand
CCACAGCATGACGCGTTCCGGCTGGAATCTCGCGGAGCCGAGGGACAGCGAGACAGCACACTAGTAGGCAGCGGCGTTGCCGGAGGGCGAGGAGCGCAAGGCGCGCGCAGCGCAGAGAGGCGGACGCGTACTCTCGTACGCGGGAGCCGAACGAGCCAGCGCAACGCCGCGATCGTCGCCCTCCGGCGACGCGGCCTAGTAGGCGGCGGCGGCGCCGTTTCTCCGCGGATCCGCCACCGCAAGGCGTCGTCCGTCCGGCAGGATGAAGATCGAGTGAGCATCCCCCTGGATGCCGCGGCGTCCGGACACGTTGTGGCCCATCGCCATCAGCGCATCGACCGTCTGCTGTGGGAAACCCTCCTCCATGCTGATCCGATCGGGCATCCACTGATGGTGCACGCGCGGCGACGCCACCGCGTCTTCGAGAGCCATCTCGAAATCGATGACATTGACGACAACGCGCAGCACGGTATTGATGATCGTCTTGCCGCCCGGGCTGCCGACGGCCATGATCGGCTTCCCGTCGCGCGCAACGATTGTCGGCGTCATCGACGACAGCATGCGCTTTCCGGGAGCGATCAGATTAGGGTCGGTGCCGATGTTGCTGCCCCACGTGACTCCGGGCCAGGTGTTGAAGTCGCCCATTTCGTTGTTGAGCAGAAACCCGGTGCCCGGCGCCATCGCCTTGGAGCCGAAACCCTGCTCCAGGGTGTAGGTCGTGGAAACGACGTTACCGGCGGCGTCGACGACCGAATAGTGCGTCGTCTCCGGTGACTCCGGCGGCGTGAGGATGGCGGCGCCCAGCTCTTCGCTGCTGCGAACCTCACCGGCACTGATCAGGGCGGCTTTCTCGGCGGCGTAGTCCTTCGACGTCAGCCACTGCACGGGCACCTCGACGAAGTCGGGATCGCCGAGATGAGTGGCGCGATCGAGATATCCCTGACGCATTGCCTCGATCATGATATGGGTCGTTTCCGGCCCGACGGGGTCGTAGCCGCCCAGCTCGAAGGTCTCGAGGATATTGAGCATCTCCACGAGGGCCACGCCTCCGGAGCTCGGCGGCGGCATCGAGATGATGTCGTAGCCACGGTATTGGCCCCGAATCGGCTCTCGCTCCTTGGGCTCGTAGGCGGCGAGGTCGTCCATCGTGATCAAGCCGCCGTTTTCGGCCATGGCAGCTGTCAGACGCTGGGCGATCTCACCCTTGTAGAAAGCCTCGGCGCCATGGTCGGCGATTTGCTGCAGGGACCAGGCGAGGTCCGCTTGCACCCATGTATCGCCCTCGTCGTAGGGCGATCCGTCCGCGCGGAGAAAGGCCTCCAGCGAAGCGGGATAAGGCTCGAAGCTTCGGGCGGAACGAGCCAGCGAGGACGCCAGATACGGGCCCAGCTCGATGCCGTCTCGAGCCAATCCCACGGCGGGCTCGACCAATCGCTCCCAGGGCATGCTGCCGAGCCGCTCGTGAACCGCGGCAAAGCCCGCCACCGTTCCCGGAACCCCGACCGCCGTCCAGCCTGCGTGCCCGCCGCGCCGGTCCTCGGTACCGTCTTCAAGCAGGTACATGTCGGGAGTCGCCGCCAACGGCGCCTTCTCGCGAAAATCGAAGGTCGTGTAGCGGTCTTCGTCGGCGATGTAGATGGTCATGAAGCCGCCGCCGCCGATGTTGCCGGCTGCAGGGTGCGTGACCGCGAGGGCGAAACCCACGGCAATGGCCGCGTCGATGGCGTTGCCGCCTTCGCGGAGTACGTCGATTCCCGCCCGGGTGGCGTAGCCGTCGATGCTCGCGACCGCGCCGGAGGCTCCGGTAACGACCTGTCCGAACTCCGCCGGCGTTTCGACGGCGACGGGTGCAGCGGTTTCGGCCGGCGACGATTCCGGCGCGCACGCGACAACCGCAAGCAAGAGCGGCAGCGCCACGGCAAAGAGCTTCGAGATGGACTTCATGGCTTTCTCCTCGGCAGGTCTCGGGGGTCGAAGGCAAGCCTAGCAGGCCGCGCGCGAGCGCGAAGGAAGTTCGGCCGGCGACGCGAACTTGCCCACTGATGCGCACGATACCGAAGGCGCCTTTCGCGCAAACTTGACGGGCGCCGAACCGCTGTTCTAATAATCAAGGTGCAGCCATCGTCGAAGTGTTCATCCGGAATCCGCAGCTGGTGGGTTCACGACTTCATTGCACCCATGGGGAGGCCACTGCGCATGTTGGAACCCGAGGCAGACTACGCCGAGCGGCTATTGTGGGCAGCCGTGATCAAGCGTGCGATCGACGACTATCGCACGGTCATGCGTTACCGCTCGCAGGGCGATCTGTCCAAAGCCGAGGCCCAACGGCTCTCGAAAATCTACAACCACGGCTCCGATCCCGAGAAGTGGATCTTCGAGGACAATTCCGGTTTCGAGGACATCTGCCGCTACGTCGGACTCAACCCGGATCACGCGCGCGCCAGCCTGCGCCGCTCGGCTCCGCGCGAGGCGTTCTGATCGCTCGCGTCAGGACAGCCGGCTGAGACCGAACTCGATCGGCTCGACGCCCTTTGCCTGCAGAACGGCGCGATGCGCGTCGCCGATCTCGGTAAACAGCAAGTGTCGCAGCCCGAGATGCCGTCGCGTCGCATCCTCGCCGGGATCAGTCTCCGTGGTCGCGAGACCCGCATCCGCGGCCGCCCCGAAACCGACCAGAAACGCCGCCAGGCCGATGATGCCTACCTCCTCGAGCCCGACCTCGGCGCCACAGCGGCGCAGGTTGCCGAGGTCCACGTGAGCCGTGATGTCCTGCTCCCCCACCCTTTCGAAGGGAGATGCGCCGAGCTGATAGCGATACTGGCACACGAGCGACCCCTGCGAACGCGCGCTGTCGTACAGCGAAGAGGTACGAGAACCGTAGTCCACCGTGAGCACGAAGCCACGGCGCAGCACCCGCGCCACCTCGCCGATCCACGGGCGCACGCCCAGGCAAATCTCGGCGACCTGCCCTTCGGCGAGCTCGATGCCGTTGCGATCCAGGTAAGCGGCGATGGCCGCATCGGATGGCGGCCCCTCCCGCTCGATGAAGCCGCGCTCGCCCACGTCGACGAAGAGCTCCCGGATTCCTCCGTCGCGTGACACGACCCGGTGAACGGGGAAGGCGTCGAGAAGCTCGTTGCTGACTACCAATCCCTGCAGCGCCGAGTCCGGCAACTCGTCGCTGCGCTCCGGCCAGCGAACGCGCGGCGCGTGACGCTCCAGGCGTCGGCGCTGCCGGCAACGAGAAGCGTCTCCACGTTCGATGCTGGATACCCGGAGCCGCTCGTAGAGCGCCGGCGCCCCGTCCCGAATCGCGTCGCACGTGTCGCGCAACAGCGTGCCGTCGCCACCGCCGAACTCGAGGAGGTCGAAGTGGGCCGGCTCGCCGAGGGCCGCGTCGCACTCGGCCGCCAAAGAGGCCACGGCAATGCCGAACGCCTCGCCGACCTGCGGCGCCGTGACGAAGTCGGCCTGCTCGTCCCATGCGGTGCGCTCACGGGCGTAGTACCCCGCCCCGGGTTCGTAGAGCGCGTGCTCCATGAAGGCACTGAACGACATCGGTCCGTGGCGCCGAATCCGTCGCGCGACCTTCTGCGCAAGCGGCGTGTCCTTCCGCTCTCGGGGCGGCTCATCCATGTTGACCGGTGGTAGGGTTGACACTATATTGGCGCGAGATTTCAAGGGTGAGGTGCCGTTTCGGCGCATCTTAGCAGGGGCCGCAGGGGCCAGGCGGTCTCCCGGCAGCTGCTCGTCGAACCTCCCCTTCGGCTGGGGCATACCGAACGGTTTGGCACAAGACGACAAAGTAGAGGAGCTGCAGCGGCTCATCGAGATGGGCAAGCAGCGCGGCTACCTCACGTTTGAAGAAGTCGACGGCGTCCTGAGGGCCGACGTCGCGGCGCCAGCCTCGCGCGCCCACCTCGCCACCATGTTCCAGGACATGGAAATCGAAGTCGTCGAGGAGGCTCCCGAAGAAGACTTCGAAGAAGACGACCCCGACGAGGAGGAAGAAGGCGACGACGGCGCCGAGACCAAACGCTACGCACCCTCCTCGGGGGGCGGGGATCTCGACGACCCCATCAAGATCTACTTCCGCGAGATGGGTGAGAAGCCGCTGCTCGACCGTGAGGGCGAGGTACGCCTCGCTCGCGGTATCGAAGAGGGCCTCGAAGGGATCATCAAGGCCGCGCTCGCCTGCCCTGTAGCGAGCGAGCATCTGCTCGAGATACGCGACGCCATCAACAGCGGCGAGCTGCCGCTCGAGGAGATCCGCCGCGACGCCGAGGAGCTCGAGGACGAACGAGCCACGGTACGCGAGATGATGAAGACGCTGACCCGTCTGGCGAAGCAGAGGGACGGCTTGCGCGCGCTTCGCACCAAGCTCAATCGTGACCTGCGAGCGGAAACGGAGCTCAAGGTGCGCCTTGAGCTCATCGAAGTGCAGGCGGGCATGGCGGCGACTATGGAGGGCCTCAACCTCACCGAGGAAGTGATCGACGACATCATCGTGCGCATGCGGCAACTGCAGGCTCGGTTTGCCGTCGCCGAACGCGACCAGGATACGGCGCGCATCGAAAGGCTGACGCGCGAGCACCTCGTCACGCGCCCGGAGCTGACCTCCTATCTGCGCGCCATGGAGGAGTCCGAAGCCCATCTCGAGTGGTCTCGGAGCGAGCTTACCCAGGCGAACCTTCGACTGGTGGTTTCGATCGCCAAGAAGTACGTCAACTACGGCCTTCCGTTCTCCGACCTCATTCAGGAAGGCAACATCGGCCTGATGAAGGCGGTCGAGAAGTTCGATTACAAGAAGGGTTACAAGTTCTCCACGTACGCCACCTGGTGGATCCGCCAGGCCATCACTCGGGCCATCGCCGACAAGGGCAAGACGATTCGGGTGCCGGTGCACATGATCGAGACCATCCGCAAGGTGTCGCAGACATCGCGCCGACTCTTCAAGTTGACGGGCCGCAAGCCGACGCCGCGCGAGATCGGCGTCGAGATGGACATGCCCGCCGACAAGGTCAAGGAGGTGCTGCGCGCCGCCAAGAAGACCCTGTCGCTGGAGACACCGGTGGGCGATGGCGAGGAATCCTCCCTCTCGGACTTCATCGAGAACGAGGCCGTCGTCTCGCCGCTCGATATCGTCCTCTCCAAGAACCTCTCCGATCAGACCCGCAAGGTGCTCTCGACCCTGACGCCGCGCGAGGAAAAAGTGCTCAAGATGCGCTTCGGGATCGGTGAGGACCGCGAGTTCACGCTCGAAGAAGTGGGCGAGTATTTCAATGTGACTCGCGAGCGGATTCGCCAGATCGAGGGCAAGGCCCTGCGCAAGCTCCGGCATCCGTTGCGCAGCAAGAACCTCAAAGAGCTCCTGCAGGACTGACTACGGTCAGCGGCGGCGCAGCCAGCGGGCGGGATTGACCGCTTCCGATCCCTCGCGGATCTCGAAGTACAGGCTCGGCCCGATGAGCGAGCCGGTCTCCCCCACCGTTCCGACTTCGGCACCGGCCTCCACCCAGTCGCCGGTGCGCACGCGCACCGCGTCGAGGTGCCCGTAGATGGTGAAGAAGTCGTCGCCATGATTGACGATCACGACCAATCCGTAGCTCTGGAACCAGTCCGCAAAAGCCACGCGGCCCTGGTAAACCGCGCTCACCGAGGCGCCCTCTCCGGCGTCGATCTCGATGCCCTTGAAAAGCGTCACCGTGTCGTACACCGGGTGGACCTTGCGCCCGAAGGTCTCGGTGACCGGTCCCTCGGCCGGCCACGGCAACTCACCCTGGGTGGCAGCGAATGCCGGTCGCTCTTCCGCCGATGTCGCACCCGTCGGGGCGTTACCGATCTCGTCGAGCATCTCTTCCATCGCGGCGGCGCTCTCCTCCTGCTCGTCGAGAGCGCGACGACCGGCGGAGGACTCGACGTCGATATCGCGGATCAGTCGCTGCCGTTCGAGTTGCTGGGAGGTGAGCTCGCGAATGGCCAAGGTTTCCTCGGCGCGCGTCTCCGTGAGCCGCTGCGTGGTGTCGGCGAGCAACGCCGCGGCCTCACGATGCTGGCGGAGACGAGTATCGATGCCGACGACGAGCGTGCGGTCCTGTGTCGCGAGGCGATTGACGATCTGGTAGTTGGCGAGGATCTCTTCGGCATCCTGCGCCGCGAGCAGAAACCGGGAGTATGAAAGAGGGCCCATGCGATAGAGGGCCACGACCCTGGCAGCAAGCTCGTCACGAGCCTTGTCGAGCTCGACGGTCAACCGCTCGACCTCGGCCTCCTGCTCCTGCGTCTGCTGAAACAGCACCAGCAACCGCACCTGAACGATCTCGAGCTGCCGGCGGCTGAGCGCCAGGCGGACATCCACTGCTTCGAAATCGTCGATGAGATTCTCGCGGCGCTCGCCCATATCGACGAGCCGCTCCTCCAGCGAGGTGATCTGTCCCCGCAGACGGTCGAGATCGAGCCGCAGTTGCGCGGGGGACGCCGACTCCTGCGCCCGGACAAACGGCGACCACCCGGCGGCCAATGCCGCCAGCAGCAGCGCCGCCGCCACCGCCCGAGCGGCGCGCGGTCGAAGAAGCCGGCGGGGTCTCTCGACGGGCATCACATCAGTACGGGTAGAAACCCTGGCCCGCCTTGCGACCGAGATGCCCGGCGTTGACGAGTCGCCGCAGCAGTGGGCAGGGACGGTACTTGGGATCGCCGAAGCCATCGTACAGCACCTCGAGAATCGCCAGACACACGTCCAGTCCGATCAGATCGGCGAGCGCGAGTGGCCCCATCGGATGCGCCATCCCCAGTTTCATGACGCCGTCGATGGTCTCCGCCGTGGCCACGCCTTCGTAGAGGCAGAAGATGGCCTCGTTGATCATCGGCATCAGCACACGGTTGGAGACGAACCCGGGAGCGTCGGCTACCGTGAGCGGAGTCTTGCCCACCGCCTCGGCTGCCTCGACCACGGCGTCGTGCGTGGCATCGCTGGTGAGCTCTCCGCGGACGACTTCGACAAGGGCCATGAGCGGAACAGGATTGAAGAAGTGCATCCCGATGACCTTCTCGGGACGCTCCGTCGCCGCACCGAGCCGCGTGATGGAGATCGACGAGGTGTTCGACGAGAGAATGGTCTCCGCCGGACAGCCGCGATCGAGCTCCTCGAAAACAGCGATCTTGGCCGCCTCGTCCTCGATGATCGCCTCCACGATCAGGTCGCAGTCGAACAGGTCGTCCAGCTCCGTCGTGCCGCTCACGCGGGCGCGAATCCGGGCGGCTTCGTCCTCGTCGACGACGTCCTTCTTCACCCACCGCGCGAGGCCGCCGTCGAGC
>CAYSHI010000442.1:0-3849 GCA_964430745.1 uncultured Acidobacteriota bacterium | reverse complement strand
GACGAGGTCGGTCAGGCTCAGGAAGTACCGGCGCGCCTCCCCGCGAAGAGCGCCCGTCACCGTGTCGGACGGCAACCCGACGTCGGGATCATGGATCCGCAGCCAGGCGAGCGCCTCGACAACCTTGCGGCGAAGGAAATCGTCGGTAGTCTCGAGGTTGTGGCCCAAGGCGCTCACCGCCTCGATGCCGCCGATCCGGGCAATCGTCTTGGGCAGCGCGCGGCGCACCCACAACTGCTCTTGGCGGTCGTTCATGAAATGGACGAGCGCCGGGATAACCGGGTCTCCGTAGGCGACGAGCCCCTCGCGCGCCTCGTGCTTCAGCCGTCGATCGCGCATCAACGAGATGAGGGCCGGCACGAACAGGGGATTGTTGCCACCGCGCTCAACGCGTGCACGCACCGCGCCGATCGCCGCCGCCTGGACGTGAAACTCGGCGTCGCCCAACAGTTGCACGAGCTCCTCTTGGAAAACCGGCTCGTCCAGCTCGGCCAGGGCGGCCGCGGCACTCACACGTGCGTCGGGGTCGGCGTGCCGCAGCATACCGAGCAGCGCGGCACGAGCGCTCTCCAGGTCTTCTCCCTCCCCATGCAGTAGGACGCTGGCGATGGCGGCGGAGCGAACGCGCAGGTTCTCGTTCGCCAGGTGCGACACGAGAAGTGAATGAGCATTCTCGCTGCGGAGCGCGACCAGAGATCGCATGGCTGCCGTCTGTACGGCGGGATCATCATCGCCGAGCAACTCCTCGATCTGAGGTACCGCTTCGGCGCGGCCCGAATCACGGAAGATCTCCAACGTCCGCGTTCTCACCGCCGGGCTGGCGTGTCGGAGCAACACCGGCGGCACCAGTCGTTCCTTGCCGTGAAACTCGAGCAGGGCAAGCGCATGCATCACTTGCCGCTCGTCTGCACTTCCCAAGGCGTGGACGATCAACTCGAGGCTTGTCGCATCGGAGAGGTCCAGGGGCACGGCGACGTTCACGTCGCGACGGCGCAAGCCCTCCCTGAAGGAGGTAACGAATTGCCTCCGCATGGCGACCGTCACCCCCAGCCACACCACGATCAACCCGAGGGTGAACCAGCCGACCTGCACGATGTTCATCCCGAGCAGGCTGGTTCCGATCAACACGAACACCGCCCCGAAGCCCTTGGCAAAGCGTTGGACAAATACGTCGATATAGGCCTTCGCCTTGAGCCGTGCCTTCGACGGCACCGGCAGAAACAGGAGCTCGCGGGTGGCCTGATCGATCGAGTAGCGCAAGCCCCGCTCGCTGACCCGCAACGTCACCGCCACGACGAACAGAACGTTGAGCAGAGCGACCGGTGTCGCCAATAACCCGAGGGTCCCGAGCCCCATGGCGACCGGGAGCACCCGCATGGCGACGCCGACGCCGAGACGCCGATGAATGCGCGAGACGAACAGGACCTGGAACACGAACCCGGCGATGCTCAGCAGGCTATCGAAGAGGCCGAACGTGGCGGTGCGCTCGTCGAGCCCCGTCGTCACCGCGGCGACCGCCCATTTGTATTGGAGATCGACGATGTTCGCCACGGCGATGGTGAGCAGCATCAAGGAGGCGATGAGCGTCAGATGCCGCGACGACTTGATCGCTTCGAAACCGCCGCGGGCCTCGTCCAGCTTCGCCAGGCCGGCTGCGCCCGCGACCTGCTCTTCGTCGGTGGAGTGAACGGCGTGCATGATGTAGATGAGCACGGCGAGGGAAGCCGTGACTCCTGCCGCTACCCGAAGCACTCCTCCCGTGCCGATCACTTCCGCGAGGCGCGCGAACTGCCCCCCCGCGAAGCCGCCCAGAAGGCCGCCGGCACCAATGAACCCGAACAGGCGCTTCGCCTGGCGCGGGTCGTACGAGTGGTTCGCGTACGACCAGAATTGGCTCACCGTCATGACGGAGAGGATGGAGTGCCATACGTAGTAGACGACCGGGACCCAAAGCCACGGAAACCGAAACAACCACCAGAACAGGACCAACGACGCGGCGAATATCCCGGACGTCGCCGCGATCACATGGTGTCGCGGCATCCGATCGACCAGGCGCGAGAACAGCAGCAGCAGAGGATACGAGCAGACGGCAACGAGGATGAAGCCGTAGGGAAGATTGTCGGCGTCGAGTGTCGTGACCCAGGCGGAGTCGCGGACGCTCTTGCTGATGTACTGCGCGCCGATCAGCAACATGAAGTAGGCGAACAGCAAGCAGGAGATCAGGCCTTCGCCGGGGCGCATTTCGACGCCGAGTCGGGCGAGCAACCCACGCCTCCCGGCTCCGGGCACCGGTCGCGCCATCGAGTCCGTCGGCACCTCTGCCTCCTTCGGTCGGGCACGAGTGTACATCTGAACCGCACTCTCTTTCCCGGATTCCGGCGAGGTCCCGATTGGGCGACTCGTCAAGCCGGGACCCACGACGATCCCCTCGCCCCCCCCCGCGGTCTTTCTCGGCCGCGGCAACGCGCTGGATGTTTGAGCCTCGAGCTGGCAACGTTGCCGCAGGCAACACTCTCGAATCGAGCGGCGCTCGATTCAGCGACGGGATTCTCTTCGATGACAAGCGCGAGCGAAGAAAGACAACAACTCGAACAGGTAACGATTCTGTTCTCCGGCGACTCCGGCGACGGGATGCAGCTCACCGGCACACAGTTCACCAATACCTCGGCAGTGTTCGGCAACGACGTCAGCACGATGCCCGACTTTCCCTCGGAGATCAGGGCTCCGGCCGGGTCCGTGGCCGGCGTCTCCGCCTACCAGCTCACCTTCTCGAGCCACGACATCTACACACCGGGAGACCGGCCGCAGGTTCTGGTGGCGATGAATCCGGCGGCCCTCAAGGTCAACCTGCCCAAGCTGCTGCCCGGCGGCGTGGTGATCGTCAACAAGGACGCCTTCACTGCAGCCAACCTGGCGAAGGCCGGGTATGACGAGGATCCGCTCGAGGACGAGGAGCTCCGCAGCCGATACAAGTTCACCCGCATTCCGATCACGACGCTGACCCTCAACGCCCTGGAGGACCTGGACCTGCAGAAGAAGGCGAAGGAGCGCTGTAAGAACTTCTTCGCCCTGGGTCTGCTGTACTGGCTGTTCAACCGGCCGCTGCAGCTCAGCCTCGACTGGATAGAGAACAAGTTCGAGAAATACCCGCTCGTCGTCGAGGCCAACAGCAGGGCGCTCAGAACCGGCTACAACTACGGTCGCACCGTGCGCTTGTTCCAGGTGCACTTCAACGTGCCCGCCGCGGCACCGGAGCCCGGCACCTATCGCATCCTCAACGGCAGCGAGGCCCTGGCCCTCGGCTTCGTGACCGCCGCTCGTCTCGCCGACAAACCGCTCGTCTACAGCAGCTACCCGATCACGCCCGCGAGCGACGTGTTGCACGAGCTGGCGCGGCTCAAGCATCTGGATGTGCGTACGGTGCAGGCCGAAGACGAGATCGCCGCGATGGGCTCCGCCATCGGCGCAGCCTTCGGCGGCGCCTTCTCGCTCACCGGAACCAGCGGCCCGGGCGTGTGCCTCAAGAGTGAGGCGATCAACCTCGCGGTCATGCTCGAGTTGCCCCTGGTGATCCTCAACGTGCAGCGCGGAGGCCCTTCGACGGGGTTGCCGACGAAGACCGAGCAAACCGACCTCTTGCAGTGTTTCTTCGGACGCAACGGCGAGAGCCCGATTCCGATCATCGCGCCGTCGAGCTCGGCCGATTCCTTCGATACGGCGATCGAAGCCTTTCGCATCGCCGTGCGCCATACGACCCCCGTAATCGTGCTGAGCGAGGGGTTCCTGGCCAACAGCGCCGAGCCTTGGAAGATTCCGAAATACGCGGATTTCGAGCCGATTAATGTCGAG
>CAYSHI010000441.1:0-41444 GCA_964430745.1 uncultured Acidobacteriota bacterium | reverse complement strand
AGCGGCGCCACCTCGGCCGATGTGGACAACGACGGCTTCCCCGACCTGCTCATCACCGCCCTCGGCGCCGATCGACTGTATCGAAACAACGGCGACGGCACCTTCTCGGAGTGGCCGGCAGGTATCGAGAACACCGGCTGGAGCACGGGCGCAACGTTCACCGACTGGGACGCCGACGGGTTCGTGGACCTGTACGTGGCGCGCTACCTCGAGTTCGACGCGGCACGGGTGGCGATTCCCGGGGACGGAGCCTGCTTCTACCGGGGAATCGAAGTGTTCTGCGGACCCGAGGGCCTCGAGGGAGCCCGCGACGGCTTCTATCGCAACCGCGGTGACGGCACTTTCGAGACCTGGATGGAATCGTCGGTCGATACGGCGGCCACGTACGGGTTCGCGGTAATCGCCACCGATTGCGATAACGACTTGCTGCCGGAGATCTACGTCGCCAACGATTCGCACATCAACTTGCTGTACCGGCGCACCGGCGATGGCGGTATCGAGGACTGGGCGCTGTTCGGCGGATCCGGCTACAGCGGCGATGGGCGGGAGCAGGCCGGGATGGGAGCTACCGCGGCCGACTTCGACAACGACGGACTCTTCGACATCTTCGTCACCAACTTCCAGGGCGACTACAACACACTCTATCGCAACCTCGGCGATTGCAGCTTCGAGGACGCCACCGCGCGGCGCAAGCTGGCTACCTCGAGCTTCCCGTTCATGGGTTGGGCGCCGCAGTTCTTCGATGCCGACGGCGACGGTGACCAGGACCTGTTCGTCGCCAATGGCCATATCCACCCTCAGCTCGACGCCGCCGGCATGGAACCCTACGCCCAACGAAACCTCTTCTACCTGAACTTGCTGGCCGAGACCGGCACCGCCGACTTCGTCGAGGTCGGTGAGGCGGCGGGTAGCGGCATGAGCGACGAGGCTTCGTCGCGCGCGGCGCTGCGCGGCGACTACGACAACGACGGAGACACCGACCTCCTGGTCACCAACGTAGGCGGCCGCCCGACGCTGCTTCGCAACGACGGGCCGATCCAATCGGCGTCGCTACGGTTGACCCTCGTGGGCCGATCCTCGAATCGATCGAGCCATGGAGCTCGCCTGCGCATCGAGTCCGGCGGAGTCAGCCAGCTACGGGAGCTGCGCGACAGTGACGGTTACGCCGGCGGCAACGACACACGCATGCTGGTTCACCTTCCCGGGGGCGTAGCTGACCTCATCGAGATTACCTGGCCGAGCGGCCGCGCGATCTCGTTGCGCGAGGAGCTGCCGGGCTGGATCGTCGTTGATGAAGACCGAGGCGTGATCGCGAGGAAAGCACCATGAGGGTGTCCGGGTTGCTGGCCAGCGTTCTGGCTGCATCGACGCTCTCTGGCGTCGAGGTCGCACTGCCGGCCGCGGCAAGCACCGGCGCCGCCGGCGTCGCCGTATCCGCGCGGTCGACCGTCGCCCCCGAACCCTCTCTCTCAGACCATCAGACCCCGTCGTCGCCCCGAGCGCCGCAACAGATACCGATCCAACGGGGTGTGGCTTTGTTCGAGGCCGGCGAGTTCGAGGCGGCAATCGAGATCCTCGAACAGGTCGTCGAGGCCCGCCCCGCTTTTCCGCCGGCGCGCTACTACCTCGGCCGCGCGCTCAACGCGGCGGGTCGTTTCGAAGAGGCGCTCGGGCATCTGAGGAGCGGGCTGCCGAGCGCCGCTGACCCCGCCGCCTTCCAGCTCGCTATCGCCCAGGCGTTGTTCGAGCTCGATCGCCTTGCGGATGCTCGCGCCGCGTTGGATGCGGCCGGTGAGCTGCGGCCGGCCCTCGCCACCGTCCCGTTGCGAGTGGCGCAGGTTTGCTTCCGCGTCGGCAACGTCGAGACGGCGATCGAGGAGCTTGATCGAGCCGCCGCGCTGGCACCGGAATGGCTCGATCCCGTGTTGCGCGCGGCCGAGATCGAAAGCGGCTACGGCGACCCGAAACGCGCCGCGGCACACCTGTCGCGGGCCGTCGAGTTGCGGCCCGGGCAACCCGGGTTGTGGATTCGCTACGCCGACGCTCTCGCGGTGATCGCCGACGACTCCGGCGCCGAGTCGGCCTATCGCAGCGCGATCACCGCCAACCCCGACTCCCCTCTCGCCTACCTCGCGCTCGGCTACTTTCTCTTCAATGAGCAGCGGTTCGAGGAAGCCCGGGAGCCACTCGAGAGCATCCTGCATCGCTTTCCCGACGATCCGCAGGTGCTGATGCCGCTGGCCGACATCGAGATGATCGTCGGCAACCACGAGGCGGCCCTCGAACTGGCCGACGCCGCCCTGGCGAACATCGACGCGACGGCGCCCGCCGCACGAACCGCCCTCGATCCGGTGTCGGAAGCCGGCCCGGTGGGCCGGGACGTCTCGCCGAGCATGCTGCGCCGCAATGCCCTCGAGGTGAAAGCCCGCGTATTGATCGGTATGAACCGCCCCACGGAGGCTGCCGCCACCGCGCGCTCGTTGCTCGAGGCGGACCCGTCCAATCTCGACGGACTTTTTGTGCTCGGGACGGCGCTCCTCCGCTCGGGCGACGGCTCGGGCCGCGCCCTGTTGGAGGCGTTCCAGCGTCTCTCCGACGCTCGCGAGCATCGAGAGCTGGGAATGGACCTGCTTCGCCTCGCCGGCGATCTCGACGGTGCCGCGGCCGAGCTCGAGCGGGCGATCGCCATCGACGCCGAGGACGCCGAGGCATTGACCGGTCTCGGAACCGTCGAACGGGTTCGCGGTGAGCTCGACGCGGCCATCGAAATGCTCGCACGGGCTCGCCGAGCCGGCGCCGACGGGCCCGAATGGTACCGGGAGTGGGTGCTGGCGCTGTACACGGCGGGCCGGGCCGAGGAGGCCGACCAGGCCTGGAACGAATCGCGAGCCCGTGGAATGTCTCTCGGCCCCGCGGTATGGGCCGCCCTCGGTAACCAAGAGGGGGCATGTTGAGCGGTATCCAGCTCGCCATCATCGCCTTCGTTCTCGCGACGATGGGCATCGGCTTCTATACGTATCGCAACATCCGCGGGCAGGCGACCAACTACTACGTGGCCGGCAACTCCATGCCCGTGTGGGTCGTCGGGATCACGCTGTGCGCGCAGGCATTCGACGCCAACGGCTCGATGGGAAACGCCTCGTTGAGCTACGAGAGCGGTTTCTGGGCCGGGGCGGCGATTCCGGTGGGTCTGGCGGCGAGCCTCTTTCTGACCGGTTATTTCTTCGCCGGCCCGATCCACCGCATGCACCTGATGACGCTCGCCGACTTCTACCGCCGACGCTACAGCCAGGGTGCGGAGACTCTCGCGGCCGTCAGCATGTTGATCGGCAACGTGATTCTGGTGGCGGGCAATCTCGCCGGCCTCGGCCTCCTTCTCGACATGGTTTTCGGCGCCGGCTATCTGCCGATGCTCGTGATCATCGCCCTGTGCATCCTGGCGTATGCCGTCACGGGCGGGCTGTACGCCACCATCACCACGAGCGTGGTGCAGGTGAGCATCTTCATCATCGGCTCGCTGCTGGCATTCGGTTGGCTGGTGTCCGACAACGGGTTCACAGAAATGATGTCGCGGGTGCCGGCAGGCTTCGTCGACATGAGCGGCCTCTTGTCGTCGGACAACGGCAGCCTCGTCAACTGGGCGGCGCTGCTGTCGCTGGCGCTCGGCGACATCGTCGCCATCGACTTCATGCAGCGAGTGATCTCCTCGGACTCCGCCGACACCGCCCGCCGCGGCTGCTACCTCGCCGGCGCGCTGACGTTGCTCGTCGGCATCCCCGTGTCGTTGATGGGACTGTTCGCGTTCTACCTCGACAAGGAGGCCAGCCGCTTCCTTCTCGTGGACATCGCGCTCGCCGACCTGCCCGGGGTGGTCGGCGGGTTGCTCCTGCTGGGAATCATCGCGGCAAGCATGTCGACCGCCGCCGGCGTCGTGCTCGACCTCGCCAACGTCATTACCCGCAATCTCGTGCAGCGCTACTCGTCGACGACGTGGAGCGACACGACGATGCTGACCGCATCGCGCCTGATGGCGCTGCCGACGATGGCCGCATCCGTCGCCTTCGCCTACGCGCGCCCCGAGCCGGGTGTTTTGCTGATCCTCGCGTTCGACGTCGTTCTCGCCGGCTGCTTCGTGCCCTTGACGTTGGGGCTGTTCTGGAAACGCTCGAACGCCGCGGCAGCGGTCGCCGCCATTGTCACGGGCGCCCTTTTGCGCTTCGCGCTGTACGTGTGGCTGCCCGAGGGCTACGACGGACTCGACACCTTGATTCCGCCCCTGGCGAGTCTCGTCGTCTTCGTCGCCGTGGCGCTGACGACGCAGAGCAGCTCCCCGCCGCGTCCCGAAGCTCTGGAGTACGTCCCGAGCGATGAGGAGCTGGTGAGCGGAACCTATTGAGGAGGCTTTCCTCGCCGCCACCGGATGACCTTCGGTATTCCACCAACCCGTCGGGTGACTACCGGTCGTTACGCCACGCCTGGGGCTGCCTGCGCGCGCTCACTGACGATTCACCAGACGTTGGTAGGTGGCCAGCGCCTCGGCCTCGAGCTCGTTGAGCCCGAGCTGCCGGTACACCGTCGCCAGGTTCAAGAAGTGGACCGGCTGTTCCGGATCCAGGCGCGCGGCCGTACGGAAAGCCTCCGCCGCGGCCTCGGCGTCGTCGAGCTCGACGAGGACCTTCCCCAAGGCAGCGTAGCCGCTCGCGAACAAGGGATTCTGCTCGACCACGCGGTGAAACGTCGCGCGTGCCTGCTCCGGCATGTCGTCCTCCTGCTGCAGCAGGCCGAGCACGTAGAGCACCTCCCACTGGTCCGGACTGATACGCAAGGCGTGGTTGATGTCGGTGAGCCCGCGTTCGATATCCCCATCGGTGAGCGCTCCACGCGCGGACAACGTCAACACCCCCGGATCATCGGGATCCTCCTGCAGCAGCTCGTCCACCGCGACGCGAAAGGCGCTCGGGTCGTTGCCCGCGAGGGCCGCGGTGGCGGCGTTGCGCAGCACACCGAGGCGGGTCTCGCGCGCCTCGGCGTCGTCCTGCGCCCGGCTGAGCTGCTGAAACTGCTCTTGATGGTTGCGCGCCGATTCTCGATCACCGAGCCGCGCGTATACGAGAGCGATCCGGTAGTGAGCGTCGGCCAGCGTCGGGCTGAGCTCGAGACTCTGTTCGAGCGCCGCCAGCGCCTCTTCCAGCCGCTCCTCGGCAATCAGCACGCGACCCAGTAGGTAATACGCGGTCGGATTGGCCGGGTCGAGCTCGACGGCCCGCTGCAGGTGCTCGTGGGCGCGGGCGCTCTCATCGGGACGATCCGACAGCACCATGCCGAGACCGAAATGTGCCTTGGCGTTGTCAGGGTCGATCCGCAGAGCGCGCTCGAGGGTGACGATGGCGCCGTCGTGGTCCTCGTTCAGATACTGCTCGATCCCGAGAACGTTGAGCGCTTCGAGATCGTCTCCTTGCAGCGTCAGAAAAGTCTCGAGGTGGGCGATCGCGGCACCGTGCCGCGCGCGCTGCACCTCGGTGGCAGCCGCTTTCCGGCGCGCCAGGGGGTATCTCGGCGCGACCTCGATGGCCCGCTCGTAGTAGGTGGACGCCTGAGCGAGATTGCCGGCGGCAAGCTGCATGTCGCCCAGTCCGATCAGCGCGTCCGGATTCGTGGGAGCGATCTCGAGGGCGCGCAGGTACTCGGCCGTGGCGGCCGGCCGGTCTCCCTTCATCCTCCAGGCGTGGCCGTACAGCACCGCGACGAACGGCGAATCGGGATACTCCGCGGACAACCTCTCGAGCTCCGCGAGGGCATCGTCGGCTCGCCCCTCCGAAAGCGCCGTGCGTGCTTCTACGAGCACCCCTCTCGGCAATTGGCTCGCACGCGCAGCCCCGGTCACGGCGAGCGCTGCGACCGGCAGCAGAAGGGGCACCAGGGCGAGCAACCGTGCGCGCGGGATTGTCGGGAGTCGATGCCTCATCCCGTGAATGTAGCAGCTCGCCCTCGAGAGGCCGCCTTCGCCGCTTGCCGCGACTCAAGAATTGCATACAGTATACATTCAACCCGTTCGCGCATCCCCATGGTCGTTCCCGCGCGAACCGAGGAGCGATCCGATGACCTCGACGAAAAGGCAGGTGGGCGGCCCGTCGGCTTCACCGAGCCGGCCGCTGCGCAATAACTCCCGCCTCCTGCCGCACGACGTAGAGTTGGTTGGCCGCGAGGGAGCCGAGATTCTGCGTCGCGCCGCCCGGCCAGCGAATCGTGATCTCGGCGGCCGCCGCCTCGCCGATACCGATGTGCAGCGTCGGCGAGCTCGTCGAAGCGTAGGACGAGCCGGCCTTGATTTCCCGGAGAACGGAGCCCTCCACGGTTACCCGCGCGCCGATGCCGTAACGGTTGGCCTCGCGACCGACGAGTCGAAGCTGTATCCAGTTGCCGGCGGTGCTCCCGCCCTCGTTGCGCAGAAAATCCGCGGTCTGGGTGCTGTTCGACACCATCACGTCGGTGTCGCCGTCGTTGTCGACATCGCCGATCGCTGTGCCCCGGGAGACCTTGACCAGACTCATGCCCTCGCCGAGGCGCTCGTGAATCTCCTCGAAGTTGCCGGCGCCGTCGTTGCGGTAGAGGTGATTGGCCTGCGCGTACGTTCGGTCGGCCAGCGGCGAGCCCTCGACCCCGTCACCGAACTCGGCGATGTTGTCGATGATGTGGCCGTTCGCCACCAACAGGTCGAGGTCGCCGTCGTTGTCGTAGTCGGTCCACGTGATACCGAAACCGACGTACAGGAGGCTGCTCTCGCCGATACCGGAAAGGAAGCTCTCGTCGGCGAACGCCCCGGCTCCAAGATTGCGATAGAGCGTGTTGGTCTCGAGGGTTAGGTTGGTGACAACGACGTCGAGCAGACCGTCGCCGTTGTAGTCGCCCCAATCGGTACCCATGCCGGCTTCCGTGCGGCCGTCCTCGTTGTAACCGACGCCGGCGAGGAATCCGTCCTCGACGAAGGTCCCGTCGCCGTTGTTCGTGTACAGCAGGTTGCGCGTCGAATCGTTGGCGACATAGATGTCGCCGTCGCCGTCGTTGTCGTAGTCGCCGAAGACGACGCCGAGGCCTTTGCCGTCGACGGTGTCGGCGATGCCGGCGGCTTCGCCGATCTCGTCGAATCCGCCGTCGCCCCGGTTGCGGTACAACCGGTCGGGCTGCGCGTTGTAGACGTCCGGATGGCAGTAAGCGCTGAGGTTGCGGGACGAGTCGCCGCAGAACTTGTGGTTGTTCCAGCCGAAGTCCACGTAGTTGGTGACGTACAGGTCGAGCAAACCGTCGTGATCGACGTCGGACCAGGCGGTCGACGTGCCCCAGAGCTCGTCGCCTACGCCGGCTTCCTCGGTCGCGTCGCTGAAGGTCCCGTCGCCGTTGTTTCGGTAAAGGCGATTGGCGCCGAAGTTGGTGACGTACAGGTCAATGAAGCCATCGCTGTCGTAGTCGCCGGCGGCGACCCCCTGACCGTAGCCGTCGTCGGCCGTGCGCGAGCGACCGGTGGCATCGTCAAACGTGCCGTTCCCGCGGTTGCGGAAATGCCGATTGACCATCGGCCCGGAAACCGTGAATCCCGGTGTCGGTCCGCTCTGAACGAAGTAGACGTCGAGCCAGCCATCGCCATCGAGATCCACCAGCGCCACGCCGGAGCCCATCGTTTCGACCATGTAACGCTCACCGGTGCCACCGTGGCGATGAATGAACTGAATGCCCGCCGCCGCCGCCGCGTCCGAAAAGACAACGGCTTCCGGAGACTGACCGGCGCGCAGAGTTGTCGCGCCGGCGAGCAAAGCTGCCGCAATCAGAAGAAGCGCCGCGGCGAGACGTTCACCATGTGCCGCTCGAAGGTCCGTCATTCGATCATTCATAGCACAACCGCTTGGCTATAATGCACATCGCGGCGAGGCCGATTCGCCACGCCACCTCGGGGGAGGCTCCCATGAAAATGTCCCGCATATCTCTGTTCGCGGCGGCGGTCTTCTGCTTCGCGGCCCCGGCTTCGGGGGGGCAACCGCCGCAGGCGAACGCACCGGAGCCCGTCGACACCGAAATGGTCGTCAAGATCCGCAACGAGGGATTTCGGCGCTCCCAGGTAATGGAACTGGCAGCGATGATGACCGACGTCTTCGGGCCTCGCTACGCGAACTCGCCGTCGTACGACCGCGCCGCGGCGTGGGCGCAGGACAAGTTCGAGGAGTGGGGATTGGAAAACGTCGCCCTCGAACCCTGGGGTGAATACGGCCTCGGATGGGAAAACAACTACATCGCGGCGCATCTGCTGACACCCGAGCCCCAACCCCTCATTGCCTACGCCGAGCCCAACACCCGCGGCACGGACGGCGTGGTGCGGGGCAGCGTCGTGCTCGTGGACGTGACGGAGCTCTACAGCGAAGCCGATCTCGATCGCTACCGCGGCCAGCTCGCCGGCAAGATCGTCCTCACCCGACCGCAGCGCCGCCTGGAGCTCAACTTCGACCCCGCCGCCGTTCGGCTCTCGGACGAGGAGCTCTCCGACATGGCTCGCCTCGTGCTCGTCGCGGAAGAACCGGAGGAGGAGCCCGCCGAGGAGCGTCGCCCCCTCTCACCCGAGCGCCTGCGGGCCTTCTTCGAGCAGGAAGGAGCCGCGGTGCTCGTCGCTCCCGGTGGGGCAAACGTCGGCCCGATGGACAAGGGAATCGTCGCCGTGTCGGGATCGAGCCGCACACCGGTCGGCTCGACGCCGCCGATGCCGTCCATCGTGGTTGCCGCCGAGCACTACAACCGCGCGGTGCGCGTGCTGCGGCGCGGCATCGACGTGCAGATGGAAATCGAGGTCCGCAACACGTTCTTCGACGAGGACCCTCTCGATTACAACGTCATCGCCGAGATCCCGGGCACCGATCTGGCTCACGAGGTCGTCATGATCGGCGGCCACTACGACGCCGAATCGGCGGGCACCGGGGCCACGGACAACGCCTCCGGCGCCGCCTCGGTGATGGAAGCCATGCGCATTCTCGAGGCCGTCGGCGCGCAGCCACGTCGCACCATCCGCGCCGCCCTGTGGGGGGCCGAAGAGTCGGGACTCCTGGGATCGCGCGGCTATGTGAAGGCCCACTTCGGCGATCGGCAGAGCGGCGAGCGGCTGCCCGAACATGAAGACCTCGCCGTGTATTTCAACATGGACTGGTACGGACGGTTTCGCGGCATCTATCTGCAGGGAAACGACGCTACCCGACCCATCTTCGAGGCCTGGATGCGACCGTTTCACGACGTCGGCATGAGCTGGATCGTGCCCGGCAACACCGGCGGCACCGACCACATGGCGTTTCAGGAGGTCGGCCTTCCCGGCTTCCAGTTCATCCAGGACGACCTGGAGTTCTTCACCACGGCTTTCCACACCAACATGGACACCTACGACCGCCTGGTGGGCGAGGACCTGATGCAGGCCTCGACGATCCTGGCGAGCTTCGCGTATCACGCCGCGATGCGGGACGCGAAGTTCCCGCGTGCCGACGGAGTCAACAACGGAAGAAGGTGGCACAAGTAATGGAATATCGCGTTCTCGGACGAACCGGCGTCAACGTCTCCCCGCTGTGCCTCGGCACCGACAACTTCGCCGACCCTACTCCCGAAGAGGAAGCGGGGCGGATCCTCAACACGGCGCTCGACGCCGGCATCAATCTCATCGACACCGGCGACGTGTACGCCGACGGCGAAGGCGAGAAGATCATCGGGCGCGCGCTCAAGGCGCGCGGGGGCCGCCACAAGGTGGTCATCGCCACGAAGGTCGACCACGGCCAGAGGCGCCCGGGGTTCACGCTCGATGAGCTCACTCCCGACTCCGGGCCGAATGACCACGGCCACTCGCGGCTCAACATCATCCGCGCCTGCGAGAACTCGTTGAAGCGGCTGCAGACCGACTACATCGACCTCTATCAGGTGCATCGCCATTCGCCGGATATCCCCATCGATGAGACCCTCGGCGCCCTCGACAGCCTGGTGCGCTCCGGCAAGGTGCGCTACATCGGCTGCTCGACGCACCCGGCGTGGGCGGTGATGGAATCGATCATGTTCAGCGAGCTGAAAGGTTACGCCCGCTACATCTCCGAGCAGCCTCCCTACAACCTCCTCGATCGGCGCATCGAGAACGAGCTCATCCCGCTATGCCAGCGTCACGGGCTCGGCATCATCACCTGGGCGCCGATGGCCATGGGCGTGCTGGCCGGCCGCTACACCAACGCGGACGACTACCCCGAAAACTCGCGTGCCGCCCTCCGCGGCGGCTTCTACGCCGATCGCGTTACCCGCCGCGGCATCGAGGTCGGCATCGAGTTCACCAAGATCGCCGAGGGAGAAGGGCTGTCGCCCGCCCAGCTCGCGATCCTCTGGAGCAAGGATCAGCCGGGCATTACGGCGCCGCTGATCGGACCGCGCACGATGGAGCATCTGAAGCCGCTGCTGCCGGTGCTCGAAATGAACCTCTCGGATTCGGCGCGAGCCGCGTGCGACGAGCTGGTGCCCCCCGGAAGCTGCGTCGCTTCCTTCCATAACACCGCGGACTGGATGAAGATGCAGATCGTCTGATCGAGGCGTGATCGGCGCACGCTGGCGTATTCAGCGAAGATCGAACCGCGCCCTCGTCGGCGAACGAACCAACAGCCGGAGGGGACCGAAGTCACAAAGGCCCCCGTCGGCCTGGAGAGAAAATGCGAGTCAGCAATGTAGTTCACGCGGTTGACACCCACGCCTGTGGTGAGCCCGGCCGGGTGATCGTCGGCGGCGTCCTCGACGTGCCCGGCAAGACGATGTTCGAGAAGATGCAGTATCTCGAATCCGAAGCCGACGAGCTGCGGCTGCGCATGTTGCGCGAGCCGCGCGGCTACCCGGCTTCAAACTGCAACCTGATCCTGCCCCCTACCGTCCCGGAGGCTCACGCCGGCTACGTGATCATGGAGCAGACCGAGTACCCCGGAATGTCCGGGACGAACACCATCGCGGTGGTCACGGTTCTGATCGAGACTGGCATGGTCGAATCGCAGGAGCCTGTAACCGAGCTGCTGCTGGAGTCCCCGGCCGGCCTGATCCCCGTCCGGGCCGAGGTCGACGACGGCAAGGTCAAGAACGTCACCTTCGAGAACGTCCCCGGATTCGGCGTCCACCTCGACGCCAAGATCGAGGTCCCCGAGCTCGGCACGGTGACCGTCGACGTCGCCTACGGGGGTATGTTCTATGTCATCGCCGACGCTGACCAGTTCGGCCTGCGGTTGACCGAAGACGAAGCAGGTGATGCCGTGCGCGTCGGTGAGATGATCAAGGCCGCCGCGCAAGAGCAACTCGACTGCGTACACCCGAACAACCCGGATATCCGCGGCATCACCATCGGCCAGCTCTCCGCCCCTCCCATCGGTGAGAACGCCGACCGCCGCAACACCGTGGTGGTCTCGACCGGTAAGCTCGACTGGGATCGCCCGTCGACGTGGAAGGGCGTGCTGGATCGCTCGCCCTGCGGCACCGGAACCTGCGCCAAGATGGCGGCAATGCACGCCAAGGACGAGCTCGGTCTGAACCAGGATTTCCGTCACGAGGGCATCCTCGGGACCGTCTTCACCGGCCGTCTGGTGCGCGAAACGACGGTGGGCGAATACAAGGCCGTGGTGCCGACGCTTTCCGGCACCGCGTGGATCACCGGGTTCGCGCAATACGTCGTCGACCCCCAGGACCCGTTTCCCAACGGCTACACCGTGGGCGATATCTGGAGCTCCCAGGACAACTGAAGAGGCCAACATGAGCGAAGACAGGGTGATGGTGGTCACGGGATCATCGAGCGGCCTCGGCGCCGCAATGATCAAGGATTTCGCCGCCCGCGGGTTCGGCGTGTGCATCAACTACATCATCGAAGAAGACGCACAGGCGGTATACGACGAGATCCTCGAGCTCACCGACGAGTCGAAGGTGATGAAGTACAAGGCCAACGTCGCCGACCGGGACGAAGTGCGGGCGATGTTCGACGCCGTTATCGACAAGTTCGGCCGCGTCGACATCCTCGTGAACACGGCGGGGATCAATCGCGACATGTCGTTCACCGACATGACCGACGAGAACTGGCACGCCGTCATCTCGGCGCACCTGCACGGCCATTTCGTCTGCAGCCAGGAGTACGTCTTCCACAATCCCGATCGCGAGGGCGTGATCATCAACTTGGGGGCCGCATGCGGGCAGATCGGGCGCAAGAACGGCGCCAACTTCTGCGCCGCCAAGGGAGCGATCTTCGCGCTCACCAAGTGCATGGCGCTGGAGCTGGCCCCGCGCATCCGGGTGAACTGTCTGGTCCCCGGGTCGGTCAAGACCCGCGAGGTCATCGAGCGCTACGACCTCGAGACGGACGAGGGCCTGGCGAAGGAAGTCGCCACGTTGCCCATGGGTCGTCTCGGCGAGCTCGAAGATATCATCAAGATGGTCTGCTGCATGGTAGAGGCCGAGTACACGACCGGGGCGAACTTCTACGCCAACGGCGGGCAGATAATGCACTGATGGGCTCTCGGTTTCGCGTGCTGCCCCACTTCGAGCGCTTCAACCAGCGCAACGACATCTTCTGCCGGTCGTTCTGGGACGCGGCGATCCGCTCGCCCGAGTCGGAGCTCTTCTACCGCACGTACCGGAAGCCCCTGGCGAACTGGCGCAGCACCGACGGCTATACGCAACGCGACTACTCGTTGCGCAACGCCGCGTGGCACGTCACCGACGTGTTCGCCGAGCTGAAGGAAGACGAAGACCGTCGCGAGGGGTTTCTCGACGAGTTCACCCTGCTTCGTGACGGCGCCGATCGGCAGGTTCCGGTCGATTCTCCGGAGGCCATGAGCGCCGAGATCAAGCGGGCTGCGAAGAGCTTCGGCGCCGACCTCGTCGGTATCGCCGCGTTGGATGAGCGCTGGATCTACAGCCACAAGTACAGCGCGGCCACCGAGCAGGAGAAGCCCAACGACCTCCCCGACGGGCTGACGCACGCCATCGTGATCGCCAACGAGATGGACTACGAGCTCGTACGAACCGTCCCGTCTGCCCTCAGCGGCACGGCGACAGGCCTGGGGTACTCGCAGGACGCGATGACCCTGCTCGCGCTCAGCCAGTACATCCGCAACCTCGGCTACCGGGCGATCCCCACCATGAATGACACCGCGCTGGCGATCCCCCTGGCGATCCAGGCCGGTCTCGGTGAGTACGGCCGCCTCGGGTTGCTGATCACCAAGGAGTACGGGCCGCGCGTTCGGCTCGGCAAGATCTTCACCGACCTGCCGCTCGCCATCGACCAACCGATCAGATTCGGCGTGAAGGAGTTCTGCGACGTCTGCCGGAGGTGCGCCGATGCCTGCCCGGTACAGGCCCTGCCCCACGGAGAGCCAAGCGACGCCGTTCACGGCCCATCGAACATCGTCGGTGTGGAGAAATGGACCCTCGACCCGGAGAAGTGCTTCAGCTTCTGGGCCAAGCAGAACAGCGATTGTTCCATCTGCATCCGTGTATGCCCTTACAACAAGCCCTACCCGAGCGTCGTACATCGACTGGGTAGGTGGCTCGCGGGGACCTTCCTTCGCCGCTTCATGCTGGCCCTCGACGTGGCGCTCGGCTACGGCGCCCGTGCCGGCTCGCAGGAGTGGTGGGAACGAGGCTAAGCGGCCTCGGCGGCGCTGCAGCTCCTCCGGGCAACGGAACCGCACCGGGCCGACGAATCACGAACGTCGTCCCGTGAGCCGTCGGAGCCATTCACGCCGGCGCAGCGTGGACCGCGCTCAGCGCGGCCGGTAGCTACCGTCGGGAAGCACCGTGGCGACGCGATACTGCGGGTCCGTCAGCAGCGCGAACACCGCGGGATCCATGGTCTCGAGGAGCTCCGGCGTGCAGGGCTTCCACTCGATCGAGATGTCGTCGCAACGCCCGGGGTCGGCCTGCGCTCCGAGCAAGGAGCTGATGGCCCAGTAGTGATACTCGATCGCCATGCACTCGTACTCGCAGGTCCGATCGGTGTAGTGGTACCAGGCGCCCTCCGGGTACTCGTCGGGAACCTCCTCGAAATGGCCGCCGCGGGCGAGGTTCATTGCTTCGGCAAGACGTGAGTCACGCGGCCCGAACGCATCCGGAAAAGCCTCGGCGTAGCCGGCAAAAGCGATCAGGTGGTGGACCTCCTCGATCGCCGCATCGAACCCTTCCAGGGTCTCGTGGCCCTCCAGATCCTGGGCGTCGTAGTCGTCGAGTGCTCCCGACTCGAACAGCCGCGAGCTCTCGAGCTCGTCGAAGTCGGCGAACATGAACAGCAACGCGTTGCGCTCGTGCATCGCGTCGACGACCGCTTGGTTGTCGGGGACGCCGTTCTCATCGTTGTCCAGATACTGCGCCATGACGTTGGCGGCGTGCAGCACCTTGCGGTCGGGGGTCGCCTCGGAGGCAACGATCGGGACGCCGAACACGTCGACCCGCTTGGCGAAGAACTCCGCCAACGTCTCGTCGGTGACCGGGCCCAGGGAGAAGTACTCCCCTCCCGCCTGCGCTCCGGGCGCCTGAGGTGCGTGAGCCGCCGCGGTCGACTCCGTCGGGCCGCCCGAGGAGCCGGGCGCCGAAGAACCGGACTCGTTCGAACCGCGGCACCCGAGGGCACCGGCCAGGATCACCGAACAGGCAATCGGCGCGGCGATCGCCCGAAGGCCCATCGTCCGTGTCTTGCGCACTAGTTTCCTCCCCCCGGAACGTCCTCGGCCATCAACCATTCCATCTCGTCGGTCAATCCCGTCATCTCCCAGCGGATGAGCGAGAACGGGATACGGCCGGCGGCCAAGTAGTCGTTGATGAACTCGCTGAGCTCGAACGCGTCGCCGCGCTGCCGGACGATCTCGGCAAAGAGCTTCATGAACTGGAACTTGCCGATCACCATCCCCGAATGCCAGCCGGGGAACCGCAGGTTGGTCTCCATTTCATACCAAACGTGGTAGCCATCCGGCAGCAGCCAACCGTTGGGGGCGCACTCGTAGCAGAAGTCGATCGCCTCCTGCAGCGTGAAGGTGTTGGCGTGCATTCTCATGTCGGCAATTGCCCGGCAGGTGCGGAAGATCGATTGCCAGTACACGACCTCGCGCGCGCGCGGCGGACGATCGTCGAGATAGCCGACGTGCATCATCAGCTCCTCGAGCGCGAACGCCCACCCTTCGGAGCGCACCATGTCGATGGCATAGAGGCGCTCGGCTCCGCGGATCGGCCGATCGTCGCGGCCGACCAGCTCGCCGTCGAGATAGTGGCCGATGAACTCGTGGAACAGCTCGGGGAGCGGCTCCCGGTCGCCCGTCTGGTCGAAAAAGTCGGTTTCCAGGCGCGGCCACTGCTGATCAGACGCCAGCGGACCGCGGTCGAGATACCCCAGAGCCGACAGGTACGACGGAATCTCGACGATGTCGTTGCGGCGCAGGAAATCCATGGCGAACTCGAGGCCCGCCTCCTTGCGGCTCCGCCATTCCTCCACCGTGGCCACCGGCTCGAGCTCGGGCAACCCCCTGTTGCGGTGCCGCTCGAGGGCCAGGAACGTCTGCAGACGATCGTCGTCGCGCGTCACGATGTCCATGAAGTCGGCCATCGTGTACGGCACGAGCTGGACGTTCTTCAGCCACCAGTCGTAATTGTCGACGCTGATGCCCGCTTCGGCCGTCATCCTCGAACGATTCGCCTCGAGCCAGGCTCCGTAGTCAGCCACCGCGGTGCTCGCGGCCTCGGCCGGGTCCGCCAGGTCGGGGTGGTGCTGACGCATTGCCGAGGCGATGCTGTCGAAATAGCCGATCTCCTCGGGCAGGTAGTGGAGAGCCAGGACTACCAGGTCGCCGGGAACGTCGACCAGATTCGTACGCGCCTGCTGCAGGATGTCGGGCACCATCTCGAGGCGCCGGCGCACTTCCTCGACCCGATCGTCTTCGAGCGGCAGATTCCGGATGCGAACGGTGGCGCCGCGCACGGGCCCGGCGCCCGCCTGCGTCTGCAGGTAAAAGCCCGGATCCCGCGACCAGGGCCGCAGCACGCGGTGGTAGAAATCGAGTCCGTTCATCTCCGCCCGCACGAGGTGGTAGTCAACCTGCTGATCGACGGGCCAGTCGTCGATGCCCATGGCGGCCAGTCGCGAGAGCATCTCGTCGAGCTGTTCACGCTGCCGCGCCATCGCCGGAATCGTGTAGTCGGGCAGACCGGAGTCCGCCGTCGGCGTCTCGATGCTGCGGAACTCGCGAAACAGCGCCACCAGTTGGTCGTAATCGGCGGCGACCGTGGTCACAGCCGCGGACGTGCCCGGGGATGTCGCCCCCGAGCCGCCGCAAGCGACACCGACCGAAGCAGCCAGCACAAGGGAAACCAGGCACCTGAAATGTCCGTTCATCTCTTGGGTCCTCCGGGGAAGATCGATGCCTTCAAGTAACAGTTCGCAGCCCCGATGTCGAGCTGCCCGAATTGTACAAGTCATACAAAACACGGTAGATACGCGCTTTCCCGCTACCGCTATAATGGGGCCTCGCCACTCACCGAGCCGAACCGATGTCTTGTCGTCAGACCGCCTACCGAAAACCGATCACGACATGCACCGTCGTCGTGACGGCCCTGTTGCTCGCGGTCGCGACCCTCGGGTGTGCACCCGCCGACGACGTCATCGTCCTGAAGGTGGCACACAACGGCAGCATCGAGCATCCGTACCAGCTCGGCTTCGAGGTCTTCAAGGAAGTCCTCGAGCGCGAGACCGACGGCCGCGTCGAGGTGCAGATCTTCGAGAACGCGCAGCTCGGCACCGAAGAGGAGGCCAGCTTGATGGTCAAGCTCGGAGCGCTGGCCGGCTCCGCGGCGAGCGCCGGCGGTGGACTCGCACCGTTCGCCCCGGAAGCAGAGCTGTTCAACTTCCCGTTCATCTTCCGTGACCTCGACCACTTCTACGGTGTGCTGGACGGGGCTCCGGGTGAGCGGGTTGCCTCCATCATCGAGGAGAAGCTCGACGCCATCGTGCTGGGTTACTGGTTCTCCGGCGTGCGCAACGTCTGGAACTCGAAACACCCCGTCCGCACACCGGATGATTTTCGCGGCCTCAAGATCCGCGTGATGTCGAGCCCCGTGCTTGTCGAGACCTTCAATACCCTCGGCGCACAGGCCACGCCGATGTCGTTCGGCGAGCTCTACTCCGGACTCGAGCAGGGCGTGGTCGACGGAGCCGAGACGGACCATGTCGATCTCCTCTACGAGCGGTTCTACGAGGTGACGAATTACGTCTCGTACACCGGCCACATGTACCTGGCCGCCGGCTTCATATTCAGCCGCAAGCTCTACGACCGCTTGCCCGCCGACCTCCAGGAATCCGTGCGGGAGGCGGGACGGCAATCCGTCGTCGCACAACGGCAGGCGATGGCGAAAATGACCAACGAGGCTCTCGTCGAGCTGCAAGCGAAGGGCCTCGAGTTCTTCGAGGTCGACCGCGACGCGTTTCGCCAACGGGTCGAGAGCGTGTATCGGAACAACGCCGAGAGCGTCGGCGGGATGCGGGCCATCGAGGAGGTCACCGGGTACCGATGAGCGAGCTCCGCGGCCGACCGCTTGAAGTGGCCCTTTGCGTGATCCTGGTGGCGATCGTCGCCATCACATTCGCCCAGGTGGTGTCTCGCTACGTGTTTCAGGCGTCGCTGACGTGGTCGGAGGAGCTGGCCCGTTTCCTGCTCATGTGGCTGGCGGCGCTCAGCTCCGCGTACGCCTTCAAGACACGATCCCATTTCGCCCTTCACTTCGTCGTCGATCGATTCGACGAGCGGACCCGCGCCGCGATCGGCGCGCTGGTAACGGGGCTTGTGTCGTTGTTCTTGCTGGTGTTCGCGTGGGAAGCGGCGAGGTTCACCATCGAAGTCCGTGATCAGATCGCACCGGCGACCCGTATGTCGATGGCCGTTCCCTACTCCTCGGCCGTGGCCGGCAGCTTGCTGATGCTCTACTACGTTCTCAAGAACTGGTGGGACGGGGCTCCCATGACCGAGCAAGGAACCAAGGTGCCTGCGACGATGACCGAAGAGGGCGCCGAGACGTCCGAGGCCGAGGGCTGACCCATGGGACTGGTTATCGCGGCAACGCTCGTCGTCACCCTGCTGATGTCGGTACCGGTCGGTATCGCCCTCGGTATGGCAGCGATGGCCGGGCTGCTGTACAGCTCGCCTGAGTTTCTGATCGTTCTGCCGCAGAAGTTCCTTGCCGGCCTCGACTCCTTTCCGCTGCTCGCCATCCCGCTCTTCGTGCTGGCGGGCACGCTGATGTCACAAGGTGGGATGGCGCGTCGCATCATCGACATGGCAATGGTGTTCGTCGGCCGTATCCCCGGCGGCCTGGCGTTGATGGTGATCTTCTCGACCCTGTTCTTCTCGGGAATCTCGGGGTCACCCAGTGCCAACACCGCCGCCATCGGCTCGGTGGCGCTGCCGGCGATGGAGCGGAAAAAATATCCCAAGGCCTTCGCCACCGCGGTGTTCGCGGCAGCCGGCGGCGTCTCCACTCTGGTTCCACCCGCCATCGATCTGATCATCATCGGCGTGGTGGCCGGGATGTCGATCGGCGCGCTGTTCGCCGCAGGGATCGTGCCCGCCGTCTTCAACGGCCTCGCGCTCATGGGCATGGCCTACTTCTTCGCCCTCAAGATGGACCTGCCGTTGGAAGAACCCATGCCGTGGCGCGAGAAGTTGCGCGTGATCCGCGCCGGCCTGCTGCCGCTGATGATGGTCGTCATCATCCTCGGCGGGATCTATGGCGGCGTGTTCACCCCCACCGAGGCGTCCGCCGTCGCCGTCGTCTACGGATTCATCGTCTCGTTCTTCATTTATCGTGAGCTCAGCGTCGACGACATCCCGACGGTGCTTCTCAAGACGGCATCTCTCACCGGTGTGGTCATGCTGGTGCTGGCAACCGCGTCGATGATGTCGTTCGTGCTCGCGTTCGAGCGCATCCCCCACCTTCTCGCCCAATTGATCACAGACTACGCCTACAACTGGGTCGTATTCATGCTGTTTGTCCACATCGTGTTTCTGGTGCTCGGCATGGTCATGGACGCGCTGCCGCCGATCATCATCCTCATGCCGATTCTCGTTCCTGTCGCCGAATCGTTCGGCATGGACCCGGTGCACTTCGGCATCCTGGTGGCGGCAAACGTCGGCATCGGCATGATCTCGCCGCCCGTCGGCATCTGCCTCTATGTGGCCTGCGGCATCAGCAAGACGGCCATCGAGGACGTGGTTCCGCAGCTCATGCCGTTTCTCGCGATCCTCGTGATGACGCTGATCGCGATGACCTTCTTTCCGTCGATCACGCTGTTTCTGCCGCGACTGCTGGGTTTCGTAGCCTGGTGACCGGACGCACGAAACACACCCGTCCGCGAGTGGGGTGGGGACACCGGCTACTCGTGCGGGCCCGGGTCCGCGCCGAGGGCCAAGCGTACGTCCCCGACGCCCGCCCTCAATACGATTCGCTGACTCCCCGGACCCTTCAACGAGAGGGCATCACCCGTTCCCGCCGGGCGACGACGCTCGAGGCGACCTCCGTCGAGCTCGAGCTCGACATCGCCGACGTTGGTCTCCAGATCAACCAATGCGTAGGAGGGACTGCGAAGGCGGACGTTGATTCCACCGATCTCGGTCTCGGCACTGACCGACGCCGACTCCCCGTCGACCGTGATCGTTCCTACTTTCGACCTGAGCACCGCCGGGTTGGCGAGCTCACGGACATCGATATCACCGACCGTGAGCGTGGCCTCGACGAGAATTCCGCGGGGCACTGCGACCTCCCATGCAACGACGCACTGATCACCAGGCTCGTCGGCGAGCCCCAGCAGGACGGTCGACTGCCGCCGTCGAGCACGCACTTCCGCGGACCCGGAAGGCAGTGGGCAGTCCCGTTCGCGGCCCATAGCGCCGCGGGCCGGGCCGATGCTGACCGTCGCACTGATCGAGTCGTCTTGGGAGGGCACGAAGGTCATGGTGCCCTGCAAGGCCTCGACGCGAACCGCGCGAACCCCGACGGCGGCAACGTCGCTGCTCGCGGTCGCTACCACGCGCGTCGCGCGGGAGTAGTAGCTGTGCCGACAGGCAGGTGCGAGCAGCAGACAAACGACGAGCGAGAATGTTGCCCGTACAGAGACTGAATAGACGCCGCCGTGTGCTGATCCCGTCATCACCGTCTTGTACCCCCGTGGGACAAAGCCGACTTATATCCCTAACAAGTGAGAAGAAATATATTCCTAACAATATTTAGGAAATACTGACCTGTCAACCCCCGTCTCCTTATCCTCACGACAGATGGCTCCCGCGAGTGTCAACTTTTTATCCCGCACGGGACGCTAGTGACGCGCGCCGTCTCGGCAGCTCACCCAGCGGCCGTTGTTTCGCGAAGATCGACGGGCCGCCTCGAGGACACGCACGTTGATGACGCCGTCGGCGAAGGTCGCGGCTTCCGCGACCTCGATACGCCCTTCCGCCACAGCCTCGACGACGGCGGCCAAGAACGGCGCCTCCAGTGCCGCGAACGGGCCACGCCCCTGAATTCCGTATTGCTCCGGAGGCATCCAGCCGGTGTCACCAGGCATCGGGGCGACTTCCGATCCGTGGGTGGCGCCCGATAGATGTTGCTCTCGCTCGAGCCGTAGGCTGCCCTCGGTGCCGACAACCTCGAGCGACCAGCGGGCGCCGACGCCGCGCAGCGCGAGGCTCACAGTCAAGGTTGCGGAGGCGCCGTTGTCCAGCCGCAGCCACAGCTCCGCGAAATCTTCCGAGCTCACCTCGCGCTCGGCTCCTCGGGAATCCACGCGGTGGGTCACGAACGTTTCGAGACGGCCACTGACCGCCTCGATGGGCCCGAACATCCACTGGATGCCGTCGATCATGTGGGTGCCGGTGGCGCCGAGCACGCCGCCCCCTCGAGAGGCCTGCGACCACCAGCTATAGGGACGTTCCCGAAAGCTCGCGGTGTCCAGGAGCAGGTCGGCGCGCACGTGCATCGGCTCACCGACGAAGCCTTCACGGCAAAGCTCGCGCATCTTGCGACGGTTCGGGTTCCACCGGAGCTGGTAGTTGATGAGCGCCAGCTTGCCCGCCGCCATCTCCGTGAGCTCCTGAGCCTGGCGCAGGTTCGAGGTGAAGGGCTTCTCGCACAGCACGGCGGCGCCGGCCTCGAGTGCCCCACGCGCCATCTCGTAGTGCAGGTCGACAGGCGTGGTGATGATCACGAGGTCGGGGTCGAGCGCCAGCAACTCGCGCCAATCGGACGTCGCGCGGCCGATCCCCCAACGCTCGGCGGAGGCGGCGGCTTTCTCGGGGTCGTAACCGGCGATACCGACGACTTCGTTGCCGCCGACATGTCGCAACGCAGGAAGCTGTACGGCTTCCGCGTGTGAGTTACCGAAGAGCACGATACGTACAGGGCTGGCCATCGGGCTTTTTCCTTACGGTCTGATCTCGAGAAGCACTTGTCGCGGGAGTCGCCAGTTAATACGCTCCCGTCGAGCCTGAAAACCCGTTCTCGCGCGCTTCTTCACGAACCTCGAACCGGGACAGGCCCACGCCGGCGCCTTCGGCGCCCCGTGCTCGCCCGCGAGAACCGCCAAGTTTACCGAGAGAGACAACAATGCCGCTGAAAGTCGACTGGGAAGGCGTCTTCCCCGCAGTGCCCACGCAGTTCCACGAGGACCTCTCCCTGGACCTCGATACGACCAAGAAACACGTCGCGGCGCTGGTGGATGCCGGCATCCACGGCATCGTCATGCTGGGCACGATCGGCGAAGGCACCTCGCTCGACCGCGACGAAAAAGTTCAAGTCTTGCGCGCCACCGTCGACGCGGTCGGCGGCAGGGTACCCGTCCTCAGCGGCGTCGCCGAGTTCACCACACAGGGAGCGTGCGACACCGTAAAGGCGGCGGCGGACGCCGGCGTCGACGGCATCATGCTGTTGCCGGCGATGGTCTACAAGGCCGATCCTCGCGAGACCATCGCCCATTTCCGCACGGTGGCCGAATCAACCCACATTCCGATCATGTGCTACAACAACCCACCGGTGTATCGGGTCGACATCACACCCGAGATGTTCAGGGAGCTGATGGACGTCGACAACATCGTCTGCATCAAGGAGGCGTCGGGCGACGTCCGCCGCATCACCGAGCTGTTCAACGCGCTCGGCGATCGCTTCCTGATCTTCGCCGGCCTCGACGACGTGGCATTGGAGAGCTTCATGCTCGGCTGCACCGGTTGGATCTCCGGTCTGGTCGACGCCTTCCCGCAGGAAAACCGCTTGTTGTGGGACGCGGCGATGGCGGGTGATTGGGAGAAAGCCCGCGAGGTCTATCGCTGGTACATGCCCATGCTGCGGTTCGATTCGCACCCCAAGCTGGTGCAGTACATCAAGCTGACGTGCCAGGAGCTCGGCTACGGCACCGAGCTGACCCGTCCGCCCCGCCTGGCCCTGGTGGGCGAGGAGCGCGAGCGCGTGCTCGGGATCGTGCGCCAGTGCATCGCTACCCGCCCGAGCGCGGGCGCATCAACGCCGGCGTAACCGGGCGTCCAGATGCGGCGATGGGCGCGTATCGACGACCGCGCGGGACCGCCGGCTGCGGCGACTAGTCGGAAGCCGAATACGCCATGCTCGCGGCCACCAGGTCGGTGATCGCCTGGCCGATGGCCTTGAAAACGGTGATCTCTCGGTCGTCCGTGCGCAACGGCACCGCGCCGGAGCACATCTCCGCCAGCTCGCCGACGACGTCTTCCTTGGTGAACACGCCTTCCTCGATCGGCATGAGGATTTCGCCGGCCTCCTTGAAAGCGTTGACGTAGCTGTCCGCATACACCTTGCCGCGCGTGATCACCTCGGTGTCGCACTCGCGCTTGTCGGCGTGATGGTTGCCGATGAAGTCGAGGTGCGTGCCCTCCTTGATCCACGCGCCCTTCACCAGGATCTCGTGCGAGGCGGTCGCCGAGACGATGATGTCGGCCTCGCCGCACGCGGCCTCCAGGTCGTTGACGACGGAGAACTCGATGTGCGGCAGATCCCCCGACACGCGCTCGATCAGCGCCTCGGCCTCTTCCACCGGCGGAAGGCCGTCGGGCTTCCCCCAGACCATGATCTTCTCGAGCGGTCGCACGGAGGCATTGGCGCGCACCATGTAGGTCGACAGGTTGCCGGTGCCCAGAAGCAGCATCGTCTTGGAGTCTTCGCGGCTGAGCAGGCGCGTGGCCAGACCCGACACGCCGCCGGTGCGCCAAAACGTAACCGTGGTGCCGTCGACCAGCGCCAGCGGCTCGCCGTGCTCGCGGTCGAAGATCATCACCTTGGAGTAGAGGATCGGGTACGGCGGCTGGTTGCTCGGGTAATAGGTGAACGCCTTGACGGCAACGATCTTGTCGTTCCATGCCGGAAGCAGCGCGAAGGCGTCGAAGTTGTCGTCCTTGTCGTCCAGCATGTGCACCTGCCGGGGCGGCTGCGTGAACTCCTTGGCGAATGCTTCCTGCAGGGCGTCGACCAGCTCGGGGTAGCTGAGTGCGGCGTGGACTTCCTCGGCGCTGATGATCTTCATGTCGCGAAACCTTCCTCGGTTGTTAAACGTCGGCCTGTGTCCAGGCGCCGTCGATCTTACGCCACAGATCGCCACTCGGGTTCTTGTCTCGAAGCTCCCGTGGGAGCCGGTGTCCTCGCACGCCGTCGTAGCACTCCAGCATCGCGAAACGCAGCAAAGACGCCGGAATCCCGACGGCGGTGAAACCGGGATGCCCCGTGGCCGGATACGGTCCGCCGTGGTTCATCGACGGAACGACGGCGACACCGGTCGGCATCTTGTCGTTGAGCAACCGCCCCACGCGTCGACGCAGACGGGGAGCAACGCGGTCGTACAGCGGATCATCATCGCCACCGGCGTGTGTGTACAGACAACCCGTCAGATTGCCCTCGAACGCGGCTGCGATTTGCTCGAGCTCGGCGTCATCGGCCGCGACGACAAAGAGGTTGGCGTTGCCGAAGGCCTCTTCCTGGAGCCCCTCCGGGTCGGCCAGAAAGGCCCTGCCGCCGACTCGCAGCAGCGTGTTCTGGAACCGGCATCCGCTACCTTCGAGCGCCCTGCCCCCCGTGACGAGGTCCGCGCCCGACCCCTGCAGCGACGCCACGGCCTCGCCGACGCCACGGACACCGCCGGTACCGAGCAGCGCGCCGACACCCGCGGCCTCGAAACGACTCTTCATCGCCGCGATGAAATCCTCCGTGGCCTCTCCTGCTCGCAACACCACGATGCCCGGATTGGTGCAGAACTGCCCGACGCCCATCAACGCCGAGGCCTGAAACTCGTCGGCAATTTCATCGAGCCTCTCGCGCAGCGCGCCCGGGAGGACAAAGACGGGGTTGATGCTGCTCATCTCGAGGTAGATGGGCTTGCCCGCGGCGTCGGCGGCGGCCTTGAGCTTCAACGCCGCCGATCGAGAGCCGGTGTATCCGGTCGCCCCGAGGAGCGGATGCGACACCAGGTAGCATCCGTCTTCGTGCGCGGTGCGGTAGACCATCTGCACGGTGGCGGATGGCACGCCGCTCTCGCCGATCGCCTGCATCGCCGCCTCGGCCAGAAGCTGCGACGTCCTGGGATGGCTCGAATGAGCCTTGCCGATCACCGGATTACCGGCGGCGATGGCAGCGGCGAAATCCCCTCCCGCGACGCCGTTGAAGGCCAGAGGAAAGTTGTTGGGCCCGAAAACCGCCACCGGCGCGCCGAGCGGCCCGTACATCGAGCGAATGTTCGAAGCCGAGTCGATGGTCGGCACCGTCCAGCCGCGATCGCGCGCCGCCGCGGCAGCCTGCCGCAGCTGGTTCGACGTGCGCGGCAACTCGACGTCTGCGAGGCGCGGCGTGACGGGCAGGGCCGTCTCCAAGGCCGCCACCTCGGAGATCTCCGCCGAGCGCTCGTCGATCAGGTCCGCGTAGCGCGACAGGAAGTCGGCGATCCTCTCGACCGACGTGTTCGACAACTCGATCGCGGCGGCGCGACCGGCCTCCAGCGCCGCGTCGACATCGGCGCGGCTGCTCACCGGGTAGGTCCACTCGAGCATTTCGCCGGTGTCGGGGTTGATCGGCTGAAACGTCCCGGTGGCGTCGGCGTCGCGCCACTTCCCCTCTATCAGAACTCGTTCGGTGCTCGCCACGATGACCTTTCGGAGACTTCGTGAGTACCCGCCCCGCGCCGTGGTCGAAGTCCCGGGCGGGCGCGCTCGTATCTGCGCGTGCGCCCCTTACTCTAGCCGACGCGGGCCCATCCCGTCCTCGCAGCAATCATCTCGGTGGCTGCTTCAACCACCGCCGGTGCTCCTCGGTCGTCGCCCATCCCTTCGGCAACGCCTGCGGCCGCGCCGGCTGCCCTCATGGGACCCGACGAAGAGCTTCCCGTCGTCCTTCCCTCCCAGGCCTCGCTGTGCGATCCGGCCTTCGTACGGCCGCTGTTGTCTCAGTTCGAGTATCGCGAGATCGGCCCGACCCGGCAGGGCGGACGGGTGGTCACCTTCGGCGTATCGGCGCGGGACTCCAAGACCTTCTACGTCGGCGCCGGGCCGGGCGGCGTCTGGAAGACGGACAACAACGGAACCTCGTTCGTTCCGGTGTTCGAGGACGGCAAGACCACGTCGATCGGCGACATCGCCGTGGCGCCCTCGGACGAGAACGTCGTCTGGATCGGCACCGGTGAGGTACTTCCTTGGGCCCAACGAGGAGGTCGACAAGTGGGGCCGCTCGTTGCGAACGCGCGTCCACGGCGGGCCCGGCCTCACCGACCGGGAGCACGTGTACATGCGCGTGATCCCGGGCGATTACACGATCGAGCTGGAGGCGGGCGGGCGCACGCTCCGGCGTCGCGTAATGATCCTGGAGGACCACTGGTACGATCGCTGATCACGCAGTAGCCTGCGCCGGCGTGAGCGTGGCGGCCTGAGACGGCGCAGAGTGACGGCCGAGACGGCGCAAATGTGACAGCCGAGCCGGCGCAAATGCGACAGCCTGAGCCGGCGCCAAATGTGACGGACTGAGCCGGCGCCGAATGATGAAGCAACCCGGAGAGGAGACCCGCCGTGAGCTCGCAATGGAAGGACCTGGGGGACATCGCCGTCCGCCGGATGGTGGCGGCCAAACCGGGCGAAAAGCTGTTGGTCCTCGCCGATACCGAAACGGATCCGCAGGTCGCCGAAGCGTGTCGAGCCGCCGGGGTCGATGCGGGCATCGATACGACGTTGCTCACCATTCCGTTCATGCCCCCGACGGATCCCGGCGACCTCGACGCCACCACCATCGACGCCATCGCCGGCGCCGACGCCGTGATCGGCCTGTGCGAGACGATGTTCACCGAGAAGGCATCGACGGAGCGGGCCCTCGAGGCCGGCGTGCGCATCGCATCGACGAACGTCAAGGGCATGGAGGACTTCGTCATCGAGGGCATCCGCGACGTCGATTACGATCGCATGATCGAGGTCGGAAGCCGCATCGGTGAGTTGTGGCAAGCGACCGGACTCTGCCGCGTGACGTCTCCGTTCGGCACCGATATCAGCTTCGACATGCGCGGAAGGCCCATCGACCTCGGCACGGGAATGGCAACCGAGCCCGGCCAGGCGGATTTCTTCCCCGGCGTCTCGGTAGCCAACGCCCCGATCGAGAGCACCATCCGGGGAAACATCGTCGTCGACGGCAACGTTCCGCCGGGCCGGCGGCCCGCGGCGCCGGTGACGCTGACCGTGAAAAACGGCGTCATCGTCGATTTCGCCGGGGGCGACGATGCCGACGCGGTGCGCGCGTATTTCGCCGAGAGCGGCGACCCGATCGCCCGGCACCTGTGCCATTTCACGCTCGGGCTCAACCCGCGCGCCCGCACCTCGGGCAGCGTGCACCAGGACGAGCACGTGCTCGGAGCGGTCACCTTCGGCTTCGGCTCTCAGGCGGCTGCGTTCGGCGGCACCGTGCCGCCGTGCAACGTGCACTGTGATGTGGTGCTGACGACCGCGAAGATCGAATGCGACGGCCGCGTGATGCTGGACGCCAACCAGCTCAACGCAGAGATGGGTTTCGGCGGACTCGAATGAAACGGCCCCGCGCGGGCCTTCTCTCTTCGTTTCGGCATCCCGGCTTCGGGCTGGTGTGGTCTTCGATCTGTCTGAACGGTTACTCCGCCCACGTCAGCATGGTCGCGCTGACATGGCTGGCGCTCGAGTTCACCGAGTCGCCCCTCGGCGTCGGCGCGACCTTGGCGATTCGCATCCTGCCTCGCCTCGTCCTCGCCGTGCCGTTCGGTAGCCTCTCCGACAGGACGGACCGGCGCGCCATGCTGCAGGCTACGAATTATTTCGGCGCGGCGATGGCCGCCGTTGCTGCAATCGCCAGTATCCAGGGGTGGTTCGGATTCGCCGGCGTCACGTTGGTCGCCGTGCTCGTGGGCATCTTCGACGTTGCCGAGACGACCCTGGCCAAGTCGTATGTCTACGACGTCGTCGGCCCCGACGATGCGGTCAACGGCCTCGCGCTCGAGCAACTCGCCAACAAGATCTTCGGCATCGTCGGCGGCATCTCGACGGGCTTTCTGCTGGCGACATTCGGCGGCGTCGGCGCCTTCGTGGCCATGTCGATCAGCTACCTGCTCAGTGCCATCCTGTTGACCGTGGTCCCGTACGTCGCCCCGGACACCGGATCGTTCCGCAAGCTCCCGCAACCCCCGACCGGCGACGGCGAGATCGATCGACCGGGGGCCTGGGAGGCCATTCGCCACCTGCTGCAGACCCCGGCCGTGCTGGTGTTCGCGGTCGTGGCCCTGGCCGCCGAGGTGTTCGTGTATTCGAGCGAGGTACTCGCGCCCTCGTTCGCGCGCGACATTCTCCAGGTTGGCGAGCAAGGCCTCGGCAACCTGGTTGCCGCCCGCAATGCGGGTGGCGTTGTCGGCTTGCTCCTGCTCGGCACCGTGGCCCGGCAGGTCCGGCCCGCCCGTCTGCTGCCGGTGGTGTGCGTCAGCTTCGGTCTCGGCCTCGCGGTCTTCGCGTTTTCGACGTCGTATCTGCTGTCGCTCGGACTGATTGCCCTCGTGGGCGTCACCTGGGCCAGCCTCGATTCCCTGCTACCCACCGTTCTGCAGCAGAACGTCGCGGACTCGGAACGCGGCGCGGTGGTCGGCGTCTGGAATCTCAGCCGCGGATTCGGCCCCTTCGGGCAGATCGGAATCGGAGCACTGGCTGCCGCCATCGGCGTCGCCGCCGCCCAGGCCGCGAGCGGCCTCGCCTTCGTCGCCATCGTTGTTGTCGTCACGCTGGTGTACCGTCGCCAAACCGGTGGCGGAGGCAACGGCGGAGCCTAGTGTCCTGCCCCAGGACGCTAGCCGGGTACTGATCGAAGATCGAAGAGGAGAGATGATGCGACGACGGAAGGGCGACCAAGCGAGTCTTCTAGGTCTGGCGGCGACAACGGCGGCTTGGTGCACGCTGGCCTGTACGCCCGCGGCGGAAGACGTTGGGGCGTCAGCCGTGGCGAGGCAGCCGGCATCGGCTGACAGCGCGTCGACGATCGTCGAGAGGGTGCGCGACCGGGCGCTTTCGACCCGTACGAACGAATCGGGGCACGTCGAGGTGGATCTCGGTGACGGCCATCGTTTCGTGATGATCCCGGCGGGCGCCTTCCCGATGGGATCGGCGGAGGGGCTCGAGGACGAGCTGCCGGTCCACGAGGTCGATCTCGACGGCTTCTGGGTCGGGACGTTTCCGGTGACGGTGGGGCAGTTCGCCGCCTTCGTCGCCGACACCGGATACGAAACCGACGCGGAGAAAGGAATGGGGTCCTGGCAGTGGACGGGCAAAGTGCCCGGGCCCGGCGACGACGACGACCCGTGGAGACCGCAACCGGATGGCGCCTGGAACAACATCTACTTCGACCAGGGCGACGACCACCCGGTCGGCAGCGTGAGCTGGAACGACGCCCAGGCGTACTCCGCTTGGCTCTCGGGCCGCCTCGGTCTGCCGGTCGTCCTCCCGACGGAAGCACAGTGGGAAAAGGCCGCCCGCGGCACCGACGGGCGCCGCTTCCCGTGGGGGAACGATGCCCCCGACGGACATCGAGCGAACTACGCCGATGCCAACTTCATCAGCAAATACGGCCCGCACGCGCGACGCGCGGCCCCCGACATCGACGACGGCCATGTCGAGACGTCACCGGTCGCCGCCTACGACAGCGGCGTCTCTCCGTACGGCGTGTACGACATGGCGGGCAACCTCGGCGAGTGGGTCTACGACGTTTACGACGCCGCGTATTATGCCCACGCCCCACGAAGCAACCCGACCGGGCCGGATCGACCGGCCGGAGTCCCCGACGAGGGTATCGACAGGGTCAACCGCGGTGGCTCCTGGGTCGACTGGGCGGGCGTGGAGACCGGCGGCGAGGTTGCCCCCGAGGGCGGCCACAGCATTCGAGCCGCGGCGCGCACCGGCGACGAGCAGAACTCGAGTGACGACCATATGGGGTTTCGCCTTGCCATCGACGGGCTTCGCACCGCAGAGCCTCCCCCTCGGGCGACCCCCGGCGCGGACGCGTCGGCGTCGGAAGCAGGGCCAGGGTCGGGCGCGACGTCGGCAGCCGAGACCGCGGACGACACCTCCCAGAAGCCCGATCTGACGGGCGTCGAGATCATCACCCACCCCGTGGGCGGCAACGTCTACATGTTGGAGGCCACCGGTGACGTCGCCGGGAACATCGCCGTATCGATCGGCCCGGACGGCATACTCATCGTCGACGACCAGTGGGCCGAGCTCACGGACGCCATCACCGAAGCGTTGCGCTCTCTCGACAGCGGCCGTCTCCGTTTCATCATCAATACCCATCACCACGAGGATCACACCGACGGCAACGCCGACCTGGTGCGGGAACATGAAGCACTGGTTGTCGCCCACGAGCGCGCCCGCGAGCGCCTGCTGGCGCTCGACAGCGCCCACTGGCCGGTGATCACCTTCAGCGAGGCACTGTCGGTGCACTTCAACGGTGAGGAGGTCCGTTCGCTGGCCATCCCGGGAGGGCATACGGACAACGACGTGGTCGTGTTCTTCACCGGATCGAACGTCGTGCACATGGGGGATCTGTTCAACTCCGGCACTTCCAGCTTTCCGACCGCCGATCTCGAGTCCGGGGGGAACGCCCTGGCCATCCTGGAAAACCTCGACATCGCCTTGCCTCTGATCCCCGAAGACGCCGCCGTCATCCCGGGCCACGGCCCCCTTTCCGACAAGCAGGAGCTATACCGCTTGCGAAAGATGCTCGACGACACGATCAGCCTGGTCCGGACTCAGAGGGCGGAAGGTCGGAGCCTCGAGGAAATCATCGCCCGCGGGCCGGGGAGTGAGTACGAGAGCTGGGGCTACGGTTACATGAACGCCGACGGCTGGCTCGAGATGATCTACCGCAGTCTCGAAGGCTCTTAGCACACCGGCGAAACTCCCTCGGGTACGGACTGAATTCGTCACGCCTGCCTTTCCAGGAGACGTGTTGGTGCATAGTATCGGCACACGCGCAATCGTGGGCAACGGAACATCTACGAAGACGTACCGGATCCGTCCATGGCCAACCCCGAGCAACTCGCACTTCTCACTGAAAAGGGCATCGACGCCTGGAATGCATGGCGTCGCGAAAAGCCCCGCGTCAGCGTCGACCTCACCGGGGCGAACCTCGCCGACACCCATCTGACCGGGATCGATCTCTGCCGGGCCAATTTGAAAGGCGCAGACATCGCCCATGCCTGGCTCGCCGAGGCGGATCTACGAGGCGCCAACTTGAGCAAGGTCGAGGCGCGCGACGCCAACTTCATGGAGGCCAACCTCGAAAAGGCGACGCTACGCGGGGCTACGCTTGCCGGCGCCTTCATGGCGAAGGCCCGACTGCCCGGCGCCAACCTCACCGGCAGCAACCTCAACAAGGCCAACCTGGAGGACGCCGACCTCTCCGGGGCGACGCTGGCCCGCGCCCAGATCCGGCTGGCCACGGTTTTTCGCGCCAACCTCAGCGGCGCCGATCTCGAGGGCGCGGACCTGAGTTCGGCGCGTTTGAACGGGGTCAATTTCCGGGGAGCGCACCTGAGCGGGGCCTTCCTGAATGAGGCCGACCTCGGCAGTGCCGATTTCACCGGCGCGGACCTTCGCGGCGCCCAGCTCTCGAAGGCGACGTTGGTGGAGACCCGACTCCACGGCGCGGACCTCACCGGGGCGAACATCTTCGGCATCTCGGCGTGGGATGTCGGTCACGATGACACCACGATCCAGCGGGGTCTCGTGATCACGCCGGCGTTCACTCCGGAGATCACCGTCGGCGATCTGGATGTGGCCCAGTTCGTCTACCTGTTGCTCGAGAACCGTAAGATCCGCAAGGTTCTCGACACCGTCACCTCGAAAGCGGTGCTCATTCTGGGGCGCTTCAGCGATGAGCGTAAGGCCGCCCTGGATTCCGTCCACGAGGCGCTGCGACGCAACCACGACTTGGTCCCCATCCTGTTCGATTTTCCACCGGCGCCGGGTCGCGACGTCACCGAGACGGTGCAACTGCTTGCCGGGATGTGCCGCTTCGTGATCGCCGACCTGACCGACGCCAAGAGCATCCCGCAGGAGCTCAGCCACGTCGTGCCCAACTTTCCGTCGGTGCCCATCCAGCCCATCCTGCTGGCATCCGAGCGCGAGTACGGGATGTTCGAGCACTGGCGCAAGTTCCCCAACGTGCTCGAGGGCTTCTCTTACGAGAATACTGATCACTTGCTCGAGAACCTCGAATCCGGCGTCATCGAACCGGTCGAGGCGTGGGAAGAGGCGACCGACCGGTCGGCCGCTCGAGAGCGGCGCCTGCGCGAAACGGTGAGGTCACAGGAAACGCGAATCGGGGAGCTCGAGGCGACCCTCCAGACGATGCAGAAACCAGCAATTGAGGCACCGGAAGAGCACCCGTCCGTGGAAAGCACAACGGTGGACGCCGCGGATGGGGAAGACGAGGACAGCGGCCGCGAAGAAGCCGCGGGGGCGCACGTCGCGCCGGAAGTGAACGTCGCGTCGGAGGAACGATCCGCCTCGGAGGAGCAATCCGCCGCGGAGGCACAGTCGGCCACGGAGGCGCAACCGGCCCCGGAGGAACAATCGACCTCGGAAGCACAGACACCTCCAGAGGAGCGGGCCGCACCCGGGGGGCAGGCCGGGATCGAGGACGGCGCCGTCAGCAACTCGTCAGGACGGTACGGGACGTCCGAAGATGGTGAGCTCGAGGACGCCCAGCGGTAGATCCGCCGGCCAGTCGGTGAGCGTCAGCCTCACGTAACGACACTCAACGGGGTCGATCTCGTCGAAGGCGACCGCGTTGTCGCGGTCGTTGCCGGTGCGGTCCACGACCGTCGTGAACGCCTCTCCGTCCGCCGATATCTCGATCTTGTAGCGACGAAGCCGCGCGGCCGAACCATCGTGGTCGGGACTCGAGTCATCCTCGACGTCGCCCTCCGGGAGCGTGAACAGGATGCGGGCAGCGTCGACGATGTAGCTTTGCGCCTCGCCCGCGCCGAGGTCGACCTGCAGCCAACGCTCGACATCCTGCGGCGCCGGCGCCCACCAGGTGCGTGCGCTGTTGTCGAGCGCGTAGGGGGCGTTGCGACCCGGAGCCTCGCTGCTGGCAAGGTAGACCTTGTCCTCCGACAGCGGGATCGAGCCGCTGCCGTTGCTCTCCCAGGGCCGCGGCCGCACACCCGGGGCCCACTGAGGCAGCTCCGACGGGCCGTTGATGAACATGTTTCCGTTGCCGTCGAACCCGACCGGATCCATGCCGATCCGCCGCTCGAACATACGGTTCCAGTTTCTATACAACAGTGTGTAGATGGCCCAGAGGTTGCCGTCGGGACCTTCGACGACGCTGTGGTGCCCGGAGCCGTTGATCAGCCCGCCGTCGTGCACGAGGATGGGGTTGCCCTCGTAGTACTCGAACGGCCCCAACGGGTCGACGCCCGTGTACACACCGACCGCGTACGACTTCCACTCCGTTCCCGGCGCGGCGTATTGCAGGTAATAGGTCCCGTCGTGCTTGGTCATCCACGGCCCTTCGATCCAGCTTTTCGTGCTCATCTCGTTGCGGCTGCCGTAGCGCTCCCAGATGTGGGACGGCTCGAAGCGGAAGAAATGCCGAACCGGCCCGGCCAGCCTGCGCAGGTCGGCACGGTCGAGCTCGACGCCGTACACGCCGTCGCCACCCCCGCCCGCGAAATAGAGATAAACCTTGGCGTCGTCGTCGACGAAGATCGCGGCGTCGAATACGCCCCCGTCTGCGCAACCCCGGCAGTAGTCGTGCAGCTCGCTCTCCAGCCGGTGGCCGTGCTCGTCGACGAAATCGCCGAAGAACTCGAACGGTCCGAGAGGATCGCGGCTGCGGAACAGACCGATGTCGTTCCCGGTCAGATACACGTAGCCGTCGTACTCCGCGGCCGTCGGTGCGCCGATGCCCCGCCCCCCCTCGATGGAGACCTCGTGGTGCTCCCAGGTCACGAGGTCGTCCGACGACCAGACGCCGGCACCGAAGCTACCGCCCGGCGAGACACCGCCGGTCAGATAGAGGTAGTACCGCCCCCGCACCTTGATGACGGTGGGGTCGGCGAGCCGCCCGGCGTTCTCCATCACCAGCGGATTCGCATAGCGAAGCCCGTCTTGAGGCCGCCCTCCGGCCTCGATCCGCCACCATGAAAACCCGCCGCGCCCGTCGGGCCCGTTCTGGATAGGGGTCACAACGCCGAGGCCACCGTCGGCCAGGAAGATCACCGGGACATACTCGCCGGCGGCATCGCGCACGCGTATGTCGCCGTCGACAACCCACGCCTCCTGCCGAATCGGCGGCGCCAGGGACAACCGCGGAGCCTCCTCCGGGGTTGTGCCCCCCTCGATCAGGGCGACGTGCACCCGCAAGCTCTCCCCCGCACCCGAAAACCACGTCGCTGCCAGCTCGCCCGCACGACCCGCCATGAGGTAGGGAAAGAACATCGCCTCATCATCGCGATGGATCGCCCACGTTCGCCATGTCTCAGCCCGATCGCCGGACATCCCCAGAAACAGCGTCTGCCCCTCGCTCCACAGATAGAAAAGGCCACCGTCGGCGCCCCATGCCAGGGGCTCGACCCATCGACTCAGCACCGCCGAGTCCGCCAGGTCGGGAGTCCATGCGCGTTCTCCGGGCGGAACGTGCTTGTCCCAGCTCATTCCATCGTCGGTGCTCACGGCGATCAGCTCGACATCCTCGTCGAACTGCTTTCCCGAGGCCGAGATCGGTGTGATCCGCACGGCTAGCTCGCCCGAGGGTCCGACGGCGATGTGGCTCGATCCCCCTCTCGGGTGGATCCGGGGCCGCTGCGTCCAGGTCCTTCCCGCGTCGTCGCTGATGGAATGGCTGACACCGCTGCCGTCGTTCCAGATCACGTGGACCCGTCCAGAGGGCGTTACCCGGATCCACGGCCGATCGACGAGGCGGTCGTGTGTCAGATAACTCCACGACCAGGTGGCGCCGACGTCATGGCTGACGCCGACGGCGACGTGGGTCCCCTCGCTCACGGAGCGGTCGAAACCCATGGTGACGAAATACACCGTTCCGTCGCCGCCGACCGTGAGATCGACGTCGGAGTTGCCCTTGGCGCCGTCCGCCACCGTACCGACATCTACACGCTCCCAGGTGGCTCCACCGTCATCGCTCTTCCACAGGCGCGGAGGCTGCTCGATGGTCGGAACGTCGCGCCCATAACCCGAAACGAACAGCGTGCCGTCGGGATGCTGGACGACCATCGGCTCACGGGCGTCTACATCCAGGTGGCGCACGGGCTCGGCCACGACGAGCGGCCCTACGGATTGGACGAGTTCCGAGCGCCCCTCGACCCCCCCGATGGGACCGGCGGTCACCGTGGTTAACGCGACGATGCCTACGACGATTCCACGAAACATGACGCCTCCGATCCTACAGGCCCCAGCCTGGGCGAAACTCCGGCTTGATGAACTCTCCGGCCTCCGCAGTATTCGTCGCCCTCATGCTGCCCGCATCCCAGTCGAGCTTCTTGCCGCTACGCAGCGCCACCTGGCCGAGCAGCACCGCCTCGGTCAGGGGGCCCGAATAGTCGAAGTTGGCGCTCGCCGGGTCGCCGCCCTTGCAGGCGTCGATCCAGTCGCGGTGGTGCCCCTCCACCCGCGGAAGCGTTCTCGGCGGCCTCTCGTAGCCCCGCATCCGGGACTCGGGAACGAGCCGTGGCGACTCGGCCCAACCGCCGGCGAGGAGGATGCCGTCATCCCCGACGAAATAGATGCCCTCACCGCCCATGCGACGATCGGCTTCGAGCCCCGGCGGCCGGGGGGGCATGAGTCCGCCGTCGTACCACTTCACGGTCACGGGCGGCATATCCTCGCGCGCGGCGAACTCGTATTGGTACAGGGCCCCCGCGGGAACGGTCTCGTCGGTAATGCCGGTTGAGCTGGCCTCGATGGTCTGCGGTGCGCCCAGATCCAGTGCCCAGAAGGCCGGATCGAGGTTGTGGCAAGCCATGTCGCCGATCGCACCGGTGCCGAAATCCCACCAGCCGCGCCAGTTGTAAGGTTGATAGGCTGAGCTGTAGGGACGCTCCATCGCCGGGCCCAGCCAGAGTTCCCAGTCGAGCCCTGGTGGTACGGGCTCGGGCTCGGGGCGGGTCGTTCGATCCCCTGTCCAGTCGGGCCTGCCGACGCTCGTCCAGCCGTGCACCTCGCGAACGGGGCCGATCGCCCCGGCCTGAATCCACTCGACCATCAAGCGAATTCCCTCGCCGGAGTGGCCATGATTGCCCATCTGCGTGGCCACGCCTGCCTTGCGCGCCGCTTCGGTGACCATGCGCACCTCGTAGACGGAGTGGGCCAGCGGCTTTTCGCAGTACACGTGCATGCCGCGGTCGATCGCCGCCAGGCATGCCGCGGCGTGAACGTGGTCGGGCGTGGCGACGATGACGGCGTCGATGTCGGGCTCGCGTTCGAGCATCTCGCGGAAATCAACGTAGGCCCTGCAACCCGAGTAGCTCCCCGACTTCATCTGCTCGGCGTAGTGCTCCTCCACCGTCGAGACCGCGACGCCGCGCCCCGCCGTGCCGCCGAACTCCTGTTTGCTGTAGTCGACGAGCTCGGCGACGTCGCAGACCGCAACGACGTGGGTGTCGTCGAGGCGCAACACGCCGTTGAGGTCGCCCATGCCCATGTCGCCGACGCCGATCGAGGCGACGTTGATTCGCTCGCTGGGTGGCGCCTGTGCCCCTCGGCCCAATACCGCGCTGGGCACGATGCTGAACGCGGCGGACGCCGCCGCCGAGTGGGCAACGAACTTCCGCCGCGTCATCTCCCCACCCCGGAGTCCTCTGCCACGCTTTTCAGCTCTCATAATCGAAGCTCTCCGCTCTTGTCCGCTGCGTCGATCGACCGTAGCCGCCCTCGGACGCTCCCACAACGCGCCCCCGATTGCCGTTAGCCCTTGTTCGCTGCTAGTTTTCCGACGGGGCGCCGCGCCCCCCCCCGCGCGACCGCGCCTTGACCAGATCCCACAACCGTTGACGATCGAAGTCTGACGGTCAAAGACGGAGGACACTCAAATGCGCATGCCAACGGTGATCGCCGCCGTGCTCATTGCGTCTGCCTATGGCGGCGCTGCGTCAAGCAGGATGCCGTCACAGCCGCCCGAGCAGCAAGTAGCCTTCACCAAGAAAGTGGATGTGTTCGGCGTACCCGTCTACGCCACCAACACGACCGGAAACGACAAGCTACTACACGCTGCCGGCGTTCTGGCCCAGTACATCGACAACGACGAGGACGGCGAGCCCGACAACCCGTTGATCATGCGGGCACTCCTGGACGGTCGCGGCGCCATCGTGATGACGAAGACGGGTGGCGAGATGCGCGGCTCACCGCGGGGCTCGCGTCCGCGCGGCCAGGGTCTGTACGACGACGAGGCCCACCCGAACGCGAAGGAACTCGGCATCTTCGACGGTTCGCTCGAGGAAATCCTCCACATGGTGTCGGACGTCGGCTGGGGCGGCGCCTACCCTGAGGTCTTCGGACGCGTGCCGGGGACGGAAATCACCGAGGCGATGGATCTGGCGCGCGGCGGACGCTTCATGGAAGTACCCGACGAATACCCCGCCGGCGCCTGGTACTCATACGACGACACGACCTGCGACTACGACTGCATGACCTCCGAGTACATCTACTGGGCGTTTACCTCGCTGCTCGGGGCGCAGGACTTTCCCGGGCGTTTCGATCAGGTCGGCCACGAGTGGAAACTGACCACCACGGAGCGGCTGCGGGAGGGCGATCCTGCGGTCTACGCTATTCTCACCAGGCCTGAATACCGGTTCCCGAGCACGGCTCCCGATGGGCAGTACAGCGGGAAGCCGCTCACTATCGAGCCGTACGAGCACAGGTAACCAACGGAATTCATCTCATCTACGAGCGGCGGAGCCGGCGGCCGTGACCGGAGCAACAGAGTCGAATGACCGAGCTGCGAATCGACCGCAGGAAGCTTCTCCGAATGGGGTTTTCCGCCAGCGTGCTCGCCACCCTGCCCCCGGGCTGCACGGTGATTCCCGAAGATCACACCGACGAGCTGCTGCGGTTCGTCAGCGACTCTCCGCTGCCGGTGGATGCGACGCGCACCGGCACGTTGGCCACGGAGGCTTTCGATGCGCTGGCCGGCCTGTGCGAGTACGTCAACCGCGCCTGGGAGCTCACACCCGACCTCGGCCCGTACCGGGAGCGCCTCGAAGCCGACCTCGGGCTCAAGGCCGGCCATGAGCCCAGCTACCTGACGGAGTACGAGAACGCGGTCGAGCTCGTCGACCTGCTCGTGTCGAGCGGCAACAGCGCGGAACAAACGTGGTCGTCGCTGCTTTTTGCCGAAGTCGGCGCGGACCTCGCCGGCGATGCGTTCGCGCACTCGAAGCTGGGCCGGGCGCGAACGTTCGTGTTTTCCGAAATCGTCACGCACCAGGTTCCGCTGTCCGAGGGGTTCCGAAGCTTCGGCCTTTCGAACTACCGCGGCCACTTCGGCGGCTCCTTCACCGAGGCCGGCAGCTACCGCCGAGGAGGCCGCTGAGATGGCGACGATCTTGATCGTCGGCTCCGGCGTCGCCGGTACGGTGCTCGCACGGCAGCTTCTGAGCGCCGGCGATGATCACGACGTCACCATGCTCGAAGCCGGGCCGGATCGCGCCACCAACAACTACCGCGCCTGGCTCGACTACCTCATGGCGGATCCCAGCCCCTACGAGCAGTTCTGGGAGCCTCCCCGCACCGAGCACGAGAGGTTCGGGCTGCGCGGGTCACGGCTGTTCGTCAAGGGCGGCACGACCAATCACTGGGGCGGATGGAGCCTGCGCTTCAAGCCGGAAGACTTCGAGCTCGGCTCGCGCACGGGAAACGGCGCCGACTGGCCGATCGGCTACGACGACCTGGCTCCGTACTATGGGCAAGCCGAGATTCTGCTGGGCATCGAGGGAGACTCTGATAACGACGACCCACCGAGATACGGCGACCGCTTTCCGTTCCCCGCCGCCCCCTACACGCTCAACGACATGCCCGTCATCGAGGCGCTCGAGAGCCTGGGCATGTCGTACTCCCACATGCCCATGGCCCGCAACGCGGACAAGTGCCTGACCACCGGTACGTGTCGGTACTGTCCGGTCAACGCCCGCTACTCCGCCACATTCGACCTGACGGAGCTGCAGAGCGAATACGGAGCCCGCCTCCGGGTGCTCACCGGCTCACCGGTCACCGAGATTTTGATGGACGGCAAGCGGCGGGCCCGCGGAGCGCGCTTCCTCGATATGGCCAGCGGCGAAAGCAAATCGATCGAGGGCGACAGCGTCGCGATCTGCAGCGGCACGGTCGAATCCACCAAGCTGTTACTCGCATCCGCCGGCAGCGACTGGCCCGAGGGCATCGGCAACGACTCCGGGCACGTCGGCAGGCACCTCATCGGCCACCCCTTGATCTTCGCCGAAGGCACGCGACCAGGAAACCCGGAGCGTGCCCACCAGGAACTCGGTTTCATCACCCTGGCATCCCGACACTTCGACACACCGGAGTGGCAGCGCGAGGGGAAGATGCTATTCGCCCGGGTGGGCGATTCCGGGGAAACGTTCCTCGAACGGGAGATCCTCGCCAACGTCCCGCGCGCCGAGATCGAGGACAAGATGGCCTCCGGCATGCACCTCGCGCTCGAAGCATCCGTCGAGCAGTTCGAGAGCCCGGGGAACGGTGTGCGCCTCGGCGGCGAGACCGAACAGCCCGGCCTGCGGGCGACCCAGATCGACTTTGCGGTCAACGAGACCACCCAGCGAGCGCTCGAAACCCACCGACAGCATCTCATCGACGTACTCCGCGCCGCCGGCTGCCCCCAGGACAGCATTCGCACCGAGCTCATCAAGCCGGATGGGGCGCACGCGACGTCAACATGCCGGATGAGCGCGTCCGACGACGACGGCGTTGTCGACCGCGACCTGCGGGTGCACGGAACCGACAACCTCTACGTCTGTTCCAATGGGGTGTTCCCGAATGTCACCGCCGTCAACCCGACGCTGACGGTCGCCGCGCTCGCGGCGAGGCTCGCCGACCACCTGATCGCTTCACGCTGACGAGCAGCGGGCCGCTCTCCCGATGTGACTTCTCGACCGAAGCCGGTGTCCCTATCTCCGAAGCCACCGCTTTCTTGACCGTGGTGCGCCGACCCGCCGACTGACCGTCGCCCGTCGCGCACGACCAACGCCGAATCGAGGTCTTGATGAGAGCTCTCTCTCACCGCGTAGGTATCGTTTTGACCATTGGGCTGATCACGCTTGTCGTCGCCCCGGCCGCCTGGGCCCAGGACGCCGAACCGGAGACCGGCTGGGCAGATACCGGCGAGCTCGGGTTCGTCTTGACCGCCGGTAACGCCGAGAGCAACACGCTGTCGTTCAACAACAGCCTGAGCCGGCGCTGGGTCAACGCGCTGTTCCAGTTCGACGCCGGGGGCCTCCGCGCCAGCACGACGACCCGATCGTTGCGGGCCGTGGGTACGTCGCAGGCCGACTTCGAGCTCATCGATGAGTCGACCAGCGAGCTCACCGCCGCCAACTACTACGCCCGCGGCCGCTACGAACGAGCGATTTCCGGTCGCCTGTTCTGGTTCGCCGGCGCCGGATGGGACCGCAACACGTTTGCCGGTATCGCCCATCGTTACTCGTTCCCGATCGGCGTCGGGCACCTTTGGTTCGACGATGAGATCCGGACTTTGCGCACCAGCTACGGAATCACGTACACGGTCCAGGACAACGTCGTGAACCTCGACGGCAAAGACAAGTTCGCCGGGCTGCGCGGCTCCTGGGATTACCGCCGGCAACTGAGCGCCGGCACCACCTTCGAGAGCTCGTTCATCGCCGACGAGAACCTCTCCGAGCTCAGCGATTTCCGCTTCGACACCGTCAACTCGGTGGCGGTGGCCATGACCGACCGTTTTGCCCTGCGCGTCAGCCTGCGGCTCCTGTTCGACAACGAACCGTCCCTGGGTGAGGTCTCGCTGGAGTTGCCGGACGGGATGTTGACCGGCGAGAGCGTCTTCGTCCCGCTCGACAAGCTGGACACGATCTTCACCATCGGGCTGGCGATGAACTTCTGAGCCGCGCAATTCCGGCACTAGCTTCCTTCGAGCTCCTCCGTCACCAAGGTGATGTCGTCGCTGTTGCCCGTCATCTCCCAGCGAATGAGGGACATCGGGATGATGCCGGCCTCGAGGAACTCGTCGATGAAATCGCGCAGAACGAAATCGTCGCCGAGCTGCTGCGCCCGCTCGCGGAACAGCTTCATGAAGTAGGCCTTGCCGGTGACCACGTTGCTGTGAAACCCACCGGGATTGCGGATGTTGGACTGCATCTCGAACCAGACCATATCTTCGTCCGGTTGCGACCACCCGCGCGGCATGATCTCGGCGCAGAGATGGCGCGCCTCGGTCAGGTCGATCTCGTTGGCGTGCATCTCCATGTCCGGAATCGCGAGGCTCATGTGCGAGGCGTTCATGAGGTACTCCATCTCACGTCCCTTCCTCGGCCGATCGTCGAGCACGCCCGCCTGCATGAGAAGCTCCTCGAGCCCTACGGCCCAGCCTTCGGTGCGCATCGAGTCCATGTTGTAGCGCCGCCCGGCGCTGCGGATCGGGCTCCGGGTCAGCCGCTCCTGGCGCTGGAAGTCGAGCATGTGCCCGATGAACTCGTGTGTTTCGCCCGGCAGCATCTCGCGCTGACGCACCTTGGTATCGATGCTGGTTTCTTCCGGCAGGAGCACTTCGTTCCCGCCACCCTCTCGTGCGATGCGCTCATCGAGCTCGGCGAGGGTTTCGAAGCCGGTGTAGTCGGC